>NZ_CP150917.1:3579375-3883750 GCF_039908645.1 Pseudomonas helvetica
CGGGCAGATCCTCACGCGGATGATGATTTTCGAAGAGGTCTGGGGCTATCACTTCGACCCCGGCACCAATCTGATCGATGTGCACATCGGACGTCTGCGCAAAAAAATCGACCTGCCGGGCCAACTACCGCTGATACGGACTGTGCGAGGCTCGGGTTATGTCATTGCTGAACCCGTCTAAAGGCTGGCGCTCCTCCAGCAGCCGCTTGCTGGCGCTCTACAGTTCGCTGTTCGTGGTCTGGAGCGGCCTGCTCATGGGGGTGATGTATTACGAGGTTTCCAGCTACCTGGAGAACCTTGCCAAACATTCGCTGATGCAGCGCCAGCACCTGTTTTCACGCTTCCACGGTGATCAGCTGGATGAGGCGCTGATTGCCAGCATCACCTTCGACCAACGCGGTATCGACGCCTATGGGCTGTTCGACGAACAGCATCGGCCGCTGCACGGGCTGATTCGCAGGATCCCCGCTGGCCTGCCGCTGGACGGCAAGATCCATTCACTGGGCGACTGCGCCGATCCGGATGACGCCAGCCTGCCATCCGACAGTTGCGACGCGGTGGCGACCCACACGCTGGATGGCCGCTGGCTGGTCCTGGTGCGTGACAACGGTTCGTTGTTTGCGGTCACACGGATCATCCTGCATGCGCTGTTCTGGGGAGTCTCGCTGACCATCATCCCCGGCATCGCCGGTTGGCATTTGTTGCGCCGTCGGCCGTTACAACGGATTCGCGCCTTGCAGGCGAGCGCCGAAGCCATCGTCGCCGGCAACCTCAACCACCGTTTGCCGCTGTCTAGCCGCCGCGATGAGCTGGACATGCTTGCGGCCATCGTCAACGCCATGCTCGAACGCATCGAGCGCCTGGTGAACGAGGTCAAGGGGGTTTGCGACAACATCGCCCACGACCTGCGCACCCCGCTCACCCGGCTACGCGCGCAGCTTTACCGCATTCAACAGCAGGCCGTCGAAGGTTCTGCCGAGGCGTTGCAGCTGGATCAGGTGATCGCCGAGACCGACACCCTGATGGCGCGCTTTCGCGGATTGCTGCGGATCTCCGAGCTGGAGGATCAACAACGGCGTTCAGGCTTTGTGCTGTTCGATCCATTGCCGTTGCTGCAGGAACTGTACGATTTTTACCTGCCGCTGGCCGAGGAAGGTCAGCTGACATTAAGCCTGCAAACACCGCAGACCTTGCCGGAGCTGACCGGCGACCGGGCGTTGTTGTTTGAAGCCCTGTCGAACTTGCTGAGCAACTCGATCAAGTTCACCCCGGCGGGCGGTCAGGTCATCGTGCGGGCAATCGACAATGCCGGCAGCACACGTATTGAAGTACTCGACTCCGGCCCCGGCATCCCGGCGGACAAACGCACGGCGGTGTTCCAACGGTTCTATCGCGTCGACGACAACGCCAAGAACGGTGGCTTCGGCCTCGGCTTATCGATTGTCGCGGCCATCGTGAACCTGCACGGATTCGCCCTGGACGTCGGCAGCAGCGAACTCGGCGGCGCCCGCCTGACACTCGACTGTCGCCAGCATTTACTGCCCGCCGACTAATAGTGCCCACTCCCCCCGCAGCTGGCGTAGCCTGCTGCGGGGGAGTGGGGACGCTGTTCAGGAGTCGGTTCAGCGTTTGAAGAGTCTGAACCTGACGCTATGCTTGCGTTTCCACTTCCAGGGAGGTAACCGGTCATGACGTCCACATCCGCTCAATCACACTGCGCCTTATTAGTCATCGATGTACAAAACGACTTCACTCCCGGCGGCCGACTGGCGGTACCCGAGGGCGACCGGATCATTCCCTTGATCAATCGCCTCGCCGGTCAGTTCACCCAGGTGATCATTGCCCAGGACTGGCATCCGGCCGGGCACGCCTCGTTCGCGTCCAGCCATCCCGGACGCCAACCCTATGATGTGATTGAACTGCCTTACGGCGCCCAGACCCTGTGGCCTGAACATTGTGTGCAAGCCACCACTGGCGCCGAACTGCATGCCGAACTGAACCTGCCCCACGCCCAGTTGATCATCCGCAAAGGCTGTAACCCGGACATCGACAGCTATTCGGCGTTTCTGGAAGCAGACCGCACCACCCCCACCGGCTTGGCCGGATACCTGCGGGAACGCGGAATCGATACGGTGTTCATGGTCGGACTTGCGCTGGATTTCTGCGTGATGTTCTCGGCGCTGGACGCCCGCGCAGCCGGGTTCAATGCCACGGTGGTGCTGGATGCGTGCCGGGCAATCGACCTGAACGGCTCGCTGGCCTCGGCCATGGAACGGATGGACCGGGCTGGGGTGGGGTTGATCACGGCTGCCGAAGTATCCGTTTGAACCCTGAACCTGTGGTGAGGGGGCTTGCCCCCGTCGGCCGGTCCGCGTTCGGGCGAAGCAGTCGTAAAGCTGCCGAATGCAGTGTGTCTGAATATATGCATTGGCAGGTTTTGGGGTCGCTTCGCGGCCCAACGGGAGCAAGCTCCCTCGCCACAAGGTCAGTGCAAGCTCGAGTTACCGTTGAGTGTCAGTAAAAAGCCTGAGATCAAACCGGGGTCGGCAGCCACAACCGGAACCGCGCCCCGCCCAGCGGCGAGGTTTCGGCCGTCAGTGTGCCGGCCTGGGCTTCCAGGGCTCGGCGGCTGATCGCCAGCCCCAGGCCAAACCCGCCCGTGGCGCGGTCGCGGCTGCGGTCCAGGCGGTAGAAAGGTTCGAAGATCCGCTCGCGTTCGTCTTCCGGAATGCCGATGCCGTCATCGTCGACGCAGATTTCACAGCCTTTTGCGCAGACCTGCACGCCGATCTGAATGCGTTTTTCGCAGTAGCGCATGGCGTTGCGCAGCAGGTTCTGGATCGCTCGGGCGGTCAGGCGCGGGTCAAGGCTGAAGCGTTCGAGCTGGCCGTGCAACAAGACGTCGATGACGATGTCCGGCGACTCCAGCTCTTCATCGACGCTGCCCAGAATACTGTCGATAAACTCATCCAGCGACACGTCCACCTGCTCCGGCACCCGTGCCGGATTCTGCAGGCGGCTGTAGGAAAGCAATTCCAGCACCAGCTCATCCAGTTCACGAATGTGTGCAACCAGGCCCTGCAAACGCTCGCGGCTGGCGGCCGGCAAGTCGTCGGACAAGGCCAGTGCCAGGCCAAAGTCCAGTCGGGTCAACGGCGTGCGCAATTCGTGCGACACCGCGTTGAGCAAATCACGTTGCTGGTTCAGGAGATTTTCAATATCGCCGGCCATGGTGTCGAAAACGTTGGCCAGGCTGCCAATGTTCGAACTCGGCGGGATCTGTGTGCGCTCGCTCAAGTGGCCCTTGCCAAAGCGCTCGGCGGTATTTTTCAGACGTTCCAGATCGCGCCAGTGCGGCCGCAGCCAGATCAACAGACACGCCAGCAGCGCGCCGCCGATCAGTACGTTGATGCTCCAGTACAACAAGTTGACGTCCAGCGGATCCGGTGGCACCACCAGTTTCACCGACAGTTGCTGATCCAGCGGCGAGACCGCCAGCGTGCGCCAGCCCCAGTCGCCCATGCGGATAACGTTTTCACCGCGCTCCAGACGCTCACGTTCGTAGGGGGTGAAATCCGCGTCGTCATTGCGCACCAGTGCCACGTGCAACGGGCTGAAGTCCTGGTCCAGCTGCGCGGCCAGATGGGTCCATTGCTCGGTCGGCACTCCGTGAAACTGTTGGGTGATCAGCTTCTGCAAGCCTCGGGAGTGATCAAGGTTGTAGTTCACGAATCGCTCGTGAAAAACCTTGATCACCAGATCCGGGATGAAATAAATCGCCGCGCTAAAGGTGACGATGGTGATCAGGTAGAGGCGGATCAGAATGCGCAGCATGTTCAGCATTCCCACTCGGAGCGACTGAACAGATAACCCTTGCCCCACACGGTTTTGATCTTGCGCGCTTCGCCGGCATGATCGTCGAATTTGCGCCGCAGCTTGGAAATCGCCACGTCCACCGAGCGGTCGGTGCCGTTGAATTCGATGCCGCGCAGGCGTTGCAGGATCTGGTCGCGGCTGAGTACTTCACCGGCGTGGCGAGCCAGCACCACCAACAGGTTGTATTCGCCGCTGGACAGTTCGACCAGTTGCTCGCGCCAGGTCACGGTGCGCTCCGACAGATCGATACAGAGGTTGCCCATGAGGATTCGGTCGCTGGCGGTCTGCGGCTCGTTCAGGCTGCTGCGCCGCAGCAAGGTCCGCACCCGCGCCAGCAATACCCGTGGCTCGCACGGCTTGGTGACGTAATCGTCAGCGCCCATCTCCAGGCCCAGCACCTGGTCATGACTGTCGTCGCGGGCGGTCAGCATCAGAATCGGCAGAGCCGCCGAATCGGCGCGCAGCAAGCGACAGACCTGCAAACCATCGAGGCCTGGCAGCATCAGGTCGAGGATCACCAGATCCGGCGGATCGACCCGCGCCCGTTCGCGCACATGGTCGCCACGGCTGATAACACTGACCTGATAGCCATTGCGTTCAAGGTAGCTGGCAATCAATTCAGAGAGTGCGGAATCGTCTTCGACCAAGAGGATGTTGGGCATGGGTGTTTCCAGGGAATGCAATGGTGAGCAGTGACCGCTATCGCGGGCAGGCCTTGCTCCTACGGACAGCGGGCGTTCGCAAATATTGCGTCCGGCTCGATACCTGTAGGAGCAAGGCATGTCCGCGATCGACTGCGAAGCAGGCGCCAAGGATATACGCCCTCGCACAGGCATGAGTAAAACCATTACACAATTTCACACAGCACCTACAAAGCTTCACCGCTACGCTCGTCCCCTCCCCGTAGGATGCCGGGGTCATTATTGGGGTATTTACATGTCAAAGAACCTGTTTGCGAAGCTCGGCCTGATTGCCTTGGCAATGACGCTGAGTGCGTGCGACAAGTCCTCCACTGCCGAAGAAACAGCGCCGCTGGCCACGGTCCGGATCGAAACCGTCGAAGCCCGGCCACTGTCGATCAGTAGCGAACTGAGTGGGCGGATCGCCGCGCCGCGAATCGCCGAAGTCCGCGCCCGGGTGGCCGGCGTGGTCCTGCAACGGACCTTCCGCGAAGGCAGCGACGTCAAACAGGGCGACGTGCTGTTTCGCATCGATCCGGCACCGTTCAAGGCTGATCTGGACAGCGCCCAGGCGGCGCTGCGCAAAGCCGAGGCCAATGCCTTTCAGGCGCGCTTGCAAGAGCAGCGTTACGCGCAGTTGATCGAAGGCAATGCCATCAGCGGCCAGGATTACGACAACGCCCGCGCCGCCGTCCGGCAGACCGCCGCCGATGTCGCGGCCAATCAGGCGGCTGTGCAACGGGCGAAACTGAACCTCGGTTACGCCACTGTCACCGCACCGATTTCCGGGCGGGTTGGCCGTGCCTTGGTCACCGAAGGCGCGCTGGTCGGGCAGAACGAAAGCACGCCATTGGCACTGATCCAGCAGCTGGACCCGATCCACGCCGACCTGACCCAGTCGACCCGCGAACTCAACGAGTTGCGCCGGGCGTTTCGTGCCGGGCAGATGCAGCAGGTCGGCCAGGATCAGGCCAAAGCCACGCTGATTCAGGACGACGGCAGTCTCTACCCATTGCCCGGCAAGCTGCTGTTCGCCGACATCAGTGTCGACCCGGGTACTGGCCAGATCATTCTGCGCAGCGAGTTCCCCAACCCGGACCTCGACTTGCTGCCGGGCAGCTTCATCCGGGTGCGCCTGGAGCAAGCGGTGAATCAGCACGGTATCAGCGTGCCGCAACGGGCGATCCTGCGTGACAGCGCCGGCATTGCTCAGGTGCTTTTGCTCGACGCCGACGCCCGTGTCAGCCAGCAACCGGTGCAGCTCGGCCAGGTGCAGAAGGATCGCTGGATCGTCACCGGCGGCCTCAAGCCCGGCGACCGCATTGTCATCGAAGGCCTGCAGCACGCCCGTCCCGGCGAAAAAGTAGAAATCGACGACACCCCTCTTCCCCTTGCCCAGGTCACCGGGCAGTAGGCAGGACGCAGACTTTATGCCGCAATTCTTTATCGACCGCCCGGTGTTCGCCTGGGTGGTCGCACTGTTTATCCTGTTGGCCGGTGCGCTGGCTATCCCGCAGCTGCCTGTCGCGCAGTACCCCAACGTTGCACCGCCGAAGGTCGAGATCTATGCGGTGTACCCGGGCGCCTCGGCGCAAACCATCGACGAAAGCGTGGTCAGCCTGATCGAGGGCGAGCTCAACGGCGCCGATCACCTGCTGTATTTCGAATCCCAGAGCAGCCTTGGCACCGCGACCATCACCGCCACCTTCCAGCCCGGTACCGATCCGGAAATGGCTCAGGTCGATGTGCAAAACCGCCTCAAGGTGATCGAGTCGCGCCTGCCGCAAGCGGTGACCCAACAAGGTTTGCAGGTCGAGAAAGTCTCGGCCGGCTTCCTGCTGTTGATCACCCTCACCTCCAGCGACGGCAAGCTCAATGACGTGGCGCTCAGCGACTATCTGGCGCGCAACGTGATGAACGAGATCAAGCGTCTGGACGGCGTCGGCAAGGCTCAGCTGTATGGCGCCGAACGGGCCATGCGGATCTGGATCGACCCGCAGAAACTGATCGGTTTCAACCTGACCCCGGCCGACGTCAACGCGGCGATCGTCGCGCAGAACGCCCAGGTCTCGGCGGGCAGCATCGGCGATTTGCCGACCCGTACCACCCAGGAAATCACTGCGACGGTGCTGGTGAAAGGTCAACTGTCGACCCCCGAAGAGTTCGCCGACATTGTGCTGCGGGCCAATCCCGACGGTTCCACGGTGCGCGTGGGTGACGTGGCGCGGGTCGAAATCGGCAGCCAGGAATACCAGTTCTCCACGCGCCTCAACGGCAAGCCGTCGACAGCGGTCAGCGTGCAACTGTCGCCCGGTGCCAATGCCTTGAGCACCGCAACACTGGTGCGCGAGAAGATGGACGAGCTGGCGCGCTACTTCCCGGCCGGTGTGGAATACAAGATTCCGTACGACACCTCGCCGTTCGTCAAAGTCTCGATCACCAAAGTGGTTTACACCCTCGGCGAGGCGATGCTGCTGGTGTTCGCGGTGATGTTCCTGTTCCTGCAGAACATCCGCTACACGCTGATCCCGACGTTGGTGGTGCCCGTGGCATTGATGGGCACTTTTGCGACCATGATGGCGCTGGGTTTCTCGATCAACGTACTGACCATGTTCGGCATGGTCCTGGCGATCGGCATTCTGGTCGACGACGCTATCGTCGTGGTCGAGAACGTCGAGCGGATCATGGTCAACGAAGGCCTGTCGCCCAAAGAAGCAACGCGCAAAGCCATGAGCCAGATCACCGGGGCGATCATCGGTATTACGCTGGTGCTGGTGGCGGTGTTTATCCCGATGGCGTTCATGCCGGGCTCGGTCGGGGTGATCTACCAGCAGTTCTCGCTGTCGATGGCCACATCGATTCTGTTCTCGGCGTTCCTCGCCCTGACACTCACCCCGGCACTCTGCGCCACGCTGCTGAAACCGATCGCCAAAGGTGAGCATCACGCCAAGGGCGGTTTCTTCGGCTGGTTCAACCAGCGCTTCGAGCAGATGACCGAGGGCTATCAGCGCTGGGTGGTCTACGCCCTGAAACGCAGTGGTCGTTATCTGCTGGTCTATGGCGTGTTGTTGATTGGTTTGGTGTTTTGCTTCAGTCGCCTGCCCTCGTCCTTCCTGCCGGTCGAAGACCAGGGCTACACCATCACCGACATTCAACTGCCACCGGGTGCCAGCAAGAACCGTACGGTGCAGGTGGTCGAGCAGATCGAAGCGCACAACGCCACTGAACCCGGTGTCGGCGACAGCACAGTGATTCTCGGCTTCAGCTTCTCCGGCAGCGGCCAGAACGCGGCCCTGGCGTTTACCACGCTCAAGGATTGGTCTGAACGCGGCAGCGATGACTCGGCGGCCTCGATTGCCAATCGCGCCAACGGTGCCTTGAGTCAGATCAAGGACGCCGTGGCCTTCTCGATACTGCCACCTCCAGTTGACGGCCTCGGTACGTCGAGCGGTTTCGAGTTCCGCCTGCAAGACCGCGGTGGCCTGGGTCATGCGGCGCTGATGCAAGCGCGCAGTGCCTTGCTGGCGGCTGCCGAGAAAAGCCCGATCCTGATGAACGTGCGCGAAAGTGCCTTGGCGGAAGCACCGCAAGTGCAACTTGAGGTCGACCGCAAACAGGCCAATGCCTTGGGCGTTTCCTTCGCCGATATCGGTAACGTGCTGTCCACCGCTGTCGGTTCGGCCTACATCAACGATTTCCCCAACCAGGGGCGGATGCAGCGGGTGGTGGTTCAGGCTGAAGGCGATCAACGCAGTCAGGTTGACGACTTGCTGAAGATCCACGTGCGCAACAATGCCGATAAAATGGTCCCACTGTCGGCGTTCGTCCAGGCCACATGGACCCAGGGCCCGGCGCAGCTAACGCGCTACAACGGTTACCCGGCGATCAGCATTTCCGGTGAGCCGGCGCCCGGTCACAGCACCGGCGAAGCGATGGCGGAAATCGAGCGTCTGGTCGCCCAAGGCCCGGCAGGGCTGGGTCAGGAATGGACCGGGTTGTCGTTGCAAGAGCGCCTGTCCGGCAGCCAGGCACCGATGCTGCTTGGCTTGTCGTTGCTGATCGTGTTCCTGTGCCTGGCGGCGTTGTACGAAAGCTGGTCGATTCCGACTTCGGTGCTGCTGGTGGTGCCGCTGGGTGTACTCGGCGCGGTGCTGGCGGTGACCTTGCGCGGAATGCCCAACGACGTGTTCTTCAAGGTCGGGCTGATCACCATCATCGGGCTGTCAGCGAAAAACGCGATCCTGATCATCGAGTTCGCCAAGAGCCTGTACGACGAAGGCCATGACCTGATCGACGCCACCGTGCAAGCCGCGCGCTTGCGTCTGCGACCGATCATCATGACCTCGCTGGCATTCATCCTTGGCGTGGTGCCGCTGGCGATTGCCACCGGCGCCAGTTCGGCGAGTCAGCAGGCGATCGGCACTGGCGTGATCGGCGGGATGATCACCGCGACCATGGCGGTGGTGTTTGTGCCGGTGTTTTTTGTAGCGGTGATGAAACTGGTCAGGAAACGCCAAGCTAAACCCTGAACCAGACACAACCTTGTGGCGAGGGAGCTTGCTCCCGCTGGACCGCGAAGCGGTCCCAGTATCAGCAGCCGCTATCCGTCAGATAAAACTCATAGACTGGTTTACGACCGCTGCGCGGCCGAGCGGGAGCAAGCTCCCTCGCCACAAGGGACCGCGCTACGCTATGGTGGTTAAAACCCGCCCTATCGAGTGACCATGCCACACCTCCTGCGCACCCACCCTCGCCTGACCGCCGCCGCCCTGCTGGGGGTGACGGTCAGCCTCCTGGCTCCGGCCAGTTCGATCATCAGCAAAATCCTTATTGGCTGGAATGCCGGAGTCTGGACCTATCTGGTACTGATGCTCTGGCTCACCATCCGCGCGCGGGCCGATGACGTCAAACGCATCGCCGAAGTCGAAGATGAAAACGCCGGCATGGTACTGCTCATCGTCTGTATCGCGGCGATTGCCAGCCTCGCCACCATCACCCTGGAACTGGTTGGCAGCAAGGATCTGGAGACCAGCCGACGGCTATTGCATTACGGCTTCACCGGGATGACGGTAATCGGTTCATGGTTGTTGGTCGGGGTGATCTTCAGCGTGCACTACGCCCGGCTGTTCTACACCTGGGACGGCAAGGAGCCGGCGCTGCGCTTTGCCGAAGGCTTGAAAAACCCCAACTATTGGGACTTCCTGTATTTCTCGTTCACCATCGGCGTGGCAGTACAAACCGCCGATGTCGGGGTGGCCACACGCAGTTTGCGCAAGATCGTGCTGGCCCAATCACTGATCGGTTTTCTGTTCAATACCGCCATCCTGGGGTTTTCGATCAATATTGCTGCCGGGTTGTTCAGTTGACGAATAACTGTGCGCGGCACTATTGGACGCAATGGGTGCGACAAATGACAGAGCTTTTATCAGCCCAAGCAGACTTCCCTCCCCCCGCAAAATCAGCGTATGGAAAAACAGAGAAAGGTGTGAACCTTTCTCTGTGCCTTGACCAACATCAATTAGATATATTGGTGTCCCCGAGTACTACAAGCCACCGTTCAACAACCCAACTTCACGAATGAACACCTCTGACTGAACGGGCGGACCATTAATCTGCCGTGTACAGCAAATGTCTATGGTGCCGATGGAGGCGTGAATTCGGCTGTGGCATCAACGATCACCACCGTTCTTTCCGAGCGGAACACATTCTTGCTTCCATCCGTATAAATAGTCCAAAAGGCATTGTGGCTGCCAGGACCTGCCTGATCAATAACGGACCAAGGCATCTCGAATACAAGTTCTATCTCGACACCGGTCAAAGGCAACGTGTAGATCAGTTTTCCAGCGAACCAAAGTCCAACAGTCTCATCGCCTCGAATCTGCCAAGGGTCATGAGGTTTTTTCATCGGTGTCCGGATAGTGACCGGTTTACCATGGTCCTTGCTCGTTAAATGATTCAGCGTCCCGGATTGCCCCCGAAGTTCGACGTTCACCATCTCCGAATTTGTCAAGTCCGGAAGATTCTTGCTTTTCGGGCCGGCCATTATAAAGTCAATAACAAATTTTAGCAGGGGAGACTGACGCGGCGGTTCATTGCCCCGCATAAGCTGATAGGACAGCGATGCCTGATACAGTGCGTCAGGATAAATAGGCAATTGGCTGATGATCAAGTAGCTGAGCCAGAACTCCAAGGGGCCTGGCCCCTCGCCCACTACCTGCTCCGCCACTTTAATATTATCAAGGAATAACAGAATCCGATCCGTTGGAAGTGAGTGGTCGGGAAGAGGGACGTAACACTTCGGTGTTGGCTGAACCTTTGCTAAATCAAGCACTCCATCGGATCCCAGCACCGGCAATGTGGGCGCTTCCAGCACTGGCTCAGCGCGAAGTTTCACATCCAGGTAAGCGTGCACCGACACCTTGCTGGCATTACCTGCACTGTCGGTAATAGAGTAAGCCACATAAAGAGTACGATCTACACCCAAGTACTCTTGAAAACTTTCGACAGGGATGTTGACTTGTCCACCTTCATCCAAATATCCGAAATACACTTCATTGGGGAGCGGAGAATCAGCGTCCGGCACGGTGTCAAAAATAGAAACTCTGATAAAGTCACTCTGCTGATGAAAGGGATAGCCGGTGTCTACTTTAAGCTTTAAGTATGAATGTTCCCCCAACCACTGTTTATCAATGACTTGATCAACTGGCACATTTAGAAAGACAAGCTTCATGGGCCGATTGTAGCCACCGTTATATTTACTTTGGTAAGGAGCATGGCGATCGACTCGAATGGCGAGTTTTTCTGTAGGATTATCATTACCCGTACTGCCTTCAGTGACGATCAATCTCACTTGATAGTAAGTTGAGTCATTCATCACATCATCATCAAGCAGTTCAGCACTCGGCAGATCAAAATATTGAGGGTACTCTGCTGCAGTCCCTGGCAAAGACTTTCGAGGCCCTATATAAACAATAGATGGAAATGGTTTTTTCGAATCAATCAAGTGCAGTTCAGCAGTATTACCCTGACTATATTCGTTCAGCCCCACCAGCTCAACCACTACTACCGGCTGAGCCAGAAGTGCTTTAGTTAACAGTCCATTCTCGATCAAGCCCTTAATCACTGGCGCCGGGTGCACCCCCGCTTTATTTGGGAGTGGGAGGTTAGGATTCGGTGTTTCCGTTTCCTTAGCAGTCATTTCATGTTCTCCATCACAATTGAATTGATGCCCGTCCGAACAGGCCTTTCTGGTAATCGCTCTTCACTAACAGTAAATATCCCGTTAGCCCTTACAAGAAATTAAACACCCGATCACCAAGACCGGCTACTGTCAGATCTGACAGGTATTTCGACCACCGGTCGGTTTGCGGTTTCACCAGGGTTTGCGACTGCAAAAAAAAACCATAAAAAAGCCGCACTTCTGTCGAAACGCGGCTTTCCAAAATTTCATCGCCCCTTAAAACTTGAGCTGCACGCCCAGCGTCCCGCGGGTCGGCATTTCGATGTTCTTGCCGTTCATGTACTCGACCTCGGCGTTTACACTCCAGCGGTCGGTCAGCTTCATGGCAACCCCCGTCGCCACTTCCAGGCGCGACCCGGAGAGTTTATGTTTAAACCGAGTGTCGTTGACCTTGAACTCATTGCTTGCGGAAAACTCATGCGCCAGCGCCGCACGGACATAAGGCTGCAGTGTGCTGCCGTTCTTCATCTGCAAGTCACGACCCGCCGTTACCCCAACCTTGCCCAGCAATGAATAGGTCCCGTCGTCCTCGACCTCCATGCCGTTATCCAGACCATAATTCTTGCCCTGAATGTAGGCGGTCGACCACCGAGTGGAGGGCTCGATGAAATATCCGTTGCGGAGTTCGATTTTCCGACCCGCCTCCACAGACGCACTCACGGCGGTGTTACCGTAATCCCCCTTGGACTCTTCCCCATCACTCATCGCAACATCAGCCTTGCTCTCCAAGCGATTGAGCTTGAGAGTGCTATCGACGTAATACCCCTGCTCACCCAACCAGGTCAGGTAGCTGCCCAGGAAGTAGCTGTCGACGGTGGCCGAACTGCCATGGTTCAGAGCAAGGTCCGATTGGCTATAACCAGCCATCACCCCCAGCATCCACCGACTGTCGCCCAACGGTGTATCGACACCCAACGCAAAACCCTTCTGCGTTTGCTGAAAGCTATTGCCGTAGTCCCCATTGACGTTGTACTTGCTGCCAAAAGCGCGGCTCCAGGCCCCCGACTTGCCGGGGTTGAAGCGCACTTCACCCATGCGCGTGCGTAGCGAGGCGTCTTCGCCGTATAACACGGTGAGCGGTGCACCAAACAAGGCACTGACGACCTGAGTGGAGGGGCTGACGGTGAGCTTGCTCGGGTCGAGGAACCAGTTTTTACCGGTTGTATCCTGAGTCAGCCCATAGGAATACGTCCCCAGATCGACCGTACCATCGGCATTGGCCAACTTGAACTGAGCATCGCCACCTTGTGTGTGCACCACAGTGATCGGCTCGCCACTAGCCGGATCGACACCGCTGCTGGTGATCAGCAGTCGATGATCGCCGGTAGCGGTGCCGGTGACGTTCAACAAATCAGTCTCACCCGTGGTGAAGTGGGTGCGCATGAGAAACAGGCCGTCGCCCGACAGGTTGGTTACATCCAGTTGTTTGTAGTCATTGCCATGATCGGCACCAAACCTGACAGTGCCCTCTGTGTGCAGGTCACCGACCTGGCTGTTGCCGGTCATGGTCCATTCGGATTGACGATCGATGCCGACCGTGGCCACGTTCTCCAGGCGCCCGGTCAATAGAGAACCTTGCTGCAGCTGAACATTCGCCGTACTACCCGACTCGGCGATCACGTCACCGGTCAGCGAGCCTTGCTTGAAATTCAGGTTCGCGGTGCTGTTGCCGGCCACTTGAACATTGCCGTTCAGTGCGCTGTTACCGACGTTCATATTGACCAACGCCTTGCCCGTCACGTCCAGAATGATGCCGTTACCGCCCTTGAGAGTGGAACCGTTGAGAATATCGATCTGCGTCGGGGCACTGTCCTTACCGGCGTAATCGACAAGGATCGCCGAACCCGTTCGACTTTCCGCACTCGAGTTGTCCAGCACCAGTGTGCCGGGTTGATCAACCGTGGTATCCAGCGTGAAGCTCACGCCATTCTGACCGCCAATGATGCGGCTGCCGTTGCTGGCAGTCACGCTGCCATTGGTCAGCCGAAGCCCATAACTGGTGGCGCCGGTACCTTCGAGCGTGGAGTTCGAAAGCGCCAGGGTGCTAAGGCTGGTGACCCACGCCCCCCCCGTCGCGCCAGTGATCGTACTGCCGGTCACTGTCGCGGTAGAGCCAGTATCCGTGGTCGCATCGCGAGCGATGCGCATACCCAAGCGGCTACTGTTGATGGTGCTGTCGGTAATCGTCGCGACACTGTTGATCAGTTCGACACCGTTATTGCCGCCAGCCGCGTTGACGGTGGTATTGACCAGATTGACCACCGAGCCCCGGCTGGCTGAAATCTGTTGCGTCGTGCCGGAATTGACATTGAGCGTCGACTGTATAGCTCGAATATCAAACGTCGACATACCGTTGACTGTTAAAACGGCATCTTTGTAAAGCTGCCAGTCCTGGGTGATCCCCGGCGGGCCGATTGTCAGTTCGACGCCATCCAGCTGTTGGGCGCTGGCATAGGGGGCGATCATCGACATTAGGGCCAGTGATGACATATTGAGCCCGATGACAACCGGGTTCAGGTTAAATAGTTGCGTTAACGACATAGTGAGGTATCCAGGTAATTATCCGTCCTTAAAGGAAAGATCCAGTAATCCGATACGGGAGCTCTCCTCCCGGAATGCGCGGGAGACTACGTGCGTAAACGATTCGCGTATGTAGGACTTTTCATCAGCCTAATCAGACTTTTCCCTCTGGTGGGTCGGAGCATGAAAAGCAGAGAGCGGTGTTGGCCTCTCTCTGCTGACTCGATCATTATTGATTAACGTGTTGGCGCATCTTCGCAATACACACCACTGGACAACAACCTTACTTCGCGCAGGCGCTCTTTTGACGAAACTGGCAGACTATCAACCTGCACGACGTACCAGAGTTTTATAGAACCATTTGGCATTCCAGAGTCATTCGTCGGCTGCATGGGTCTTATCTTGGTCAAATAGGGCTTGATGTTTACCGAAAATTCGCCCGCCGCCAAATCACTGTCACTTATAGTATGAGACTCTGAGAACTCGGTACCACCGATGACATCGAACCCAAACTTATCGGACGCCCCCACTGAACACACTATGACAACGGAGTCCTTCGGCATATAGGCGGCAACAACAGGGACGACCACTTTCAGATGACGATCTGGGAGCTCAAGACTTTTGCAGTTAATGACGTCAATTCCACCAACTGGAAAGTCCTGTACCCATGGCTCCACAAACTCGACTGTCTTCGGATCTACGGTAACTACAGTTTTTGGCGAGACCCAGGTATTGGAACTATCGTTCCCTATAATATCCCACCAGGCATCTTTTCTCCCTGTGCCTACCTGTTCAATAATGGCCACAGGTATATCATGAGTCAGTTCTGCCTCAGAACCGGTCAATGCCAATTCGAAGACCTTCACTCCGTGGTACCAGAGTCGAGCAATCTCATTGCCTAGAATCACCCAGGTGTCATCCA
Organism: Pseudomonas helvetica; assembly: GCF_039908645.1. Classification (NCBI taxonomy): domain Bacteria; kingdom Pseudomonadati; phylum Pseudomonadota; class Gammaproteobacteria; order Pseudomonadales; family Pseudomonadaceae; genus Pseudomonas; species Pseudomonas helvetica. Next base: position 3,594,614 of record NZ_CP150917.1, read on the forward strand.
AATTTTTCATTGGCGTCTGGATAGTGACCGGTTTTCCACGGTCCAGGCCCGTAATATGATTCAGCGTTCCTGAGTCCCCTGTAACCCCAACTTTCACCATATTTGGATTGGTCTCGCTCGGCAGATTGGGGTTAATCGGGCCGGCTTCCGTGAGATCAGTAGTAAATTGTGTTGCAGGTGAGGGGCGCGGTGTCTCGGTCCCTCGTTTCAGCAGATAAAGCGATTTTGTGGGGGTTGGTGTCTCACGATCGATGAACAGTAATTTGATGTCCTGATAGCGAAGTGGGAACCGAAGTGGACCAGTTCCAATACCCACCTCGATCTGCGCCACATCGATAGGAGTGGCACCAGCAATAGTGCTCTGTATCTGGAGCAGAATTTTGTCTGTGTGGAACCAGTTCTTACCACGATCTACATAGGCATAAATAGTTGATTTAAATGTTTCATAATTAAGCACACCCCCTTCACCCACGATCGGAATTCTAGGCTTATTAAACTCGGGCTCAGGGCGCAACGCCACCCTAATGGCGGCATTGTATGAAACCTTACTGACGTTACCTGTCGCGTCCGTAACAGTGCAGTACACATAAATATCTCCATCGTTTGCCACTTCAGATGCAAATTTTTCAACCGAAACATCCAGAAGACCATCGACACCCAGCGCCCCGGAATAAACCACATTCAACAGTGGACCATCTGCCCCTGACTGAGTGGTGGAGATAGAAACTTTAAAAACATCATCAAGCAACCGGAATTGATACCCCAAGGCAAATTTCAGCTGCAGGAATTTATTATCTATCAGCCACTGCTCATCAATTCCAGACGAAGCATTTAGGACCTCCGGCACATCAGGCCGAAGGAAACTAGCATCATGCTTGCTTTGATAAGGCGCGTAACGATCGGCGAGAACAGGTAGTTTTAGTGAGGGAAGATCATTACCGGTTCCGGAATCAGTGACGATAAACCGCACCTGATAGCTAGTTTCTGGGTTAACTTTATCATCATCAACCAGGTGACTACTCGGAAAGAAAACTGTTAGAGGGAATCCTTCTAAACTATCAGGTAAATCCTCTGCCCCCCCCTCATAAACCGGTCCTGAATCACCCTTCCTCGGATCTATCACCTGCAACTTTAACTTATCACCTTTTTTGTATTCATGATCATTACTCAGCTTTCTTATTAAAACCGGTATTTCTGTCTTATCCAGAATAGATTTAGGTAGCAGTCCGCCTGGGTGAATCCCCTCAATCTCTGGAGCCGGATGCTGCTCGGCCGCTTCTGGCAAATTGAAAGAACGGTGTTTAATAAGCGTTTTCTTAGCAATTTCTTTGTTAGTCAGCGTCGATGTCAGCTTTTCGTTAGCAGTCATTTCACGTTCTCCATCACAGTTGAATTGATGCACGTCCGAACAGGCGTTGTTGGGGACCGTTCTTCAATAACAGGCGGTGACCTGTTATGCCTGCAAGAAATTAAACGCCCTATCCCCAACACCGGCTACTGTCAGATCTGACAGGTCTGAAGACCGCCTGTCGGTTAAATCCGACTTTTCCTACAACTTCCTTCGCCGATGAACTTGACGTTCACCCGCGCTTGGTGTTTTCTGAAACCGGTTTCAGCAGCAGCCACCACAACTCAAACAACAAGGCTTCACACCGTGACTACTTTTTCCGCCGCCCAGCGCGGTCGCGTCACCATGCTCGAAGTTGCCGAGCACGCCAGGGTCTCCAAAGCCAGCGTGTCGCGTTTTATTGGCGAAGACCGCGCCTTGCTGTCCGAGGCCACTGCCAAGCGCATCGAGCACGCGATCAACGAACTGGGCTATCGTCCGAACCAGATGGCTCGCGGTTTGAAACGCGGGCGTACCCGTCTGATCGGCATGCTGGTGGCCGATATCCGTAACCCCTATTCGATTGCCGTGATGCATGGCGTGGAAACCGCCTGCCTTCAGCACGGCTACAGCCTCGTGGTGTGCAACACCGACCGTGACGATGAGCAGGAACGCCAGCATCTGGCGGCACTGCGCTCGTACAACATCGAAGGCTTGATCGTGAACACCCTCGGCCATCACCTTGATGAGCTGCGCGAGCTGCACCGTGAACTGCCGATGGTGCTGGTGGATCGCAAGGTCGATCTGCTGGACAGCGACCTGGTCGGGCTGAACAACCCGGCAGCGGTCGAGATGGCGCTGGATCATCTTGAAGCACGCGGCTATCGCGACATTGTGTTGGTCAGCGAACCCTTCGACGGCACCAGCTCACGGATTGAGCGGGTGAACAGCTTCAAGGCGCAGATCGAGCGACGCACGCTGCTGAGCGGTGCGGTGGTTGAGACCGGCAGTGAGCTGAACGCACAGCTGAAATCCTTCCTGGCCACCCCCGGCCCCGGTCCGAAAGCGCTGTTTTGCGCCAACGGTATTGCCGCGTTGGCCGGCACCCGCGCCCTGCGCGAGTTGGGTTGCAGGCTGTTTGAAGACATCGGCTTGATCGCCCTCGATGACCTCGACTGGTACCCGCTGGTGGGCAGCGGTATTACTGCCCTCGCCCAGCCAACCGCAGAGATTGGCGCGAGCGCGTTCGAGTGTTTGCTCAAGCGCTTGCGCGGCGATGCCGGGCCGGCGCGGACCCTGGATTTTGCGGCGCGGCTGATTGAGCGTGGGTCGACACGGCCGCGCTGAAACTTTGTGGCGAGGGAGCTTGCTCCCGCTGGGTTGCGAAGCGGCCCTAAACGGCTGACTGCGTTGTATCAGGCATAACCCATGTGCTGGTTTACGGCTGCTCCGCAGCCGAGCGGGAGCAAGCTCCCTCGCCACAGGTTGTGAATGGCAGCAAAAAAATTTGAACAAAAATGAAACCGGTTTCAGAGGTGCAAAACAATGAATAAACCACCCGTTTCCATCAGCCTTTCCAGCTACGGCGCCGAACTGGTTCGCCAGCGTGGGCAGTTGAGTTTTGTCGAGTTGCTGGCCGCTGCCGGCGCTGATCGCATTGAGCTGCGTGAAGAACTGCTCACCAATGAAGTGCCGACAGAAGTGGCTGCGGCCATCGAACACAGCGGCTTGGGTTGCGTGTTTTCCTCACCGCTGGAACTGTGGCTGACCGGGCAGGAGCAGCCCCATCCAGAATTGCCCGACACCTTAAGGCGAGCCCGGGCGTTTGGCGCCAAGTGGCTGAAAGTCTCGCTGGGTGACTTCACCGACACTCACTCTCTGTCGGCGCTGGCCCGCTGCTTGTCCCAAAGCCCGGTGCAGTTGCTGGTGGAGAATGACCAGACCTTGCAGGGTGGACGCATCGAGCCGTTCCAGCGGTTTTTCAGCGCAGTTGAAGCGCATGCGCTGCCGGTGCAGATGACCTTCGATATCGGCAACTGGCAATGGCAGGACCAATCCGCCGCCAGCGCCGCATGCCTGCTGGGCCGGCATGTCGGCTATGTGCATTGCAAAGCGGTCCGTCGCCGTGCCGACGGCAAGCTGGTCGCCATACCGCCCTCGCTTGATGATTTGCACGAATGGGCACAGCACCTGCAGCACATGCCCCAAGGGGTTATGCGGGCGGTGGAATATCCGTTGCAAGGTGCCGACCTGGTGCAGTTGACCGCCGAGCATGTCGCCACCCTCGCCCGCCTGGGTCAAGTACGGCTGGAGAGTGCTCATGTCTGAGATCGATATTCTGTCGTTTGGCGAAACCATGGCGATGTTTGTCGCCGAACAGAGCGGTGATCTGGCCGACGTTACGCAGTTCCACAAGCGCATCGCCGGTGCCGACAGTAATGTCGCGATTGGTCTGTCGCGACTGGGGTTCAAGGTGTCCTGGCTGAGCCGGGTCGGTGCGGATTCGCTGGGCCGGTTTGTGGTCGACACCCTGGAACAGGAAGGTCTGGATTGTCGTTTCGTCGAGACCGATCACGCACACCCAACCGGTTTCCAGCTCAAGTCGCGTGCCGACGATGGCAGCGACCCTCACGTCGAATACTTCCGCCGGGGTTCGGCGGCCAGTCTTCTGTCCGTGCAGTCGATCGTGCCTGAACAGCTTGAAGCCCGACATCTGCACGCTACCGGCATTGTGCCGGCGCTGTCCGAGTCGGCGCGGCAGATGTCTTTCGAATTGATGACGCGCATGCGTCAGGCCGGGCGCAGCGTCTCGTTCGACCCCAACCTGCGCCCGACGCTGTGGGGCAGCGAACAGCAGATGATCGGCGAAATCAATCGCCTCGCCGCCTTGGCCCATTGGGTGCTGCCGGGCTTGAGCGAGGGACGCTTGCTCAGCGGTTTCGAGGACCCGGCCGACATTGCGGCGTTTTATCTGGATCAGGGCGCCGAGGCGGTGGTGATCAAACTCGGCCCTGACGGCGCCTATTACCGCACCCAACACGATCAGGGTTTTGTACCCGGTGTGCCCGTGACCACCGTGGTGGACACGGTGGGTGCCGGCGATGGTTTTGCGGTCGGGATGATCAGCGCCCTGCTGGAGAACCTCAGTATCCCGGACGCCGTACAGCGCGCCAACTGGATTGGCAGCCGCGCGGTGCAGAGCCGGGGGGATATGGAGGGCTTGCCCAAGCGCAGTGAATTGCCCCATGGACTCACCTATCGTTCCCACGCAGAGCATGGGAACGAGATCAATCGTTACTGATGTTTTGAACCGTTACCTGTTGCGACAAAAACAACAAGCTCAGGAGCACTACCATGCAAACGCTGAACCTCGCCACCCGCCGCTGGTGGTACATCATGCCGATGGTGTTTATCACCTACAGCCTGGCGTATCTGGACCGCGCCAACTACGGTTTTGCCGCCGCCTCCGGGATGGCCGCCGACCTGATGATCACACCGGGGCTGTCCTCGCTGCTCGGTGCGCTGTTCTTTCTCGGGTACTTTTTCTTCCAGGTGCCGGGGGCGATCTACGCGCAAAAGCACAGCGTGAAGAAACTGATCTTCGTCAGCCTGATCCTCTGGGGTGGCCTCGCCACGTTGACCGGCATCGTCTCCAACGCCTACATGCTGATCGCCATCCGTTTCCTGCTGGGGGTGGTCGAAGCCGCCGTGATGCCGGCGATGCTGGTTTACCTGTGCCACTGGTTCACTCGCGCCGAACGCTCGCGAGCCAATACGTTTCTGATTCTCGGCAACCCGGTGACCATGCTCTGGATGTCGGTGGTGTCGGGTTATCTGGTGGAGCATTTCAGCTGGCGCTGGATGTTTATCGTCGAAGGGTTACCGGCGGTGCTCTGGGCATTTATCTGGTGGCGCCTGGCCGACGATCGTCCTGCCGACGCCAAGTGGCTGAGCAACCAGCATAAGCTTGACCTGCAAAGCGCCCTGGCCGCTGAACAGGTCGGGATCAAAGCGGTGAAAAACTACGCCGAAGCGTTCCGCTCCCCCAAAGTGATCATCCTGGCCTTGCAGTTTTTCTGCTGGAGCATCGGCGTTTACGGGTTTGTGCTGTGGCTGCCGTCGATCCTCAAACACGGCGCGCAGATGAACATGATCGAAGCCGGCTGGCTGTCGGCGCTGCCGTATCTGGCAGCGGTGATTGCGATGCTCGGGGTGTCCTGGGGCTCGGACCGGATTCAGCGGCGCAAACGTTTCGTCTGGCCGCCGTTGTTGATCGCCTCCATCGCGTTTTACGCATCCTATGCCCTTGGCGCCGAACACTTCTGGTGGTCCTACGCGCTGCTGGTGATTGCTGGCGCCTGCATGTACGCCCCTTACGGGCCATTCTTTGCCATCGTCCCGGAGATCCTGCCAGCCAACGTCGCCGGCGGTGCCATGGCGCTGATCAACAGCATGGGCGCCCTCGGCTCGTTCGGCGGTTCGTATCTGGTCGGCTATTTGAACAGTTCCACCGGCTCACCCGGCGCCTCTTACCTATTGATGAGCGCGGCCTTGATGCTTTCGGTGGTGCTGACGATTTTCCTCAAGCCCGGCGCCAGCGACCGGGCCCACCCCTCGCGTGCAACGGCCCGGCCCGTAGCGGCACATTCCTGAATTGAACAAGAGACTGATCGGATGAAAAAGCAGGTCGTGCTGTACAAAAAACTCTCTGCGCCACTCATGGCTCGCTTGCACGAACAGGCCGAGGTGACGCTGATCGACAGCCTTGACGCCGAGGGCCTGAAACGCTTGCGCGAAGCGCTGCCCACGGCCCACGGTCTGCTGGGCGCCAGCCTGAAGCTGGACGCCGAACTGCTCGACCTGGCGCCACGCTTGGAGGCCATTGCCAGCGTCTCGGTCGGCGTCGACAACTACGACATCGACTACCTGAACCGCCGACAGATCCTGCTCAGCAATACCCCGGACGTGTTGACCGAAACCACCGCCGACACCGGTTTTGCGCTGATTCTGGCGACGGCCCGGCGTGTGGTCGAGTTGGCCAATCTGGTGCGCGCCGGACAATGGAACCGCAACATCGGCCCGGCGCATTTCGGCACCGATGTACATGGCAAGACCTTGGGCATTATCGGCATGGGCCGCATCGGCGAGGCGCTGGCCCAGCGTGGGCATTTCGGTTTCGGGATGCCGATTCTCTATCACAGCCACAGCGCCAAACCTGCGGTGGAACAGCGTTTCGACGCGAAGTACCGCAGCCTTCCTGCGCTGTTGCAGCAGGCCGATTTTATCTGCCTGACATTACCGCTGACCGCTGAAACCGAAGGATTGATCGGCGCCGAGCAGTTTGCACTGATGCGCCCGGAGAGTATTTTTATCAATATCTCCCGAGGCAAAGTGGTCGATGAAACGGCGTTGATCGAAGCGTTGCGCCAAGGGCAGATTCGCGCGGCGGGGCTGGATGTGTTCGAGCGTGAACCGCTGGATCACCACTCGCCGCTGTTGCAGTTGAACAACGTGGTGGCGACTCCGCACATCGGTTCTGCAACCCACGAAACCCGCGAAGCCATGGCCCGCTGTGCAGTCGACAACCTGCTGATGGCACTGGCCGGTGAGCGCCCGGCGAATCTGGTGAATGGCCAGGTCTGGGAGACACAAAACCTGTAGGAGCACGGCTTGCCGGCGATGGCGATCTTGCGGGCGCCATCGCGGGCAAGCCTTGCTCCTACGAATTAGGAGGTGGTACCGCGTCAGCTCCGGTGGGCTTTCAACAGCTCCGTTGCACAGCGCACGATTCGGCGGCAGGCTTCGGCCAGCCGCTGTTGGTCGAGCACCAGGCCAATGCGAATATGCCCCGCCGCACTTGGCCCGAACGCTTCACCGGCGAGTACCGACACGGCATAGCCTTCCAGCAGTTTCTCGGCGAACGCCTGCGCACCGACCCCGGTCTGGCGCACATCGACCATCACGAACATCCCGCCATCCGGAATGACCGGATTAATGCCTGGGCAATCGCTCAATCGCGCGCACACCAGATCACGCCGCGCACGGTACTCGTTGCGCATCAGCGCAAGTTCCGGCAAATCAGCCTCCAGAGCCACACGCGCTGCGTTCTGCACGAAGTCGGGAATGCCAAAGAGCATGCACAGCGAAAGGTTCTCCAGGTGTTCAGTCAAGCGTTTCGGGCCGATCACCCAACCAACTCGCCAGCCCGTCATGGCGTGAGATTTCGACAGACTGTTCACGGTCGCCGTACGTTCGGCCATCCCCGGCAGGCTGGCCGGACTGATGTGCTCACCCTCAAATAACAGTTCGCTGTAGACCTCATCGCTGATCAGCCACAAGTCATGCTTGACGCACAAACGCGCCAACGCCTGCCAGATCGGCAGCGACAGGCTTGCCCCGGAAGGATTGTTCGGACTGTTGAGCAGAATGGCGCGCGTCCTGGGAGTGATCCGTGCGGCGATGTCCGTCGGGTCAACGCGAAATCCGTTTTCCGGCCGCACAGCGATGGGTACCACCTTCGCCCCGCAGGCACCGAACACGCCTTCATAGGTCACGTACATCGGTTCGGCGACCAGCACTTCGTCACCTGGGTCGAGCAAACATTGCACCACTGAATACACCGCACACTGCGCGCCCGGCAGCACCAGCACATGATCGGCATCGACCACTTGACCGCTGCGCCGGGTGTGACGACGAGCAATGCTGGTGCGCAGTGACCGCGTGCCGCGCACCTCCGAATAATGCGTATCACCGGCCAGCAAGCTGTCGATGGCCGCCTGGACGATCGGTTTCGGCGTATCGAAATCCGGGTCGCCGACCGACAGCAGCAGGACATCGACGCCCTGCTCGCGCAATTCCAGCGCTCGGTAGTGAATCTGCCAGGCGTCGGCTCCGTCACCGGCGATTCGTTGGGTCAAGGCTGAATAGCGCATGTACATCTCCTGTCGCGCGAACTCCACATTCAACCCTATCTCAAATCACGAAACGCGCCACCATGGCATTCAAATCAACCGCCAGACGCGACAGCTCATGGCTGGCGGCGCTGGTCTGGTTGGCACCGGCGGCCGATTGGGTGGCCAGGTCGCGGATGTTCACCAGGTTGCGGTCCACTTCGCGCGACACCTGCGCCTGTTCTTCCGAGGCGCTGGCGATCACCAGGTTGCGCTCGTTGATCTGGTGAATCGACTGGGTGATTTGCTCCAGCGCCACGCCGGCTGCACGGGCCAACTCCAAGGTCGTGTGCGTGCGCTGATTGCTTTGCTGCATGGAGTCGACCGCTTCGCCGGTGCCGTTTTGAATCCCGGCGACCATTTTTTCGATTTCCTGGGTCGATTGCGCGGTGCGATGCGCCAAGGCGCGGACCTCGTCTGCCACCACGGCAAAACCGCGCCCGGCTTCACCGGCACGCGCCGCTTCGATGGCCGCGTTAAGTGCCAGCAGGTTGGTCTGCTCGGCAATCGCCCGAATCACATCCAGCACCTTGCCGATATCGCGGCCCTGAGTGGCCAGGCCTTCAATCATCAGCGAGGTGCTTTGTACGTCATGGGTCATGGTCTGAATGGCGTTGACGGTTTCCACCACGCGGTCGCGACCTTCACGGGCGGCCTGGGTCGATTGATTCGACGCCTCGGAGGTGGACACCGCGTTGCGGGCGACTTCTTCCACCGCGGCGGTCATTTCATTGACGGCGGTCGCGGCCTGTTCGATTTCGTTGTTTTGCTGTTGCAGACCGCGCGACGCTTCCTCGGTTACGGCGCTGAGCTCTTCTGCCGCAGCCCCCAGCTGGTTCGCGGAACCGGCGATCTGTTCAATGGTTTTGCGCAAGTTGGCCTGCATGGTCGACAAGGCGCCGAGCAAACGCGCCGGTTCGTCCTTGCCATCGACTTCGATGGGTTTGGTGAGGTTACCGCCAGCAATGGACTCGGCGGCGGCAACCGCACGGTTCAGCGGTGTGACGATGCTGCGGGTCAACAGCCAGGCCAGCAACACTGTCACCAGTGCAGCGATCACCGACACCGCAATGATGCCGTTGGTGGCATAGGAATATTGGTCGCCTGCTACAGCATCGGCCTCGGCTGCGCCTGCCTTGTTAATGGCGATCAATTTGTTCAGCTGCTCACCCATCAGATCGGTACCGTCCTTGATACGCGTATTGATCAGGTTGCGCAGTTCATCGAGTTTGTTCTGCCGCGACAGCTCCATCATCTGGCTTTGGGCTTGCAGGTAGCTGTCCAGGGTGGCAGCAAAGGTTTTATACAGCGCCGCTTCTTCCGGGCCGGCTGGCAGGGCTGCGTAGCTCTTTTGAGCTTGTCTGGCCTTGTCAGTGAGTACGTTGATGCGGGTTTCAGCGTCTTGCAGTCCGGCGGCGTCGCGGTTTACCAGCACGCGAAACGAGAGGATACGCAAGCGCAAGACGCTCTCGGTCATGTTCCCAAGGAAGGCGACGCTGGGCAGCTGATTGGTTTCCATGTCGATGGAGGCCTGGCGGATGATCGACATGCGGTTCACGGCAAAGATGCCAAGCACGATGACCAGCAATGCAATGAACGCAAAACCCAGGAACGCTCGAGGCGCGATATTCATATTACGTATGGACATAGGATGACTCTCGGGTGGTGAAGTCTTCGAGCATCCATGCAGTGAACGCTGGCAGGCAGAAAGTTGCGCCCAGCGTGCAGGTAGGCGACTTTTATTTGAGGGGTTATGCGCCTATACCCTGTATCGGCAGGGCTTTAGATTTTATGGAGGGTTGAGCGAAATATATTTCTGGGCAGGAGAAGTGTTTCAGTGGTGAAACACTGCTCCTACCTGTGGCGAAGCCGCCGTAAGCCTTTGCTTTATTTTTTTCCATTTCGGGGCCGCTTCGCGTCCCAGCGGGACGGTGCGGCGTTCCGACAAGCTCCCTCGCCACAAAGGACCGTGTTCAGTGCTTATGTACCGCCAGGCGCCAGACGCGGGCGATGTCCCGGGCGCGATCGTGCAGCAGGCGCGGAGCGTCGGCGCAGGCTTGCTCCAGCGTCATTGGCCCGGATGCGAGGGCGAATGCCGCGTCCACGCCATGTTCGTACATCTGCTGGTAGCCCTCGCCGAGCGTGCCGGCAATCACGATTACCGGCACGCCCTGCTGCCGGGCGATACGCGCCACGCCAAACGGAGTTTTGCCGCGCAAGGTCTGGGCGTCGAAGCGGCCCTCGCCAGTGATCACCAGGTCCGCATCACGTACCGCCTCTTCCAGGCCGACCAGGTCGGCGACCACTTCTACACCGGCGCGAAATTGCGCGCCAAGAAACGCCTTGGCCGCAAAACCCAGTCCGCCCGCTGCCCCACTGCCCGGTTCGTCACGCAGATCTTTTCCCAGCGCTTGAGCACAGATCCCGGCGAAATACCCAAGGGCCTGATCCAGTTGTTGAACCTGCTCGACCGATGCGCCTTTCTGCGGGCCGAATATGGCTGAGGCACCGTGAGGACCGCACAACGGATTGTTGACGTCTGCGGCGATTTCGAAGCGCACGCTGGCCAGACGCGGGTCCATTTCACTCAGGTCGATCCGTGCCAGTTGCGCCAATGCCAGGCCACCCGGTTGCAATGTCTGGCCCTGGGCATCGAGCAGTCGTACGCCCAGCGCCTGCAACGCACCGGCACCTGCGTCGTTGGTCGCGCTGCCGCCAATGGCCAGGATGATCCGCTGAGCCCCTGCATCGAGTGCCGCGCGGATCAGTTCGCCCGTGCCAAAAGTGCTGCTGGTACATGCATCGCGCAGGCCCACCGGCACCAACTGCAATCCGCTGGCTTCGGCCATTTCGATGATCGCAGTGTGATTGTGGGGCAGCCAGCCCCAGTGCGCGTCGACCTGTATACCGAGCGGCCCCTGCACGCTGGCGCTGCGCAGCTCGCCTTCGCAGGCAGCGAGAATCGACTCGACCGTCCCTTCCCCGCCGTCAGCCATCGGGCACTTGACCAGCGTCGCATCCGGCCAGACCTCGGCCAGGCCCAGCGCAATGGCAGTGGCCACGGCTTCGGCACTCAGGCTGTCCTTGAACGAATCGGGGGCGATGACGATTTTCATGTGAATTCTCCAGTTCCAATGGAGCCCATGCTGCCAGTTGATATGAACAATAACGCCGGTCCGTTGCACAAACGGCCATGAGGATTATTGTTCATTTCCACAAATCCCTGCGCGCCCAACGTAGCAGCTGCCGAGCCCGCGAGGCTGCGTTCGGCGGCGCAGCCGTCGTGAAGTCAATCGCTGCGGTGTGTCAGGGAACAGTTGCCAGCAGGAATTACGACGGCTTCGCCGCCGAACGCAGCCTCGCGGGCTCGGCAGCTGCTACGGTTTTTTGGGGGCTATTCGGTTTGCGGCAGCAGTTGCACGCCCAGGTACAGCGCGAGCATGCCGTCGAGGCGCAGCGGGTCAACGCCGCTGAGTTCGGCAATACGCTCCATGCGGTAACGCAAGCTGTTGCGGTGAATGCCCAACGCATCGGCACAGGCCTGGCTTTGGCCATCGTGTTCGCACCAGCTTCGTAACGTTGCCAACAGTTGGCCGTTGCTGTCCTTGGCGATGACTTTGCGCAGAGGCGTGAGCAACTCGTCCAGCGCATCGTCGTTGCGATGACGCCAGAGCATAACCGGCAATCGATAGCGGTTAAGTATCAGCAAACGGGTTTTCGGCAGCACATCGCGCCCATAGGCCAGCAAGTCGCCGACCCGTCGATAGCAGCGGCGCAAGCCTTGCAAACCATCGGCCTGGCCACCCACGGCAATACGCAGAATGTTCCAGCCCAGGCCCTCGAGTTTTTCCAACAAGCGCTCGTTGTCCACCACTTGCGTGGTCGGCCGGCACCACAGCAACGACGACTTCGCGGAGCTCACGCACCAACTGTCGGGATAGCGTGAGATCAGCCAGGCACTCAAGGCCTCGGCGGTTTGCCCCGCTCCATGTTCCAGGCCCAACTCGAACAAATAAGGTGTCCGCGACAGCTGCGGCTTGAGGCCCATTTGCTGAGCTTCGTCGATCAGCCGTGGCGAATCCCCGGCCTCGCTGAGCAGCAACGCCAACAGGTCATCGCAACGCTGGCGACGCCATTGCTGCTCGGCCTGCTGGTTACGCTGGCCGACCAGCATCTCGGCAGTCATGCGCACCAGCTCCGCATAGGTACGCAGTTGCTCGGGCTCACCGGTAATACCCAACACGCCAATCAAACGCTGATCGAGCAGCAACGGCAGATTGATCCCCGGCTGCACGCCTTTGAGGTGCACGGCGGTCTGCGCGTCGATTTCCACCACGCGCCCATTCGCCAGCACCAGTTGCGCACCTTCGTGCCGGGTGTTGATCCGCTCCGGCTCGCCGCTGCCGAGGATCAGCCCTTGGCTGTCCATGACATTGACGTTGTACGGCAGAATGGCCATCGCCCGGTCGACGATATCCTGCGCCAGGTCGTGATCGAGTTCGAACATGCGGCTAATCCTTGAAAACGTGCGGCGATTGATTGTTCACCCGCACAGGCTGTTGGCGCAAACCCTGTGCTCAGGCACAAAGACTTCCGCGTAGGGGTGACCGAGACTCTCCAGGCGACCAACGTTACCCTTGCCTCGCAAAAAATCATAATAAAGAGAGTCCCGCCATGTCACAGAGCGCCGCTGCCACCCTGGCCACCGATGACGATAAAAACGCCGTCTACAAGCGCGTTACCCTGCGCTTGATCCCCTTCATCTTTGTCTGCTACCTGTTCAACTACCTCGACCGGGTCAACGTTGGATTTGCCAAACTGCAGATGCTCGATGCGCTGAAATTCAGCGAAACCGTGTACGGCCTCGGGGCCGGGATTTTCTTCATCGGCTACGTGTTGTGTGGCGTACCGAGCAACCTGGCGCTGACCCGATTTGGCCCACGGCGCTGGATCGCGCTGATGATGGTCACCTGGGGCATGCTGTCGACCTGCCTGCTGTTCGTCACCACGCCGACCGGGTTCTACACCCTACGCCTGTTCACCGGTGCCGCCGAAGCCGGGTTTTTCCCGGGCGTGGTGCTGTACCTCTCGCAGTGGTTCCCGACCTTCCGCCGTGGCCGCATCATGGCGCTGTTCATGTCGGCGATTCCGGTGTCCGGCCTGCTCGGCAGCCCGTTCTCTGGCTGGATTCTCAACCACTTCGCCGCCGGTCAAGGTGGCCTCGCCGGCTGGCAGTGGATGTTCCTGCTGCAAGGCATTCCGACCATCACGCTGGGTGCGCTGGCGTTCTTCCTGCTCAGCGACAACTTCGCCAGCGCCAAATGGCTCAAACCAGAAGAGCGTGCCGTGCTCGAAGCCGATCAAGCCATCGATTGGGCCAGCAAACCGAAGACCGCCACCGATTCGCTGCTGGCCGTGTTCAAGAACCCGGCGATCTGGGCGTTCGGGCTGATCTATTTCTGCATTCAAAGCGGTGTCTACGCGATCAACTTCTGGTTGCCATCGATCATCAAGAACCTCGGTTTTGCCGATAACCTGGTGATCGGCTGGCTCAGTGCGATTCCGTACCTGCTGGCAGCCGTGTTCATGCTGATGGTCGGTCGCTCGGCTGACTTGCATAAAGAACGCCGCTGGCATTTGGTGGTGCCGATGCTGATGGGCGCGGTGGGTCTGTTGATTGCCGTGAACTTTGCGGCCAACCCGGCCATTGCGATTCTTGGCCTGACCATCGCCACTATGGGCGCCCTCACCGGCCTGCCGATGTTCTGGCCAGTGCCGACTGCCATGCTCAGCGCCGGCGCTGCTGCCGGTGGCCTGGCGTTGATCAACTCCATGGGCCAGATGGCCGGCTTCCTCAGCCCGTACCTGGTCGGTTGGGTCAAGGACAGCACCGGCTCGACCGATGCGGCGTTGTACCTGCTGGCGGGGGTGATTGTTTGCGGCAGTCTGTTGGCGCTGCGTATGACGCGCACGTTGCGCGCTTGATACCCGACAATTGATCTGAGGTGTTCGATAATTCCGTTTGCCCCGTGCGGTTGTTCTGGTATTTGATTGAGCCTTTCCTACCGGCAAAAGGATTTCGCACATGACCTACCGCACACTGGGCCACTCTGGACTGCAAGTGTCCACCCTGACCCTGGGCACCATGATGTTCGGCGAGCAGACCAGCACCGAAGACTCGCTGCGGATCATCGAGAAGGCCTGGGATCAAGGCGTCAACTTCATCGACACGGCAGACGTATACACCGGCGGCCGCTCCGAGGAGATCGTCGGCGAAGCCATTGCCAGTCACCGCCATGAATGGGTGGTGGCTTCCAAGGTCGGCTTCGGCCCGGTGGACGGTGTGCCGAATCGCAGCGGGCTGAGCCGCAAGCACCTGTTCAATGGCATCGATGCAAGCCTGTCCCGCCTGGGCACCGATTACCTGGACATCTATTACCTGCACCGCGAAGACCACAACACGCCGCTGGAGGTCACGGTGTCGGCCATCGGCGACCTGATTCGCCAAGGCAAGATCCGTTACTGGGGCCTGTCCAACTACCGTGGCTGGCGGATCAGCGAGGTGATCCGCGTCGCCGAGAAACTCGGCGTCGACAAACCGGTGATCAGCCAGCCGCTGTACAACATCGTCAATCGCCAGGCCGAAACCGAACAAATCACCGCCGCCAATGCCTACGGCCTCGGCGTGGTGCCTTACAGCCCGTTGGCCCGTGGCGTGTTGAGCGGCAAGTACGCGCCAGACGCCACCCCGGACGCCAACAGCCGCGCCGGTCGCCAGGACAAGCGCATCCTGGAAACCGAATGGCGGGTCGAGTCGCTGCGCATTGCCCAGCAGATTCAGACGTACACCCAAGAGCGCGGCGTCGGCATCGTCGAGTTCGCGATCGCCTGGGTGCTGAACAACTCTGCCGTCAGCTCGGCCATCGTCGGGCCGCGCACCGAAGCCCAATGGGATGCCTACACCAAGGCCCTGGCGGTGAAGATCACGGCTGAAGACGAAGCCTTCATTGACTCGCTGGTAACGCCGGGACACTCGTCGACGCCGGGGTTCAATGACGTGAGTCATTTCGTCTCGGGGCGTAAACCGCGCAATACCTGAATCATTCCTATGTGGCGAGGGAGCTTGCTCCCGCTGGGCCGCAGGGCGGCCCCAAACCCAGGTATCGCGTTCTCACTGATGAACCGAGTTGCTTGGGTTGCGACAGCTGCGCAGCCGAGCAGGAGCAAGCTCCCTCGCCACAGGATCAGCGTGCAGTCAGATGAACGATATTCTTTGAGCAATCCACGTTATCCTCTGCGCCCCTTGAATTACCGCCACGTCTCGCGAGGACAGTTTGTCTAAAGGTATTGCTCTATCGGTGACAGCCTCGGTGCTGTTCGCCGTCATGTATTTCTACACCTCGTTGCTGTCGCCCCTGAGCGGCGTGGAAATCTTCGGCTGGCGAATGCTGCTGACCGTGCCGTGCATGACCGTGTTCATGGTGGTTTCCGGCGAATGGCGGCGCGTGGTCGAGATCCTCCGTCGGGTGGGCAGCAAACCGGCATTGTTCGGTGGCCTGCTGGTTTCCTCGGCATTGCTCGGCGTGCAACTCTGGTTGTTCATGTGGGCGCCGCTGAACGGCCACAGCCTTGACGTTTCGCTGGGCTACTTCCTGTTGCCACTGACCATGGTGCTGACCGGGCGCATCGTCTATGGCGAACAGCTCTCGTACCTGCAGAAGATCGCCGCGTTTTTCGCCACCCTCGGCGTGCTCAACGAGTTGTATCAGGTGGGCAGTTTTTCCTGGGCGACTCTCTTGGTGGCCATCGGTTACCCGACCTACTTCGTGCTGCGCCGACGCTTGGCGTCGGACAACCTCGGTGGCTTGTGGCTGGACATGACGCTGATGCTGCCGGTGGCGTACGGGTTCGTGCACAGCGGTGAACAAGGCTTTGCCGTATTTGATCAACACCCGTGGTTGTCGCTACTGATCCCGATGCTCGGGGTGATCAGTGCTTCGGCGCTGGTGGTGTACATCATCGCCAGCCGCTTGCTGCCGTTCAGCCTGTTCGGGCTGCTGAGCTACGTCGAACCGGTGCTGTTGCTGGGGGTTGCGTTGTTGCTGGGGGAAAGTATCAAGGCGGGAGAATGGCTGACCTACATTCCGATCTGGCTGGCGGTGCTGGTGTTGGTGTTTGAGGGCTTCAAGCATTTGATGCGGCATCGCCGCCCTTGACCTTGACCGTGTAGGAGCCGAGCTTGCTAGCGATGGCAGCGCCGCAACATCCCGGCGGACCGCGGCGCTTCCATCGCTAGCAAGCTCAGTTCCTACAGTTTTTACAGCAGTGGCAAATTACTCAGTCGAGAGCACACCACGGCGAACCTGGTCACGTTCGATGGATTCGAACAGTGCCTTGAAGTTGCCTTCGCCGAAACCATCGTCGCCTTTACGCTGGATGAATTCGAAGAACACCGGCCCCATCAGGGTTTCCGAGAAGATTTGCAGCAGCAGACGCTTGTCGCCCGCCTCTGACGAACCGTCCAGCAGAATCCCCCGCGCTTGCAGTTCGTTGACCGGTTCGCCGTGGTTCGGCAAACGGCCCTCGAGCATTTCGTAGTAGGTGTCTGGCGGCGCGGTCATGAAGCGCATGCCGATCTTTTTCAGGTGATCCCAGGTCTTGATCAGGTCATCGGAGAGGAAGGCAACGTGCTGGATACCCTCGCCGTTGAACTGCATCAGGAACTCTTCGATCTGCCCGGCACCCTTGGACGATTCTTCGTTCAGCGGGATGCGGATCATGCCATCCGGGGCAGTCATGGCCTTGGAGGTCAGGCCGGTGTATTCGCCCTTGATGTCGAAGTAACGGATCTCGCGGAAGTTGAACAGCTTCTCGTAGAAGTTCGCCCAATACGCCATACGGCCGCGGTACACGTTATGGGTCAGGTGGTCGATGATCTTCAGACCAGCCCCGACCGGGTGACGGTCAACGCCTTCGATGAACACGAAATCGATGTCGTAGATCGAGCTGCCTTCACCGAAACGGTCGATCAGGTACAGCGGCGCGCCGCCGATGCCTTTGATCGCCGGCAGGTTCAGTTCCATCGGGCCGGTTTCGATATGGATCGGCTGGGCGCCGAGTTCCAGGGCTCGCTTGTAGGCCTTTTGCGAATCCTTGACCCGGAACGCCATGCCGCACACCGACGGACCGTGTTCAGCCGCGAAGTACGACGCCACGCTGTGGGGTTCGTTGTTGAGGATCAGGTTGATCTGGCCCTGACGATACAGGTGCACGTCTTTGGAGCGGTGGGTCGCGACCTTGGTGAAGCCCATGATCTCGAAGATCGGCTCAAGGGTGTTCGGGGTCGGCGATGCGAGTTCGATGAACTCAAAGCCCATCAGGCCCATTGGGTTTTCGTATAAATCTGCCATGGTTGGCGCCTCATCATGATGCTTTTGGAATTAACGGAACGTTAGTTACAAGCACTGCTGAGAGCGGCGGGTGGCGCGCAGGAGATACCTCGCACACTGCGGGCGAGAAAATCACCGTAGATCAATTGGAACCCAAATATCTTCATTGTCGACCCAAGGCTCTTGCGGGCGAGGCTTCTGCTGCCAGAAGACGTTATTCTTATATGCGTAACCTGATTCTACACAGCGTAACAATGTTTGTCCGCCTTCTCTATAAAATCCCCCTTTTTGACACCGGTGCAAGAGGTTTATTGCACAGGTAAATGCCCAGCAGAATCGCCGCGCCTCCCAGGTACATCGCCCCACTCAACTGCTCGCCCAGCAACAGCGCGCCAAGTATCACTGCCGTCAGCGGATTCAGGGCGATAAACACCCCCGAGCGGGTGGCGCCGATTTTACGAATACTGTCGTAGTACCAAATGTAGGCCAGCGCCGAGCCGAGTACCCCCAGATACAACAGACTCAACAGCTGCGTCACCTGCAAATCGCCCAGGACCTCAAGACTCACTTCACCGCGCACGGCGCTGGTCGTGCACAACATCAGTGTGCCCAGCACAATCGAGTAGGTCACGGTATGCAGCGGGCCCAACGCCTGGTTCAGACCTTTGGAAAACAAAGAGTAAATTCCCCAACCCAACACGCAACCGAAAATCAGCAGATCACCGATCCAGCTGTTCGCGGCGGCGCCATCAAACACCGGCTGGTTGCGACTGAAAATGACCACCCCTGCCCCAGCGATGCAGATCGCGATGCCTGCAATTTTGGTTCGACTCAAGCGCTCCTTGAACAGCAGCCACGACGCCAACCCGATGACCGCCGGATTCAGCGCCACGATCAGCGATGCCCGAGAGGCGTTGATGTAGTGCAAGCCGTAAAAGAAACACAGGTTGTAAAAGAAGATCCCGAAAAAACCCAGCATCCCCAGCTGCAACCACTGCCTGAAGGTCGGACGCATCAAAGGGATGCGCGCCAGAACCATAAACAGTAGCAAGGCCAGGCTCGCCAGCAGAAAACGCAAGCTCGCCGCAAATAGCGGGCTGAGTGAGTCGGCGAGAAACCGGCCGGCCACGAAGGTCCCACCCCAGATCATGGTGACAGTGGCGAGTTTCAGGTAGACCGGAACATCTGAATCACGGGAGCCACTTTGGACAAGGCTTTTCATAAATCTCCACGCTGAGAAGGACGTTAGATAACGTATTCTTTGCGTAATGTCTGATCATCGTAAAATGAGTAAATGCTCATGACCCTTACCCAACTCGAGATCTTTTCGCTGGTGGCCGAGCTGCACGGTTTCACCAGCGCGGCCAACCGCCTGGGCATCACCCAGTCGGCAGTGTCCCATGCCATCAAGTCGCTGGAGCAGGAACTCGGTGTCGAGTTGCTCAGACGGCATCAGGCCCACATCGAGCTCAGCGATATCGGTCAACAATTGCTGTTGCGCGCCCGCGCCATGCTCGGGCTGGCCAGCACCCTGCGCCAGGAAGCCGCGGATGCTCGCGGAATGAAGCGTGGCACGCTGCGTATCGGCTCTTTCGGACCGACCTCGTCGATCAAACTGCTGCCGAAGATTTTGCAGCACTACCGCGCGGCGTATCCCGGAATCGAGGTCCACGTTGACGAAGGCCCGGATCGGCAAGTGCTGCAATGGCTTGAAGAGCGGCGTATCGACATCGGTTTTGTGGTGTTGCCCGAAGAACGTTTCGATACGTTTGCGCTGGTGGAAGACCAGATGGTCGCGCTGATACCGGCTACTCA
Organism: Pseudomonas helvetica; assembly: GCF_039908645.1. Taxonomy (NCBI): domain Bacteria; kingdom Pseudomonadati; phylum Pseudomonadota; class Gammaproteobacteria; order Pseudomonadales; family Pseudomonadaceae; genus Pseudomonas; species Pseudomonas helvetica. Next base: position 3,614,095 of record NZ_CP150917.1, read on the forward strand.
TGAACTCGCCCGGCGCGACAGCCTGAGCTTGAGTGATCTGTGTCACGACCCGTTCATTCTCACTGAAGCAGGCTCTTCGGAGCTGGTTTCGCACCTGTTCAGCACTGCCCGGCTGACCCCGGACATTCGCTATCGCAGCTCGCAATTGCTCAGCACACTGGAAACCGTCAGCCGTGGCGACGCCTTGACGCTGGTCGCCGAACTTTCGCTGCCGAACGCGGAACACGCGCGCTACGTGAAAAGGCCCCTTAAACCACCGGTCAAACGTCAGGTTGGCCTGGCAGTACTCGACCAGCGCCAATCATCACCGGCGACCCTCGCGTTTATCAAATTGGCCATAAGTCTGGACTACCGTTGAAAAGCGCAAAGCCTTTACCCCATCTATCATGGCCCTTGTCTGTACTCTTTTTGAGAGGCAAGCCTTCGTCCTGCCTGCATTTGAGAGCCCTACTCTTCTGAGAGCCCTACTCCGTCGCCGCAGGTTCCACACATGCCCTTGACCTTCAAAGCCCGCCGCACGCCACGGACTCGCAACCTCATCACGCTGTTGGTCGGCTTGGTGCCTGTACTACTGGGTTTCGTCATTCTGCACATGCAAGCCGGACGGGTGCTGGAGCAAAGCACCCACCAAACGGCCGAAGAAGCGGTGCGGCAATTCGATTTGATGCTCGATGACACCGCGCTGGCGGCACAAGAACTGCTGCCGCTGGCCGGACAGCCTTGCGCCGATGTCAAACTGGCCCTGCGCGAACAAGTCACGCGCCGGCCCTTCGTGCGTTCGACCAATCTTGTGTGGGACAACAACATATATTGCAGTTCACTATTTGGCGACTATCAGGCAACGGTTGATCCTGGCGAGTACACACAAGGCAAGTTGTGGTTGATGAACGGCAACCCGGTCACACCCAATACCGCGGTGCTGGTGTATCGCCTCAGCGAAGGCAAGCAAGGCGCCCTGAGCGCCCTTGACGGCTATCACCTGAGCAACGTCCTGCGGCTGATTGGTCGCCAGACTCTACTGTTACTGCACGTCGGCCCCCACTGGTTATCTACCGATGGCCAGGTCCACGAGGGCGCCCTGTCCATATTCCCGGTAGCCCGAAGCAACCTTGCGTCTTCGCGGTATGCCTTTGAAGTAGAGGCCGGCTTTCCCGAGGGCGAAGTCTGGCGCTACATGAAAAGCGAATACCCGCCGCTGTTCAGCCTGCTGATCTTCTTTGGGGTGATTGCCGGGGCCATTGGTCATTGGCTACAGAAGCGCTCCTCATCACAGACTCATGAACTGCAACGGGCACTGGAAGCCAATGAGTTCATTCCTTACTTCCAGCCTGTGGTTCATGGTGACAGCAAAGAGTGGGCAGGCGTCGAGGTCCTGATGCGCTGGCAACACCCAAAAGAAGGCCTGGTGCGTCCGGACCTGTTCATTCCATTCGCCGAGCATTCCGGATTGATCGTGCCGATGACCCGCTCGTTGATGCGCCAGACTGCCGCGTTGCTCGCCCCGCATGCGCCTGTGTTCCATGAGCGCTTTCACATCGGCATCAACATCACCGCCAGCCACTGCCGTGACCTTGCACTGGTAGACGATTGCCGCGAATTTCTCGCCGCCTTCCCGCCCGGCAAGGTTGCACTGGTTCTGGAACTGACCGAGCGCGAGCTGATCGAACCCAACGCCATCACCCTTCAATTGTTCGAACAGTTACATGCGTTGGGGGTGATGATTGCGATCGATGATTTTGGCACCGGGCATTCTAGCCTGGGCTATTTGCGCCAGTTCAATGTGGACTTTCTGAAAATAGATCAGAGCTTTGTGGCGATGATCGGTGTTGATGCCTTGTCCCGCCACATACTCGACAGCATCATCGAACTCTCGGCCAAGCTGGACCTTGGTATCGTTGCCGAAGGTGTCGAAACCCTCGAACAGAGTGATTATCTTGCCCGTCACGGGGTGAACTTCCTGCAAGGCTACCTATTTGGACGACCGATGCCGGGCGCCGATTTCATTATTGCGTTGAACAGCCATTAATTAGCCACTTTGCGCGTTCCATGGACATCCTCAACAAAAGGATCCACGCCGCAAATTGCATCAAACAGCAACGTGCGTTACATCATGAAAAAGACGTGATTTACTCTGAGCGAATTAACTACTACAATTTTTCTTGCCTGCACAAGATTGACAGGTGAGCCATTAACACCGAGTCGCTACAAGGCTCTTGGCTTATAGCTTTGTTGGCGGTTGGTATCAGCCAAACACACTATTGGAGTAAAGATATTGTCCAGACTCGCTGAATTTCGTGCCGCTGAAAAGGCCCTTCAAGAACAGCTCGCGCAGCTGGAATCGCTGAAGAACGACGCCGGGCTCAAGAAAGAAATCGAATTCGAAGAAAAGCTCCAGGGGCTGATGAAAACCTACGGCAAGAGCTTGCGCGACATCATCGCCATTCTCAACCCGAACCCAAAATCCGGCCTGCTGCAGGCCGCCGCACCTAAAACTCGCCGCGCCCGCGTGGTCAAGGTTTATCAAAACCCGCACACCGGTGAACTGATTGAAACCAAGGGCGGCAATCACCGTGGCCTGAAAGCCTGGAAGGAACAATATGGTGCAAGCACCGTTGACTCCTGGCTGCGCACTTAAGCTTTCCTGCGCCCCCTCCAAAAGCCCTGCCTGTGCAGGGCTTTTTTATGCTCACCTATACTTAATGCAACGATGATCGTCGATCTAGTTGGAAACGCCGGCCAAATACCATGGGCATCCGGTACAACTTTCTGCTTAATCCCTTTGGGTATTAAACAACACCCCTCGGCACGGCTAACGTGCAGACATCGCGCACTACTAAAGTCTCAAACTGTTTCGCACACTGCGTATTTCTTCCTGACTTGCGGCATAAGCCTCGGCTTGGCCTGCGTAGGAAAAAACATAGGCCTTATCAGCATCTAGCGCTGCGACTAATGTTTGCGACAACACATGTCGTCCATTCTGGGTGACCGTACAGGTGGTTTCCAGCGCTTGCAGCCTGCTCAATGTAGCGGGATGAATTTTGTTGCAAACACTTTGATAGCCGCCCTGAAAAAAATCCTTTTGCACGGACTTGCGCATTTCCAGCAGCACACCTTGCAAATTGACTTCATGCCCAGGCTCAACCTGGCTCATGGTCAACTCCATGACCAGCACCGGATCACCGTTTGCGTCGTTTTTCACCGCCCGCTGCCTTGAAACCCTGGGCGGTGTTTGAGTTGTCGCCTCCTCTTGCGGCAATACTTGCACTGCCCAGCCGCTGGGCCAGGTAATCTCGGGAAGCACAGTCTCGGCGCGGGCAACAGCCGAAAACAGGCAGGTTAAAACAAGCAGGTAGCGATACGGTCGAAACATTGCACTCAACACTGACGGGGCGAACGTTAAAGTCTGAGCCCCACCACGCCGTCAGGCAATAGCTGAACGTTTTGCTTTGGTGCAATACACCGCCTTGCGTATTATTGGCGTACTGCAAGCAAGCCTCATCAACTGCAAGCCAAGGGACAGCTCTTGTCTTGAGCGCCGTTTGCCCCACTTTTTTCTGGAGGGCCCATGAGCCTGCACGAACTGAACACCTTCCCCGGCGTTACCGCCCAACCTGACACCGCCACGCAGCAATTCGTCTTCAACCACACCATGTTGCGGGTCAAGGACATCACCAAGTCGCTGGATTTCTACACGCGCATCCTCGGCTTTACGCTGGTGGAAAAGCGCGATTTCCCGGAAGCCGAGTTCAGCCTGTATTTCCTGGCGCTGGTCGATAAGAACCAGATCCCGGCCGACGCCGCTGCACGCACCCAGTGGATGAAATCGATTCCCGGTATTCTTGAGCTGACTCACAACCACGGCACCGAGAACGATGCGGATTTCGCCTACCACAATGGCAACACCGACCCTCGCGGTTTCGGCCACATCTGCATTTCGGTGCCAGACATCCGTGCCGCGTGCGAGCGCTTCGAAGCCCTGGGCTGTGATTTCCAGAAACGCCTGAACGACGGCCGCATGAAGAGTCTGGCCTTCATCAAGGACCCGGATGCGTACTGGGTTGAGATCATTCAGCCGGCACCGCTGTAAGCCCCGCCTTTTGTAGGGGCAAGGCTTGCCCGCGATAGGCACAATGCGGATGGCCTGATCTACCGGGTCATCGTTCATCGCGAGCAAGCTTTGCTCCTACGCTAGCCTTGGCTACAAACAAAAAACCCCATGATCACTCATGGGGTTTTGTGTTTTCAGCGTTGACGTTTACGCAGGCGCAGAGGTGCGAATCAGGTGATCGAAGGCACTCAGCGATGCCTTGGCACCCTCGCCTACCGCAATCACGATCTGCTTGTACGGCACGGTCGTTACATCGCCGGCCGCGAACACACCCGGTATCGAGGTCTCGCCACGGTTATCGACGATGATCTCGCCGCGCGGCGACAGCTCGACGGTGCCCTTGAGCCAATCGGTGTTCGGCAGCAAACCGATCTGCACGAAGATCCCTTCCAGCTCGATGCTCAGCACTTCGCCTGACTGACGATCTTTGTAACGCAAGCCGTTGACCTTCTGCCCATCGCCGGTCACTTCAGTGGTTTGCGCACTGGTGATCACGGTCACGTTCGGCAGGCTGTGCAACTTTCGCTGCAACACCGCATCGGCACGCAACTGCACATCGAACTCCAGCAACGTGACATGAGCAACGATACCGGCCAGGTCGATGGCCGCTTCGACCCCCGAGTTACCGCCACCAATCACCGCAACGCGCTTGCCTTTGAACAGCGGGCCGTCGCAGTGCGGGCAGTACGCCACGCCTTTGTTGCGATATTGCTGCTCGCCCGGAACGTTCATTTCACGCCAGCGAGCACCGGTCGCGAGGATCACGGTCCTGGCTTTCAGTGAAGCGCCGCTGGCGAACTGGATCTGATGCAGCTCGCCGTTTTTACCCGGCAGCAGCTTGTCGGCGCGCTGCAGGTTCATGATGTCGACGTCGTATTGCTTGACGTGTTCTTCCAGCGCGACGGCGAGCTTCGGCCCTTCGGTCTCCTGTACCGAGATAAAGTTCTCGATCGCCATGGTGTCCAGCACCTGACCACCAAAACGCTCGGCTGCAACGCCGGTACGAATGCCTTTACGGGCGGCGTAGATTGCTGCCGAAGCACCGGCTGGGCCGCCGCCGACGACCAGTACGTCAAAGGCGTCTTTGGCGCTGATCTTCTCGGCCTGACGCTCGATGGCGCTGGTGTCGATCTTGGCGATGATTTCTTCCAGGCCCATGCGCCCCTGAGCGAAATTCACGCCGTTCAGGTAGATGCTGGGCACGGCCATGATTTGCCGTTCAGTGACTTCGTCCTGGAACAGCGCGCCGTCAATGGCGACGTGACGGATGTTCGGGTTCAGCACCGCCATCAGGTTCAGCGCCTGGACCACGTCCGGGCAGTTCTGGCACGACAGCGAGAAGTAGGTCTCGAAGTTGAACTCGCCTTTGAGCGAGCGAATCTGTTCGATCACCTCGATACTGGCCTTCGAAGGGTGACCGCCAACTTGCAGCAAGGCCAGCACCAGCGAAGTGAATTCGTGCCCCATGGGGATACCGGCGAAACGCAGGCTGATATCGCTTCCCGGGCGGTTCAACGAGAACGATGGCTTGCGCGCATCGGTACCGTTGTCGAGCAAGGTAATTTGTTGGGAAAGACTGGCAACGTCTTTGAGTAACGCGAGCATTTCCTGGGATTTCGCGCCGTCGTCGAGGGAGGCGACGATCTCGATCGGCTGGGTGACCCGCTCCAGGTATGACTTCAACTGAGCTTTAAGATTGGCGTCCAACATACGGGCGATTTCCATTTTGTATACGGTAGAAAAAACAACGCCCGAGCGAATCTCGCCCGGGCGTTTTTTGGGCGGTGCAGCTTACTTAAGTGCGGATTAGCGCTCTTGAGTGGCTCACAGACTCAGATCTTGCCGACCAGGTCCAGGGACGGAGCCAGGGTGGCCTCGCCTTCTTTCCACTTGGCTGGGCAGACTTCGCCCGGGTGAGCGGCAACGTACTGGGCAGCCTTGATTTTGCGCAGCAGCTCGGAAGCGTCACGGCCTACACCGCCGTCGTTCAGTTCGACGATTTTGATCTGACCTTCAGGGTTGATCACGAAGGTGCCACGGTCAGCCAGGCCGACTTCTTCGATCAGCACGTCGAAGTTACGGGAGATCACGTGGGTCGGATCGCCAATCATGGTGTACTTGATTTTTTCGATCGCTGGCGAAGTGTTGTGCCATGCAGCGTGGGCAAAGTGGGTGTCGGTCGACACGCTGTAGATTTCTACGCCAAGCTTCTGGAATGCATCGTAGTTGTCAGCCAGGTCTTCCAGCTCGGTTGGGCAAACGAAGGTGAAGTCGGCTGGGTAGAAAAACACGACGGACCATTTGCCTTTCAGATCGGCGTCCGACACTTCGACGAATGCGCCGTTTTTGAATGCGGTAGCGTTGAACGGTTTTACGTGGCTGTTGATGATAGGCATCGTTGACTCTCCGTCAGGGGTTGAGAAGTTGATGGAGTGAATCCTACCCACTCGACCGACGGATGGCTCATTGGCAAACCTGATGCTACTCATTGGTTTTCGCTATTAGCCAGCACTATCAATAGAAGAAAACCGTATCAATTCGCCAACAGCCTGTTCAGCGATCCAGGCCATCCCGAGAAACGGGCTGGCCTGCGCGATCAACGCAGAGCCAGATACCGTTTCAGAGAGAATGGGGACGATTAGCCCGCTACCGGTGTGCGCATGGTGACGAACTCTTCGGCAGCGGTAGGATGCACGCCGATGGTTTCGTCGAAATCGCGCTTGGTGGCGCCAGCCTTCAAGGCAATCGCCAGGCCCTGAACGATCTCACCCGCTTCCGGGCCGACCATGTGGCAACCCAAAACCTTGTCGGTCTTGGCGTCCACCACCAATTTCATCAATGTGCGCTCCTGGCACTCGGTCATGGTCAGCTTCATCGGCCGGAAACGGCTTTCGAAAATCTGCACCTCATAACCTTCTTCCCTAGCCTGCTCTTCACTCAGGCCAACGGTGCCAATGTTCGGCAAGCTGAATACCGCCGTGGGAATCATCTTGTAGTCGACCAGACGATACTGCTCAGGCTTGAACAACCGACGCGCCACCGCCATGCCTTCAGCCAGGGCTACCGGCGTCAATTGCACGCGACCGATCACATCGCCAATCGCCAGAATCGATGGCTCAGCGGTTTGATACAACTCGTCGACTTCGACAAAGCCTTTCTTGTCGAGCGTGACCTTGGTGTTCTCCAACCCCAGGTTGTCGACCATTGGACGACGCCCCGTGGCGTAGAACACGCAATCTGCCTGCAACTCGCGACCATCCTTGAGGGTCACGTTCAAACTGCCATCAGCCTGCTTTTCGATGCGCTCGATGTCGGCATTGAATTGCAGATTCATCCCGCGCTTGGTCAGTTCCTCCTGCAAATGCTTACGTACAGAGCCGTCGAAGCCACGCAGGAACAGCTCACCGCGATACAGCAAGGTGGTTTCGGCGCCCAGCCCGTGGAAAATCCCGGCGAACTCTACGGCGATATAGCCGCCACCGACCACCAGAACGCGCTTGGGCAGCTCTTTGAGGAAAAACGCCTGGTTGGAGCTGATGGCGTGCTCATGCCCCGGAATCTCGGGGATCTGCGGCCAGCCGCCGGTGGCAATCAGAATGTGCTTAGCGGTATGCCGCTCGCCGTTGATCTCGACCTCATGCGGGCCAACGATTTTGGCGTGACCTTCATGCAAGGTTACGCCGCTGCCGACCAGCAGATTGCGGTAGATGCCGTTCAGCCGATTGATCTCGCGATCCTTGTTGGCGATCAGCGTTGCCCAATCGAAATTCGCCTCGCCCAACGACCAGCCAAAGCCCTGCGACTGCTCGAAGTCTTCGGCAAAATGCGCCCCGTAAACCAACAACTTCTTCGGCACGCAGCCAACGTTGACGCAAGTCCCGCCCAGATAGCGGCTCTCGGCCACTGCCACTTTCGCGCCGAAACCTGCTGCGAAACGTGCTGCTCGTACACCGCCGGAACCGGCGCCAATCACATAAAGGTCAAAATCGTAGGCCATTTTCAATCTCCTCGGCAGGCCACAAGCATACCCGCTGCAGCTTTCTCGGTCAGCGCTGCGAATGACATGGGGCCGGAAAACGAAAAAGCCACCCGAAGGTGGCTTTTCAGAACAAAACTGCGAAGCGCTTTTAGTAAGCCTTGCCAGTCTTGTAGAAGTGTTCGAAGCAGAAGTTGGTCGCTTCGATGTAGCCTTCAGCGCCACCGCAGTCGAAACGCGTGCCTTTGAACTTGTAGGCAATCACGCAACCGTCTTGCGCCTGTTTCATCAGGGCGTCGGTGATCTGGATCTCGCCGCCTTTGCCTGGCTCGGTTTCTTCGATCAGCTTGAAGATGTCCGGGGTCAGGATGTAACGACCGATGATCGCCAGGTTGGATGGAGCATCTTCCGGCTTTGGCTTCTCGACCATGTTGCGGACGCGGTACAGGTCGTCACCGATCAAATCGCCAGCGATCACGCCGTATTTGTGGGTTTCCTGCGGGTCGACTTCCTGGATCGCGACGATGGTGCAACGGTACTGTTTGTACAGTTTGACCATCTGGGTCAGTACGCCGTCGCCGTCCAGGTTGACGCACAAGTCGTCCGCCAGCACGACCGCGAACGGTTCGTCACCGATCAATGGACGGCCGGTCAGAATGGCGTGACCCAGGCCTTTCATTTCGGTTTGACGGGTGTAGGAGAACGAGCACTCGTCGAGCAATTTGCGGATGCCGACCAGGTACTTCTCTTTGTCAGTACCCTTGATCTGGTTTTCCAGCTCGTAGCTGATGTCGAAGTGGTCTTCCAGGGCGCGTTTGCCACGACCAGTCACGATGGAGATTTCTGTCAAACCAGCGTCCAGCGCTTCTTCAACGCCGTACTGGATCAGTGGCTTGTTCACCACCGGCAGCATTTCTTTAGGCATGGCTTTAGTCGCTGGCAGGAAGCGAGTACCGTAACCGGCTGCTGGGAACAAGCATTTCTTGATCATAAAAGTCCTTAAAAGGGCTGTGTGTACGAGTTTCGGCGCAGTCTAATCAGCCGGCGAGCACCTTACAATGCCCCACACTGGCTAACCGATGCCATCATAGAGAAATATTCTGGCGGATAGTTCCGCAACGACGCAGATTAGCCTCCAGGCCAAGGCGTACGGAACAACGCAAAGACTTCACTTTAGACCAGTGAACGCGCCGGGGCACGTTTCCAGTTATCATTGCGCGATTGAACCAGCCAACGAGGCAGATAGATGTCGGCAGCAAAAAGCGTAAACGGTTACCTGATCAATCAAGCCAAAGATCGCCAGTGGTGGGTCGACAGCGTCAGCGGCGAAAACATCGCCGGGCCTTTCCCCACGGAAGCGTTGGCGATTGAAGTCGCCTCGGTGCTGCAAGACACCCCGCCTGCACCCAAGCGGCGCGGCGCCAAACCTGAGTAACACAGCCCTCGAAAGAGCCCTGCTAACGCGCAGGGCTTTTTTGTGTTTGTCTGTACCGAAATGGTTGTTCGCTATAGCATCTGGCTTCAGGGCGACTCGCGCCCCTTACACACTGTTCACTCGATGACGACCCAAACATGAAAAAATATCTGGCTCTGATTGCGGTGCTGGCCTTGAGCGGTTGCGCTACTGCATCCAAAACCTATCTGAACAATGGCGAGCAAGGCCTGTCAATCGACTGCTCGGGTGAAGCCAACTCCTGGGCCAAATGTTATCAAATGGCTGACGATTCCTGCGCGGGTACCGGCTATCGGATCATTGGCACCGATGGCACGCCAGCCACCAAGGAAAGCGACAAGACCCTGGGCGTCGACGTTGGCAACTACAAGAGCCGCAGCGTCGTAGTGGTGTGCAAGTAACCGGCAAGACGCTATGGCCGTTACATGTGAATTTCGGCGAATTTGATCCCGAGCCCGCGTACTGTCTCGATCAAATCATCCAGCCGACTAAATGATTCGACCTCGTCGTTTTCATCCACCAGGAAATAGCTGCGCCCTGCACTTTTCTTGAAGAACACAATCCACTCCCCGGAGTTTGCCGGGTTTTGAATCACATGCGTCGCAGAGATGTGCCCCTCTGCATGCCGCTCTTTTACTTGCTCTCGCTTCATTGACCACTCCAGAAATGACAGTGCCGCCCAAGCCCGAAGCTGGACGGCACTCCTGCTGATTGACGACAGTTTATCGGACGATACGGTCAATCAGCCAATTTCAAATTCAGCGAGCGAGAGAGAATCGCCGAAAAAACTATGAGCCAGAAATGCATGTGTTGGCCGCATCCTGCACATCTCCAGGCCGAATTGGCACATTGGACATGCTTTCGTGGAGCTTGATGCTACTTCCGCCGGATCGCTCTTCGATGTCAAACACCGCAGACGGACTCGCAGACAGTTTTCCTGCAACAATGACCCGGACGCCATCCTTGTTGTAGGGCTCCATTTGCACAGCCCCTCGGGTACTGGCCAAATGTTTGGCCACGCAGTCGGCGTACGCCTGAGGTTTTTTCCCCGAGATCACATTCATGGTTGGCAGCGTCTGACTAATGTCCGAGACAGTCGCGCAACCACTCATCGCCAACGCCAGTACCAAAACACCCCGCTTCATACTAATCCTCCCTTAAAGACGCTCCGACAGCGCAAATACTGTTTTTCTCCGGAGACCGCTGCTTTATCACCCATAAAAACCCGAATAGCTGTTTTTAATTGTCAAAGCACCTCGCGGTAGCCCAATAATAAACCGTTCGGGCTGATAAACTGCGCCATCGCCCATGCTATCGTTTTGATTTTGTAGAAAAAGCCCTTCTGGAGGCGCCCCCATGAAATTTATCCACCAGCGCGAGCACCTCAATGAAGATGACATCGTCGTCATTCAATGCTCCCAAATGTGCAACATCCGCTTGATGAACGACGCCAATTTTCGCAGCTTCAAGAATGGCGGCCGCCACACTTACCACGGCGGCGCGTTTGACACCTTCCCTGCGAAAATCACCGCGCCAAGCACCGGCTTCTGGAACATCACCATCGACACGGTCAACCGCCGGCCGATCAGCGTGACCCGCAAACCGACCCTGACCCACTCGATCAAAATCATCCGCCGGTCCAGCTCGAAACTTAGCTGAGACCTCGGCCCGCACTGCGACAGACAGGTACGACCGTGGCCCAAACGACTAAATACGTCATCAAATACAAACTCAACGAAGAACGCCGTTTCGAGTTTGCCCAGCTTGAAACCGGCACCGAAGAAGAAGCCAGAGCGGCACTTGAAGCGATTCACGGCGACTTGTCCGGGATCAGCGATATAAAGGTCAGCAAAGCGCTGTAACCCCTGGCACAACCACTCCGGAGTTCGACCGCAAGCACCGGAGTGTCGCCCGCCTTCGTACTCCCCAGACTGGCACACCTCAACCTTGAGTTCAGGAGCCGGACATGTCGATTTCTTTGCCGCACAACACCTCGGTAGCGCGTTATATCGACGGTGTCCGTGCAATAGGCGAACAGTCTCTGATCTCGCGTATCAATGGACTGGATTGGCCTTCCCTGGAGCAATACCTCGACCGGGACGGCTGCGCGACAATCAAAGGACTGCTCAACCCCGAGCAATGTGCAGACCTCAGCGCGCTCTATGCTCAGCCTGCGCTTTTCCGCTCGCACGTGATAATGGCCCGGCATGGTTTCGGGCGCGGCGAGTACCGGTATTTCAGATACCCGCTGCCGGATATCGTTGCTTGCCTGCGCGGCACGCTCTACTCAAGGCTTGTCCCGCTGGCCAATCGCTGGAATGAACGGATGGGCTTGCCCGGGCGCTTTCCCACGGAACACGCAGCCTTCCTGCAACGTTGTCATGACGCGGGACAGGAGCGCCCTACGCCGCTGTTGCTGCAATATGGTCCGCAGGACTACAACTGTTTGCATCAGGATCTGTATGGCGAGCATGTGTTCCCGCTGCAAGTGGCGATTCTGCTGTCCACTCCCGGCGAAGATTTTACCGGCGGCGAATTCGTGCTCACCGAGCAACGCCCACGGATGCAATCACGGCCCATGGTGATGAGCCTGGAAAAAGGCGATGCGCTGATTTTTGCCGTGCATCAGCGCCCGGTCAAAGGTGTTCGCGGCGATTACCGGGTGAACCTGCGCCACGGCGTCAGTCGCCTGCACAGCGGCAAACGGCATACCCTTGGAGTGATCTTTCACGATGCGCAGTAAAGCGATGCCTCCAGCGACCTTCGAGCTGTTTGCCGATGAAGACCGGCAACCGGCCAGAACCGAGCAAATCGGCGAACAGTCTTTCGTTCTGCGAGGTTTCGCCCTGCCCTGGGTGGCGCAATTGCTGCCGGTGCTGGAGACGATTTTACTGGCCGCACCGTTTCGGCAGATGGTCACTCCTGGCGGTTTCACCATGTCTGTAGGCTTGAGCAGTTGTGGCACGCTGGGCTGGACCACCGATCACAGTGGCTATCGCTACACTCGCATTGATCCCGTCAGCGGCCAGCCCTGGCCGGCGATGCCCGAGGTCTTTCGGGAACTGGCACAGGCTGCCGCACGAGAAGCCGGTTTCCATCACTTCGAGCCCGATGCCTGCCTGATCAACCGATACCTGCCGGGCGCCAAGATGTCGTTGCATCAGGACAAGGATGAACGATCCTACGATCCACCGATTGTTTCGGTGTCCCTCGGTCTGCCGGCGATGTTCCTGTTCGGCGGCTTCAAGCGCAGCGACACGAGCCTGCGAGTGCCGCTGTTTCACGGTGACATCGTGGTCTGGGGCGGCGTGGATCGCTTGCGTTATCACGGCGTGCTGCCGCTCAAGGACGGTCATCACCCGCAACTGGGCGGACAGCGAATCAACTTCACCTTCCGCACGGCGGGATGACATCCGGAATTTGACCGCAAGCGCCGGAGTGTCCTCAGCGCCCACACTCGCTAGGCTGCGTATGAATAAACCTTCTACCGGTATCCCCCATGACCACTGCCAAACCCACCACAGAACAAGATCCCCGTTGGTCCGCGGTGCTGGCGCGCGACCCGCGCGCTGACGGTCAGTTCGTCTACGCGGTGAAAACCACCGGGATCTACTGCCGCCCGAGCAGCCTGGCGCGATTGCCGAAACCGGAAAACGTCGAGTTTTTCGATACCGAGGAACAGGCTCAGGCGGCCGGTTATCGTCCAAGCAAACGCGCTGCAACAGACCAGACTCATCTCGCCGCGCAACACGCCGCACTGGTCGCTGCAGCCTGTCGGCAGATCGAGGCTGCCGAGACATTGCCCAGCTTGAACGAACTGGCAGAGACCGCACGAATGAGCGCTTTCCACTTTCACCGGGTGTTCAAGGCTGTCACTGGCCTGACACCCAAGGGCTATGCCACTGCACAACGTTCACGCAGGGTTCGTGAACGCCTGGAAGTCGCCGGTTCGGTGACCGACGCGCTGTATGAGGCAGGTTTCAATTCCAACAGCCGCTTCTACGAGTCCGCCGATCATCTGCTTGGCATGAAGCCCAGCGACTACCGCGCTGCGGGCCAGAATACCGACATCCGCTTTGCCGTCGGCCAATGTTCATTAGGGGCGATTCTGGTGGCGCAAAGTCAACGCGGGGTGTGCGCGATCCTCTTGGGGGATGATCCCCATGCGTTGGTCTGCGACCTTCAAGACCGGTTCCGCCAGGCCAACCTGATTGGCGCCGACCATGACTTCGAACAGCTGATTGCCAAGGTGGTGGGTTTCATCGAAGCCCCGGCGCTTGGCCTGGACCTGCCGCTGGATGTGCGCGGCACGGCGTTTCAGGAGCGAGTGTGGATGGCGCTGCGGGATATTCCGGCGGGCAGCACCGCCAGCTACGCCGAAATAGCCCAGCGTATCGGCGCGCCAAAAGCCTTCCGTGCCGTGGCCCAGGCCTGCGGTGCCAACAACCTCGCGGTGGCCATTCCCTGCCATCGGGTGGTGCGCAGCGATGGCGATCTCTCGGGCTACCGCTGGGGGGTGGAGCGCAAGCGTCAACTGCTTGCGCGTGAAACCAAATCTCAGAAAATGCCGATATGCACGGCCACTGACTCAGGGCCGGTATAGGCCTCGAAGTCGGTGGCAAATCGGCGTTTGACCTGCGGATTGGCCTCGAAATACGCCCAGATGCTGCCCCACGCCTCGATGACACAGCCCGGCATCGGCCCCTTCGCCTCGAAAACCAGATACTGGCCGCCCTGCACCTCAATGCTTTCGTAACCGGGGGCGGCTTCATTGACCGCCACCCCGGCCGTCACATCGAAAGCCCCGGATGCATCGGACTCATAGCTGGAGTACACCCCGTAAGCCGGTGAGTCCGGTTGCTTATTGCCAATCTTGTCAAACAGCCCTTCGACAAAAAAACGCTGCCACATCGGACCGATTCTGGCGGTAGCTGCCTGCTGCTCGGCGCTGTTAAACGTACGTACACGCAATCCCGATACGCGGAATGGCGAAACCTCAAGTTGTTTCAAATCCATGGAACAGTTTCTCCGTCGTTAACGATTCACATCCACCACAAGCGGCCACCATGCCATTGGCGTGAGCGCTGGCACAACCGGACGCTACAACTTTGTTGCGCTCGGCATCTGCGCCTAAAGGCCACTGGCCTTGTGACGCTGACTCCTGCTACAAAAGCGGCTCTTGTCATAAGGAGGACGTTGCGATGAACCCGTGGCCTGACACCCGTATTCTTGATCTGCTCGGCATTGAATTGCCGATCATCCAGGCTCCCATGGCCGGCGCCACCGGATCGGCCATGGTCATTGCAGCCAGCAATGCCGGCGCCCTGGGCTCAATGCCCGCGGCCATGCTCAGCGTCGAACAGTTGCGCGAAGAGCTGAAGGTCATCCGGCAACACAGCCAGCGCCCGTTCAACGTGAACTTCTTCTGCCATCAACCACCCGTGGCCGACGAGCAACGCGCTCAGCAATGGAAAAAACTGCTGGAACCGTATTACCGCGAGCTGGGCGCTGACTTCGACGCACCGACCCCGGTTTCCAATCGTGCGCCGTTCGATGCCGCCGCCTGCGCGGTGGTCGAAGAGTTCCGTCCGCAGGTGGTGAGTTTTCACTTCGGCCTACCGGAAAAAGCCCTGCTCGATCGGGTCAAAGCCACTGGCGCGAAGGTCCTGTCTTCGGCAACTACCGTCGATGAGGCCATCTGGCTGGAACAGCATGGCTGCGACGCGATTATCGCCATGGGCTACGAGGCCGGAGGCCATCGCGGGATGTTTCTCAGCGATGATCTGAACAGTCAGGTCGGTACCTTTGCCCTGGTACCACAGATCGTCGATGCCGTCAGCGTACCGGTGATCGCTGCGGGCGGGATCGGCGACGCACGCGGGATTGTCGCCGCCTTCGCCTTGGGGGCCTCGGCAGTGCAACTGGGCACCGCCTACCTGTTTACCCCGGAAGCCAAGGTCAGCGCCTCCCATCACCGGGCCTTGCGTAGCGCCAAGGAAAGCGAGACGGCGCTGACCAATATTTTTACCGGGCGTGCGGCGCGAGGGATTCTCAATCGGGTCATGCGCGAACTCGGCCCGATCAGCCCGCAAGCTCCGGCCTTCCCATTGGCCGGCGGCGCGCTGATGCCACTGCGTGCCAAGGATGAAGCGGACTTCAGCAACCTCTGGGCCGGACAAGCGCTACGGCTTGGGATTGAATTACCGACCGCTGAGTTGACCCGGCGGCTGGCTGACGAGGCGCTGGCCTTGATGGCGCGTCGCTAAACACCATTTGATCGTTCCCATGCTTTGCGTGGTAACGATCAAAAACCCCCGTAGCAGCTCTGCGTTCGGCCCCGTAGCAGCTGTCGAGCCTGCGAGGCTGCGTTCGAGGACGAAGTCCTCGCAAATCCCGCAAACGCGGTTTGTCTGGAAAAACACGTTGCCTGATTTGACGACCGCTGCGCGGCCGAACGCAGCCTCGCAGGCTCGACAGCTGCTACGAGGTACGGGGGAACGGGGAACAGAGCGCGTGTCGGCTCATTGGGTACTATTTGATACGTTCCGTTTGTCGGCAATTCGCTATATATTCACCTATATAGCGTTTCATTCTTTCGCACCGGTGCAGTCCACCCCCCATAAAAACTGCCCACTGCACCTGCCTACCCCGGAGCCGCTTCATGTCTATTCGTGCCTCACGTTTTGCCCCCACTTGCCTGGCATCCTTGCTCGCCGTGTTCGCGTTTGGCTCAGCCCACGCCGATGAAGTCCAGGTCGCGGTCGCGGCCAATTTCACCGCACCGATCCAGGCCATTGCCGCCGACTTCGAAAAAGACACCGGGCACAAACTGGTCGCCGCCTATGGCGCCACGGGCCAGTTCTACACCCAGATCAAAAACGGTGCGCCGTTCGAAGTGCTCCTGTCGGCTGACGACAGCACCCCGCAAAAACTCGAGAGCGAAGGCGACACGGTCAAAGGTTCGCGTTTCACCTACGCCATCGGCACCCTGGCACTGTGGTCGGCCAAGGACGGTTACGTTGACGCCAAAGGCAAAGTGCTTAGCGACAACACCTATCAGCACCTGTCGATCGCCAACCCGAAAGCCGCCCCTTACGGTCTCGCGGCCACTCAGGTATTGGCTAAACTGGGCCTGACAGACAAGGTCAAGGGCAAGATCGTCGAAGGCCAGAACATCACCCAGGCCTACCAGTTCGTCTCCACCGGCAATGCGGAAATAGGCTTCGTCGCCTTGTCGCAGATCTATAAAGACGGCAAAGTCACCGGCGGTTCGGCGTGGATCGTTCCAGCCGACATGCACGACCCGATCAAACAGGACGCAGTGATCCTCAACAAAGGCAAAGACAACCCGGCCGCCAAGGCGCTGGTTGCTTACCTCAAAGGGCCTAAAGCCGCTGCCGTCATCAAGTCCTACGGTTATCAACTCTAAATGACGCTATCGAGTGCCGATTTTTCCGCCATCTGGCTGACCCTCAAGCTGGCCTCCCTGACGACGGCCATCCTGCTGGTCATCGGCACTCCGATTGCGTTGTGGCTGTCGCGTACCCGCTCCTGGTTGCGCAGGCCCATCGGCGCTATCGTCGCCCTGCCCCTGGTGCTGCCGCCGACGGTGATCGGCTTCTATTTACTGATGACCCTCGGCCCTAACGGGGTCATCGGCCAGTTCACCCAAGCACTGGGGCTGGGCACGCTGACGTTCAGTTTTGCAGGGCTGGTGATCGGTTCGGTTATCTACTCGATGCCCTTTGTCGTCCAGCCACTGCAGAACGCCTTCTCGGCGATTGGCCCGCGTCCGCTGGAGGTGGCCGCCACCTTGCGCGCCAACCCCTGGGACACTTTTTTCAACGTGATCTTGCCGCTGGCCAGGCCAGGCTTTATCACTGCGGCCATTCTCGGCTTCGCCCATACCGTCGGTGAGTTCGGCGTGGTGCTGATGATCGGCGGCAATATCCCGGACAAAACCCGGGTGGTGTCGGTGCAGATCTACGATCATGTCGAAGCCATGGAATATGGCCAGGCCCACTGGCTGGCCGGGGCAATGCTGGTGTTCTCGTTCCTGATATTGCTGGCGCTGTACTCCAGCCGCAAAACCAAAGCCGGCTGGAGCTGATCGATGACCTCAACGATTCACGCTCGGCTGAAACTGAGCTACCCGGATTTTTCCCTGGACGTCGACCTGCACCTGCCCGGCCGCGGCGTCACGGCGCTGTACGGTCATTCCGGCTCGGGCAAAACCACCTGCCTGCGCTGCATTGCCGGACTGGAAAAGGCCGAACAAGGCTTTATCCAGATCAATGATGAAATCTGGCAGGACAGCGACAAAAAACTCTTTGTCGCCCCGCACAAACGGGCGCTGGGTTATGTGTTTCAGGAGGCCAGTCTGTTTCCCCATCTGTCGGTGCTGGCCAACCTGGAATTTGGCCTGCGGCGTATTCCACGCCAGCAACGCCGGGTCGACATGGCCCACGCCACCGAACTGCTGGGAATCAGCCACTTGCTCGGCCGACATCCACAACACCTCTCGGGCGGCGAGCGCCAACGGGTCGGTATTGCCCGGGCGTTGCTCACCAGCCCGAAACTGCTGTTGATGGACGAGCCACTGGCCGCGCTGGACTCGCAGCGCAAAAGCGAAATCCTGCCGTACCTCGAACGGCTGCACGACGAACTGGAAATCCCGGTGCTGTACGTCAGTCACTCGCAGGATGAGGTCGCACGACTGGCCGACCACATTGTCCTGCTGAGCTACGGCAAAGCCCTGGCCAGCGGGCCCATCGGCGAAACGCTTGCGCGGCTCGACCTGCCACTGGCCTTGGGCGACGACGCCGGCGTAGTGATCGAGGGTCAAGTGACGGACTACGACGCCCATTACCAACTGCTGACCCTGCAACTGCCCCGCAGCCAATTGAATGTGCGGGTCGCGCATTCGCCTATGGCCGTGGGCAAGTTGTTGCGCGTCAAAGTCCAGGCTCGCGATGTCAGCCTGAGTCTTCAGGGCGGTGAACTGAGCAGCATCCTCAATCGCCTGCCAGTGACAGTCACCAGCGAAATTTCCGCGGACAACGCCGCCCATGTGCTGGTACGCCTGGACGCTTCGGGAACACCGTTGCTCGCGCGCATCACCCGCTACTCCCGCGATCACTTGCAACTGCATCCCGGCCAGCAACTATGGGCGCAAATCAAGGCGGTGGCGGTCCTCGCGTAAACGGCTGGGGCGTGCAACAAGACCATAAGCGTTGTAAGGGGAAAGTCTTTTGAGCTAGGCTAGCCGCCTCTCCCCTATGCCGGATGACCTTTCGACGTGAACAACTAAGCCTTTCAAAAATGTATGCGCAACAAGCTGCCACCGGCACTTGTTGGTCTTTTCGACATTTTTTGGAGGTGCCATGACTCACGTCACGCGTCTGCCTGCGCTCGTAACCCTGAACCGACTGTCCTATCAGCTCGCCAATGGCGAAACACTGTTCGACTCCCTGAACCTGCACTTCGATCATCGTCCCACCGGCATTGTTGGCCGTAACGGCGTCGGCAAATCCGTGCTTGCCCGACTGATTGCCGGCGACTTGACGCCCGCTTCCGGCACACTCAGCCGCTTTGGCAGCGTCGCCTATGTGGCGCAAGAGCCGATTGCGATCAGCGGCCAGAGCGTTGCGCAAGCGGCGGGTATCGCCGAGACACTCGATGCGCTCGCCCGGCTGGCCAGCGGCAGCGCATCCACCCAAGACCTTGAACAGGCGGCTGAACGCTGGGATCTGCCCGAACAATTGCGCCTGTTGCTCGATGAAGCCGGCCTGCCAGAGCTGACGGTGCAACACCCTATGGACGCCCTCAGCGGCGGCCAACGTGCCCGCATCGCACTGATCGGCGCATTCCTCAGCCAGGCCGATTTGCTGGTGCTGGATGAGCCAACCAACCATCTGGATGTTGACGGCCGCCGCTGGCTAATGGACCGGCTCGAACACTGGCGCGGAGGGGTGATCGTGGTCAGCCATGATCGGACGCTGCTCAACAGCCTTCAACGCATCGTCGAACTCAGCGCACTGGGTGTGCAGGTCTTTGGTGGTAATCATGCGGCTTACCTTGAGCAGCGCGAAGTCGAGCAAGCTGCGGCGCATGCAGCCCTTGAGCACAACCGCACCCTGCGCAGTCGCGAGCTGAAACGGCTACAGCGCGAACACGACACCATTCAGCGACGCGCTGCCGGATCACGCAAAAACGCTGAAACTGCCAACGTCTCACGCTTCGAACGCGCCAGGATGAAAGGTGCGGCCACCGAGATCATGGGCCACGTACGTCACGCTCATCAGGCCCACAAATCAGCGATGAATGAGCAGGTACGGGAGGCCAACGCACGGATTAAACCGTCAGAGCCGGTGCTGATGACCCTGCCGGGAACCGCTGTGCCGGCCAACCGACAGGTGATCACACTGATCGACGCGCAACTGCCCTGGCTGGCACCCGAGGCGCCAACGACATTCCTCACTATTTCACTTGCAGGCCCTGTGCGCATTGCGCTCAGTGGGCCGAACGGCTGCGGAAAATCCACCTTGCTGAAAATGCTCGCAGCGCACTGCAACCCTGTCAGCGGTGATTGCCTGACCCACGTGCCCAACGCTTACCTTGACCAACGATTGGAGTTGCTCGATCCAGAACGCTCCATCGTCGAGCAGTTGAACCTGCTCGACACACCGCTATCGGAAGGCTCGGTGCGCAGCCGGCTGGCCCAACTGCAACTGGACGCTGTGCGGGTGAACGTGCCGACTCGCCTGCTCAGCGGTGGCGAACGTCTGAAAGCGGCTATTGCCATCGCATTATGGCGAGAAAACCCGGCCCAGTTGCTGTTGCTCGACGAGCCGACCAATCACCTCGACCTTGCGTCTGTGCAGGCACTGGAACAGGCATTACGCGACTTTCCCGGAGCGCTCATTGCCGCCTCCCATGACACCGAATTCCTGCGGGCCCTGGCGCCCACGCATACCTTGCACTGGCAGCCTACGGGGTGGAACCTGCAACGTGTCGAAGCGCGGTCTGAGCATTGAATCAAGCGACGAACAGCACAGACCGCTTTTGCACCTTTTCAACTTGCTTCTATAGTTGATGTGTACATGACTGGAGCGTCCGGTGACGCCATGGAAGACATATTCGTTGTGAAGCGTTGCAACAAGGCCACCGTTCAGGGTCGCCGTGCGGGTGAAGTGTCTGGTCAGCAGCCGATAACGGCGGTCTGGTACCGGATCGCCGATACACGCACGGGTGGCGGCTTTATCGGTGACGGTTATGAGCGTATGGAAGATGCCATGAAGGAGTGCCGACGGCTCAATGCCGCCAGCTCGCGGGTCTCGCGCAAAGTCTGAAACCCAGGCTGCACGTGGCTCCGCTGCCATTGGCATTGCGGGTCTATACTGATTCCAGCTGAAGGATCGGCACCCCCATCGGCAAACGCTCGCGCCCGGCGAGCGTTTTGTTGCTCGATCAAAAGCTTCTCTGATACGGAGGTGTTTCTCATGTCCGAAAAAGAGTCCATCACTACCTTGCTGACCCTGCTCGACTCACGTCAGGCGCGCTTGGCGGCTGCCTGCAAGGAAATCGCCGACTGGGTCGATATCCATGGCGGCCACCCCACCGCGATGAAAATTCGCGACCGTCTGCAAGACATCGAGAAAGATGCCCCGCTGATTCAGAACGCGCTGACATCACTCAAACCTGTCGACCGGCCACTGCCTCGATTCCGCTAAGCAAGTCCCGGCTCATATGCTGAAGTCGGGACTCGCCAGGGATCGGCAGCACACCGACACGCTGTTTTTCAGAGTTGATCCCGAGCTATACCACTGCGAATGCGCAGAATATCGGCGAGCACCGCCAAGGCGATTTCCGCGGGTGTCTTGCTGCCCAGATTAAGCCCAATCGGCGCGTGAATACGGGCCAGCTCAGCTTCGCCCAAACCACCGATACGCCGTAAACGCTCAAAGCGCTTTTGCGAGGTTTGCATGGAGCCCATCACACCGATGTAAAACGCCTCGGTGCGCACCGCTTCCATCATGGCCAGGTCGTCGATGCGCGGATCGTGTGTCAGCGCCACCACGGCGGTATCGCTGTGGCAACCACCATTGGCGATGAACATCGACGGCAACTCGCGACGAATCTCCACGTTCTCAAGGACCACACCATCGAGGACTTCATCACGCGGATCGCACAGAATCACTTCGAAACCCAGCCCCACCGCAAACTCGGCACACGCCTGGGACACGCTGGAATAACCGGCGAGCAACAAGCGTTGGGCCGCACCGACACGCACACGCACCCGGTCGATTTCCCGTTCGATACGCGGCCCGTGTTCACGGTCAACCAGTAGACTGCGTGCGCCGCTGGCCAGATTCACTTCGCGAATCAAACGACGCTGCCCCAGCAACGCGGACTCCAGTTCGCGCAGATGGGCCTGGACCTCGCACTCAGGTTCAAGCTTTTCCACCAGTACGTCGAGCAACCCGCCGCAGGGCAGTTTTATCGTGGAACGCGGATCATCGCCCTCGCCGTAACGCACCACCGAAACGGCGTCGAGGAACGCCCCTTCGGCCATGCGCGCCAGAAAGTCGTCCTCGACGCAGCCGCCCGACAACGAGCCAATCCATTGCCCGCTGTCGTTGACCGCCAACATCGAGCCCGGCGCACGAGGCGCCGAGCCGTAGGTGCCGAGCACGCTGCAGAGCCATACACGCTGACCAGCGCTGGACCAGACCAACGCTCGCCGAACCACTTGCAGGTCAAGATGCTGCATATCAGTGTGCCTTGTGCTCAACGGGAGCATCTGCCTTCAATTGCTCGATCTGGCCGATCAACAGATCAGCCGGTTGACCGCCCCAGGCCTGACGCAAATAGCTGATCAGGTCCGTCATTTGTTGATTGCTCAACTTGTCGGCGAAACCCGGCATCGGTTGCATGCGCTCAAAGCCGGCAAATTTTTGCTCGCCAATTCCGTCTTCAATCACCCGCAACAGGTTGCGTGGATCTTCCAGGCGCAACGTGGTGTTGCCTTGCATCGCCACCGCGATGTGCGGCTTGCCCTCGCCGTTGACGCCATGGCAACCGGCGCAAACGTTCAGGTAATCCTGACGGCCGCGCCGGGCGCTTTCGGTCATTTTGTCCAACGGCACTTCGCTCAACACCCGCGCTTGCGGTGGCGGGTCGCCGAGCAGGAAAATCGCCATGGACGCCAGATCCGGCTCATTGAGGTTCTGGGTGCTGTTATGAAACACCGGGAACATCTCGTTGAACATCGTACCTTGAGCGCTCATGCCGTGCTTGAGGAAAGAACTCAGGTCCTGATGCGTCCAGCCGCGTGCCGCCAGATCATTGGCGAGCAAGCTCGGCGCCAGATAGCCATTGAGCAGGCCGCCGGTCAAGCGTTTGTCTTGTTGCATCGCGCCGGGCAAACCACGCGGCGTGTGGCATTCGCCACAGTGACCGAGTACGTCGACCAGGTACTGGCCGCGTTTCCAGTCTTCACTTTTGCCTTCAGCCGGCGTCAGTTTCACGTCCTTGCCGTAGAGCATGTTCCAGCCCATCAACCCCAGACGCACGTTGAACGGAAAGCTCAGGCGGGTGACCGGTGCAGCACGGTTGATCGGCGCGACTGTCTGCAGGTACGCGTGGATGGCGTCGGAGTCTTCACGCGGCATCAGGTGATACGAGGTGTATGGCATCGCCGGGTACAGGTTGGCGCCGTCACGACGCTTGCCTTCGGTCAGCGCAGCGAAGAATTCGTCATCGCTGTACTGGCCGATCCCGTGGTCTTTGTCCGGGGTGATATTGGTGCCATAAATGGTGCCGAACGGTGACACGATCGGCAGGCCGCCCGCGTAAGGCGCGCCACCGGGTGCGGTGTGGCAAGCCATGCAGTCCGCCGCCCGCGCCAGGTATTCACCGCGCTTGATCTGCTGCTGATCGGCTGCCTGGGCCTGCTGGATCGCCATCAGCGAAACGGCCAGGCCAACCGCCGTGCCAAGACTGGAAAGTAGTCGCTTCATGCTCAACCCTCCTTGACCAGGCCGAGATCGGTCAACACGTGGCGCGTGGCGCTGTAATAGCGCACGTAGCCGGTGCAGCGGCAAATGTGGTTGCCGAGGCTGTCTTCGATAACTGCTTCCAGTTGGCTTTTGCTGATCGGCTGACGCTGGAGTTTTTCCACCAGTACGGTCGCGGCGTTGACGAAGCCCGGGGCGCAATAGCTGCACTGGAAGGCGAATTCGTCGACGAAGCGTTGCTGGATCGGGTTCAGCTCAGTGACCTTGCCACTTTCATCGCGGCGCGCATGGCCTTCGATGGTGCGGACTTTCTTGCCCTCGAAGTAATGCGCGCCGGTAATGCAGGTGCGTACTTCTTCGCTGGTGCCGTCGGGGTTGTCGACAATTACCACGCAGGCGTGACAAATGCCCTGGCCGCAGCCCAGGCGCGAGCCGGTGAGGTTTCGGTATTCGTGCAGGTAGTCGATCATCGGCAGATCATCAGGGACCTCGACGGGACCGACGGATTGACCATTGAGGGTCATTTGAAGCGGACGGTTAGCCATTGAGGGCCTCCTTGATGCGTGCTGGAGTGATAGGCAGGTCACGGACCCGTTTGCCGATTGCATGGGCCACGGCGTTGGCGATGGCGCCCACCACCGGAATCATCACCACTTCGGCGATGCCCTTGGACGGGTCGCTCGGCGACAATGGCGGGAGGATTTCCGAAGTCTGCGTCCAGACCGCGACGTCCTTGGCACGCGGCAAACGGTAACGGTTGAAGTTCCAGTCACCCTCCCCCGGTCCACCTTCGTACAGCGGCATTTCTTCCAGCAGCGCGTGGCCGATGCCCATGGCAATCCCGCCCTCGAGCTGGCCCTTGACCAGTTCTGGCACCAGCACCCGGCCACATTCAAGCCAGGAGTGATGGTTGAGGACTTTCACCTCGCCCGAACCCTTGTTCACTTTCAGTTCAACCAGCGTCGCCACGGGGCTGTAATAGGTCACCGCCGCGTTGTTCAACTGGGTCGCCGGGTAGGCAATGTTCTGCCGATCCAGCAGGTGGAAACCGGCGCTGTTCATCTGCGCCTTGATCGCGTTCGGCGCACCGTCGCCATACTTCACGGCGAGACCGTCGAGCGGTAGACGCTCGCGCACGCCATTGATGCTGTACTCCGCCTCGGCCCAGCTCCAGCGGTTGAAACCGTGCACCGTCGCGCCAGTCACCAGACCGCGCTCATGGGCACGTTTGGCCAGCACCGCAAATGGCAGCGGTTCCATGCCGTTGGCGGTCAGTTTACCGTCCACCCAATGCGCGTCTTCGCGGCGCAGCACATACGGGTTGGCCTGACCACCGAACGGCCCCTGACGCCAGATTTCGACGGCGGCCGGCCATAGACCGTGATTGAACAACACACGCGCCGCTTCACGGGTCGCATGGCTGAAGTAATAGGCGGAGTTGGTTGCCGACGACGCCGAGGCAATTTTGCCGACCCAACGCGGATTGCGCAGCATGGCGTCCTGCTCGGCCTGACTCATGAGGTACGGGTTGCCGCTGCTGCTCAGTTGCAGCTCTTTCCATTCGGTTTCGCCGGTCTTCACTTCACTGGCCGGGTTGCCGAGGAAATCGGCGACCACCAAAGCCTGGGAAGTGGACATGCCGGTGCCAATCTCGATGCCGATGTGGCGCAGCGTGATATGCCCGTCAGCGCTGAATTCGATACTGGCCATCGGTGCTTCGGAACCGGTGCCGAAGTCTTTCTGGCAAATGGCGAAGCCGATGCCGTACCAGTTGTCCGGGTCCTTGGCGTCCTCTTGTTTTTTCAACGCGTGACGGTTTTTCCAGAGCTCGTTGCCAGCCGCCTTTTCGAGAATTTCATGCAGGCGCAACGCACCGGCCGGCACTGCGCCCTGGGTGTTTTTCATCCCGGACAGCAGCACGTTTTTCTTGCGCAGATCGATGGCATCAATGCCCAGCCGATCAGCAATTTCGTCCACCATCATTTCGGTGGCGGCCATGCTTTGCAGGGTGCCGTAGCCCCGCATGGAGCCGGCTTCAACACCACGTGAATGGTACGCGGTCACTTGCAGGTCGTTCTGCGGCATGTAGTAAATCGACTGTGCGGCTGTCGCACCAACCGCCGCCACCGAAGGGCTGTAGTTGATCCGCCCACCACCGTCGACGCTCATGTCCGCGCGGAAAATCTTGAAGCTGTGATCCTGTTTGTCGACGGCCAACTGGTAGCGAATGTCGAACGGATGACGCTTGATACCGCTCTGGAACTGCTCGTAACGGTCGTTGGCCAGACGCACCGGCACACCGCCGCCATACAACGCCGCCAGCGCCGCGTAGTAGACAAAGATGTTGTGGTCTTTGGAGCCGTAGCCGACGGTGTAGCCAGGGTGCATGTTCAGCGTGCTCAAGCCGAAACGCGACGGCGCAATCATCTTCGCGGTTTCAGTTGCAGCCTCCAGCGGGCACTGGGTCGCGACGACAAAATGCAGGGTCTTGGTCGTCGGGTCGTACCAGCCATTGCCGTTGTCGGGTTCCATTGCAGCCGGTTCAATCGACGGCGTCTTGTAGCGCTCGTCGAAAACCATCCAGCCTTCTGGCGGGGTTTCCAATTGCTGTTTCATGCGATCGGCATAAAACAGACCGCGCTCGGTCAGGTTGCCATGCAGGTTCGGCTGGGCGTTCCACACCGGACGCCGTTCGCGAATCATCGGGAACAGGATCGAGTCCTTCAGGCTGGCGAATTCATCTTCATCTGCCGAGGTCGCCCCACCGACCCGCACGTAACGGAAACTGCCATAAGGATCGCGCGTGTAAAACGGCGCCTTGGCGCCGTAGCGGATCGCTTTGTCGTTGAACTTGAGCATGTTCTTGGCCTGGCGGAAACGCTCGAAGTCGTTCCAGATCAGGATCGCTACCGGGTGGCCGATGAACATCGGCACCTTGCCGGTTGGCAGCAGCGGATCGGGCGCGTGGTCTTCAGGGAAAACGATGCCGTCCTTGTCCAGGTCTTCAGCCGTGACGATGCGATCAGGCTGCAATTCGGCCCCCAGCAACGACAGGTCGAAACCGTCATAAATGCGGTCGGCGCGAATGGTTTTGAGCAGCATCGCGTGGCCTTGTTGCTGCGGCCAGCCCGGCATGTCCTTGGCGCGGATGTCGCGGGCAAATACCTTGCTGCCGCACACCTTGGACAATGAGTCGTTGCGCATGCGGGCCTTGCCGTTGTTGCCGAGCCATTGCTCGGACGGCACGGTCACGCTGTTTTCCATCAAGGCAGCCAATGCCTGGGAGCTGAGCGGGGTCAGCGTCACGCTGACGCCAGCGATCAACCCGCCCTGTAGAAAGGAGCGCCGGGATATATCACGGTTGGACATGGATCATCCTCTGGACGGTTATGAATTCCGCCCATATCGTTATGGTGTACAGGGAAAACCTCAGGAGCCCTTCCTCGCAATGCGAAGGGCTGAAAAGCCGAAAAGCTGACCTATTGGTTAACTTTATAGAATTTGTCAGGCCTCGGCAAAAGTAATCTATGCAGACTCATTGGAGAGCCTGTCGACGAATGGACAATATTGAGGACGAAAAAAAGCCCGCATGCGGGCGGGCTTGAAGGGGATATCACAAAGGAGTCAGGTCAATTTAGGCCGGTCGGAGTGAAGACTTCGTGAAAGGGTTGTCATGGTTACGGAAATATCACCGCCCCCCACGCAAGCCAGCGCCTTATCAACGCCCCTCACACTCCCTCACTGTGTCTTTTTCGTCTCGCCCCTTTACTCCATTTTTTACTGACCGACTTGCGAATGGGTTCAAGAAGAAAGAACAGTACATAGCCCGAGAGGACGAGCGCGAGATCGATCCATGATTCAGCAATGGGGCCTACGAAGTATTCAATGCAGTATTTAGCAACGAACAGCAACGCAATGCCGCCAAGCACCATCAATATGAGCACTGCAAAATCTGAAAGCCTTTCCTTCAACTGGGTATATCTCCTGACTCTGTGCGGCAACCTCATGTGAGACGCCTGGAAATCTCCATTGCTCCGGGAAATCTGCAATGACGCCGCAGAGCCATACTGGCAGTCCTGAGCAAGCTGTAATGGCGACCCGCACTTATTCAAGGTGAATTCGATGAGACTTCACTTCACTTGCGTAGAGGGCCAGCCGTTCTTCGGCGGTCTCCAACACCTGACACGTCTTCAGCAATGACTGGGCATCGACCTCGTTACCGGTCTGTCTCAGCCGCTCGGCAATGGCTTTGAGCTCCACCGCCGACCATCGCAAATCAGACGCAAGGTTCTGGAAGTCGCTGCGCAGTTCGTGCTCGGGTTTGTTGAGTAACATGGCAATTCCCTCCGCGTCACGGCATCTCTCGATGCGACGCTCTGAAAATCGTTTCCACTGCAAAAGACTTGATAACCCTCTTGTGCACTGGATGCAACTCCCAGATTTACCACCTCGCTTGCACGACGAATCAAGCCTGCCGCCAGATCATTCGGTACAAGTCCAATCGTCGGACTGCGGCTTGACCTGATCGTTGTCTCAGCCTGCGAACGCTCTACGCCCGGCTTTCAACTCAGTACGCAGTTCGCCGATAAAATTGGCGATCTCCCGGACACTGGTCAGCGTCGATGTCGACACGCCAGTGATCAGCAGTGCAACACGTCCGGATTCGGGATCGACAATCGTGACCCTCAACGATCCGTCGGGATTCACCGTGCAGGTGCACGAGAGTGGATAGAAACCGGACTCCACAATCTGGCAAAGCTGAAGAAGAGGAAACATGGCATTCCGTCCATGGGGAGATAGTGTGCGGGAGTGTTACCTAAGCTTTACAGGTTAGCCGACCCCGGCAAAAGCGAACGGATTAAGCTCAAAGTGTTAGGTATTTCGCACTTTGTAAACGTGCGCCCCCCCTGAAACGAGCCCCGGCAAACCATCTAGACTCCAACGCAGAAGTGCTGAAGTTTCCCGCAAGTATTAGCCCTTGATAGCGAGCCACTCCCACCCAAATACCGAGTACACAAATCATGTGTGAATCCTGTGATTCAAGCTCCGCGCCGGAGGCAGACGGACGGCGTCGTTTTCTCCGGCTTGCAGGACTAGGCGCCAGCGCCCTGCTGCTTGCCGGTGTGCTGCCTGACAGCATCGCCCAGGCCGCCGAGAAAAAGGCTTCGCCTCCAAAACCACAAAATGCGATCAGCCCCGACAAGGCCCTTCAACGACTGATAAACGGTAACAAGCGATATATCAACGGCACCTCAAAGACGCACGACTTCAAGGCCGAGCGTGAAGCCTTGGTCACCGGCCAGAACCCGTTCGTAGCAGTATTGAGTTGTGCTGATTCGCGCATTGCCCCCGAGTACGCGTTCGACACGGCCCGTGGCGACGTTTTCGCGGTGCGTGTCGCGGGCAATTTCGTCACGGAGGAAGGCCTGGCAAGCCTGGAATACTCGGTCCTGGTGCTCGGCGCACCACTGATTCTGGTGCTGGGGCATGAAGACTGCGGCGCACTCAATGCCGGCATCAAGGCAACAAAGGACAATGCGGTTTTCCCCGGTCAAATCCAGAAACTGACTGACGCACTGAGGCCCTCTATCGAGAAGGTACTCAAGGATCCGGGAAATCTTCTCGAGAACGCGACCGTGCAAAACGTCAAAGACACGGTAAACAACCTCAAGAAAGCCTCACCTGTGCTGACTGAAGCGCTGAGCAAGGGCACATTGAAAGTTGTCGGGGGCATCTATCGCCTGGCCAGCGGCAAAGTGGATCTGATTGCCTGATTCGCAAGATGCATCTCACCCAACGGTGAGATGCATGGCTTGTACTTGCTGGCGAGCGCCACTTAGAGGGGCCTGGCTTTATCGTGCAGTGTTTCCAGCTCGCTCTCGACCGCGCTTTGAACATCCTTCCACTTTTTCGGATTATCTGGCTGGAGCTCGTCGCGGTCCTGCCGAGCTTCACCTGAGCGGCTTGGCTCAGCGGGTTTTTTAATACGTGGTGCTTGCGGATCGGTCCTCATGGCTCACCTCTCGTACGCCCTGCAGTCGATACGTATTAGAAGTTTAGAAACGCCCCATGTTCAAAACCAGTACCAGCCAGCGGCAAATTTCAGGCAAAAAAAAGCCCAAGCAGCTGATGGACGCTTGGGGCTTAAAAATGCGTAAACCGTGGTAGGTGAACACGGGCGCGATAATAGCTCACCACTCGAGATGTAACAAGATATTTACATCTTTTTTCCACACAAAAATCACCTAAGCCCTTAAATAACCACATTTTTTTAAAGGTCGAAGCTCGTACATCGCTACTTCAGCGAGAGCTTGGCGCTATTGAAATGCCCTCGCTCGCATCACCGTAAATTCGAAAATGCCTGACCTCTCCGGCATCCATGGTCGTTACCACCTCGCGTAAGGAAATGCCTAACGAACACAGGCCGTTACCCTTCAGGTCTTCTCCTGCGCCGACAAAGACTTCCCCGGGCTTGGTGAAAAACCTTGCTCCTTCACCAGGTCCCACTCGCGCAACAAAATCACCGTTCACATAAACACCGATGTAGCAGGCCGAACCCAGCAAACCGCCATCACGCGTCACAAAAATCGTTCCGCTGTTTCCCTCGATGGGTTGCTGAAACGCAAAAACCCGATCACTTGGAACCCGAGCGGCTTTTTCTGCTGGAACTGGAGAAGTCATGCACCCTGAAATGAATAAAAAGGCTGCAACTCCTATCAAAATCCGCATGTTGAGCCCTCGTAAATCCAGGCCAAGGCTTTATCACCAGCGAGTGAACAGGATAGGTCCCGGGATCGGGATCCCATGGCTGAATGCATGACAATGAGTATAGATGTCAGGGATGAGAACCTGATCGATGGCCGTGGCTGGCCAGGGTTATTTCTACGCCGTTTATCGCCCGCTCGGGCTGCTCAGCATCCATTGCATGAACGCCCCGGAAGACAATGGGACAGAGAAGAAATATCCCTGCCCGACCTCATAACCTTGCGCTCTGAGAATGTCACGCTGGGCAGCGTGCTCAATGCCTTCAGCGACAACATGCAAGGAAAGTCCCTTGCCAATACCGATGACAGACTCGCTTAGTGCACGGCAGGAAGCATCATGCTCCAGGTCATCAACAAAACTCTTGTCCAGTTTCAGCTCACTGATCGGCAACCGCCGCAAGTACCCCAGGCTGGAATAACCCGTGCCAAAGTCATCGATCGCCAGACGCACACCCAAGGCATGCAGGTCCTGGATGGTTTGCTCTGAACCAGGGCTGTTGCAAAGCAATACGCCTTCCGTCACCTCCACGCACAAATCGGCGGGCTGCAATTTACATCGGCGCAATTGCTCGGCGATCAGCCCCACCAGATTCAGATTGTGAAAGTTGATCGGTGACAGATTGATCGACATGGACGGGACCACGAGTCCTTGCTGGCGCCACTGCGCCAATTGCCCGCAGGCCTCTTGCAATACCCATTGGCTCAACTCATTGATTAACCCGCACTCCTCGGCCAAGGGGATGAATCGCATTGGCGAGATACTGCCCAGTGTTGGGTGTTCCCAGCGTGCCAGCGCCTCTACGCCGACAAGACGCCCGTTCCTCAGATCGACTTGTGGCTGATAAACCAGGTGAAGAGCATTGTCAGCCAGGGTCACACGCAACGCCGTCTCAAGTATCAAACGTTCCTGAGCGATCTTGTTCATCTCTTCGAGAAAAAAACTGAAGCTGCCACGGCCGGTACGTTTGGCCTGGTACATCGCAATATCGGCGCAATGCAGCAGGCTTTCCATATCCTGCCCGTCAACTGGAAACATGCTTATACCGATACTGGCGGACAGGACCACGGAGGTGCCGGCTATATTGGCCGCAATACTCAGGGTCATCTTCAACCGCTCGAGAAAGGTCGTAACCTGCGTGGCATTCATCCTTGGAAGCACCAGAACGAACTCATCGCCGGATAACCGCCCGACAATGTCCGACTCCCTGAGCACACTGCGTAGCCGTTGCGCCACGACTTGCAGCAACTCGTCGCCCGAAGCATGCCCCAGCGCATCGTTGACCTGCTTGAAGCGGTCCAGGTCGACAAACAGTACCGCCAGTTCAGCCTGCTCCTGAGCAACTTCGGCAATGGCGCGATCCGCTTGTGCCAGCAAAAAACTGCGATTGGGCAAGCCGGTCAACGCATCATAAAACGCCATTTTTCGAATGGATTCACGCGCCTCTTCCCGCTCGAGTGCCAACATGCACAGGTGCGTACCCGCCGTCACCAGGTGAGCATGCAAGGTATCGGGACCGCGACACTCCCTGAAATAGAGTGCAAAGGTGGCAGCGATCCGCCCTGCCCCGTTGCGCACAGGAATAGACCAGCACGCTCGCAAACCCGACTTTTCGGCCAGAGACTTGTAATCCGCCCAGAGCGGATCGTGGATGATATCCGTCACCAGAACCGGTTCGCCCCTGTAGGCCGCTGTCCCGCAAGACCCGGCAACAGGACCTATCGGTAACCCCTCGATCGCTCTCGAGTAATCGGTCGGCAAACCAGGACTGGCCAGCGGGTGCAGAAATCCTTCCGGGTCCACGCTCAGGATCGAAACGATGACTTCTGGCGCGATGCGTTCGATCTCCTGACACATCAGGGTCAATACGCTTTCCAAAGACTGCTCTTTCAAAAGAGCCCCTATCACCTTGTCCTGTAACACCTCGTGCAGCTTTGACCGGGTGATGTCAGTCAGCACTATGACAATGTTGTCGACCTTCCCTTGAGCATCGAACACGGGGGTCGACGAAATATGCACCCACAACCGTTGACCATTACGCTTGCTGATCAGTGCACTGGCTTCACTGGGCTCACCACGCAGGACTCTTTCCAGCACCGCTTGCGCACGCGTTTCGGCCTGAATATCGGAGACAAAGAACATCAAAGGCGACCGCCCGATGACCTCCTCACGGGAATACCCGAGCAGTCGAATAAGCCCGTCATTGACATAGATGAGACGCGCATCGGCGTCGACAATACAGGTGGCAGAACTGGTGATATTGACCGACATCGACAGCAATCGGTGTTCGATATCTTTCATGCGCGTCTGCGTCACATCCTTGAGGAAGGCCGCATAAAGGATTCGGCCCTGCAAGGTGATTTTCGAGATCGACATCGCGCCCCAACGCGCCTCACCATCCTTGCGCGTGATATGGATATCCCGGCTAGCGCCCACGATCTTGTTGACCCCGGTCTCCCGGTTTGCGCCGACATAACCGTCATGGTGGGGACGTATGGCATGAGGAACCAATCTATTGACATTGCTTCCCAGTATTTCTACACGGGAACACCCCCAAAACTGTTCGGCAGCCGCATTGAAAAACACCACGTTGTTCTGGTCATCAATGACCACCACGGCATCGACAGCCTGCTCCAGTGTTTGCACGAAAAAGTCTTCTGCCTCTTCGCCGCTCGCCAGTCTGACTCTCGTGTCCATAATCGCCACTTTGCCAATGCCACCACGGCCCGCCATCCCTGGCTGCGTGTGAGGCGTCATAAGAACCTTCAGACCAGGAAGGGGCCTACCATCGGAGCAACGCGCACTACTGTTTCTAAATCGAAGGGCGGGACTTATTCACTCTAGTCGCACCCATACGTCACTGCGCCCGTGGCTTGAAATCACAGGATAGCCTCGAAGTGACTGACCGACCGATCCAGTCCACCCGTACGACGCCCGAAAACGAGAAAGCCCAGCATCAGGCTGGGCTTTCTTGATTTCAGATCGACTCAATGAAGCTGACGCTGCCTCTGTAGCTCGGTCTTCAGCCAGAGACTTGCAGGTTGTACGCCTGCTGGGCATCGCACTTCATAGAGGCTGCCACTCATGCTGCTTTTAGTGGCCGCCAGATCGATGAAGTCTTCTGTACTGCTGATCATGTTCTTGCCTTCGAGATAGTTCAGCTTTTTCTCCAGATGCGCCCGAGCCTGGGAGCCCGGATATTCGCTTCCGTTACGCACAAACCGACACTCACTGTGTTCGACAAAATCCAGCAAGCTCTTTATCTCTTGAGCGGCTTGTGGCGTGGTTTGAGCCTGGGCATTGGTCATCATTACGATCAGACCAATACCCGCCGCCATCAGCCATTGGCTGACGGGGCGAACCGTCCTTGCTGTCAGAGTCTGCATGACCTTTCCTCGTCCCGACCAGGCCTCAAGCGTCAGTCGTCTCTGTCGTCATGATCACGTTTGTGGTAACGACCTTCGCCCTGATCATTGTCACGACGCTCGTATCCGCGGTCATCATGGCGATCATAACGACGGTGATACTCTCGACCACGGTCGTGATCTCGACCGTACCCGTCTCCATCTTCCCAGTAAGGCCAGCAGCCTCCCAGCAGGAGAGAGCTTGAAATGGCCAGGATCATTATCGCTGTGCGCTTCATATGAACATCCTAAAAGCAAGGGTCAGTGCTACGGAGAAGGAATGTCGCTATCCGCCAGTTTAGTCTGGAGAGCGTTCAACCATAGTTACGACCATGAAGCGGATCAATGATTCACTAGTGAGAGACGACACATTAAAAAACCAGATCCGGTGATCATCAAGTCTTATTGATTTCAGGGGCGTTACCGGTGCGTCGCGCGACTTCGATCCCCCAGTCCAGCGCGTCCTCCATGTCCAGCAGATGCGGTTTTGGGTCGTGATCCTCAAAGAGGACCGTGCCGTCAGGCTGGTAAACACCGATGAACATCTGCAACGAGCCGTCTCTCAAAATCTTGGCCTTGACCTCGATCTTGCGTCCGTTCGAAAGCGTTTCCGAGTGGATCATATGGCGCTCAGTCATTGCTGCATCCCTCTGTTGGTTGTTAGTCGAGTAACCCGCACTAAAGAGCCCACCGCGTACGGGCTGTTTTTTTGCTTCTGTGTAAACTCTCGACAACGTGCCACTATCGCAGTCGAACTTTGGCTTTGCCGCGCCCTCTACAGTTCTAGTGCTCTCTCTATCGTCAATGCACTGACGAGAGCAGCTTGGCGACCGGAAGCAACAACGCACGTTTCAAAATGCTCAATAGTCAAAATAGCAGTCTGAACACAAAAACTACTTATTGAGGTGCACAGCATGCGAATCACACTGCTTACCCTTGCTCTAGGTGCCCTGATCACACAAGGAGCAATGGCCGCTGGAGATGGCACCGCAGCCGTTGGCGGAGGCCTTGGCGGCGCACTGGGCAACATAGTTGGTCAGCAAATGGGCGGAAGCACCGGTGCAGCGATCGGCGCGGGTGTAGGAGGAGCTGCAGGCAGCGCTGTCGCTGCGCCGAGGGGCAACAAAACCAACGCCGCGATCGGCGGGGGGCTCGGCTCGGCGGGTGGTTCGGTGATTGGTCATCAGTTGGGTGGCTCAACCGGCTCCACCATTGGCGCAGGCCTCGGCGGTGCCGCGGGCGGCGCACTCGGCAATAACCTGTCCGACGATAATCGCAATCGTGGCTCAGAGGGCAGAGGTTACAACGGTAAACACCATCATAAATACAAGAATAAGTACAAACACGATTAAACGGTTGAGTTGACGTGCACGTTCTAGCCCGATCTCATGTCGGGCTTTTCCCTTCGATCCCGTCATACCTTTATCACACCTGCCAAGCATACTGGGACCAGCCAAAAGGATTTGGCCCCATCTACAGAAAATACGCCAACCTCGTAGAGACTCCTTTCTTTGCCGGGATCGCTCCAGCCGCGGCTATTTGCTATACGACGCCCTCCAGCCGGCAGTCCATGAGACTGCCGGGCTCGACACGAATCTATCCTGGCTCTGCTACTTCGAACTCATGCACGGCGATACTCTTGTGCCTGATGATAGTCACCGTAGTAACGCCCACGATCATGTCCGCGACGGTCATGGTCATGCCAATACGGCCAGCAACCACCCAGTAACAACGCCGCTGACACCACAAAAATCAAAGCAGTTGTGCGTTTCATTTGATCTTCTCCGGGCAGGCCCGTGCCTGACGTTATAGTTGTTTGATGTCCTCATATTGAGGAGGTTCAAAACACCCGGTTGCCGAAGACCCCAGCCCACTGAATTGAAACCGGTCACTCATTCGCCTTGAAGTCCCCGAACTCGTGGGGCAGCTCCATCCAGGCATCAAGAGATGCAATCTGTCGCGCTACAGCCGCATCCCATTCCGCGCCTATAGCCCTGTTCTCACGCATCATTTTGTGAACGGCGACCGTAGCTTCTTCATATTCATGATGAACCTCTAACGCTTTCGCCAAAAACTCTTCTTGCCGGTTCATAGGAGCGCTCCAAGGACAGGAAAAAAGTATTGACCCGCAACCACTGGTGCGCCAATCGGCAAGAAGTCGTACATCGGATGTGTCTGTCGGCCTCCACGAGCCGGCGAGAAGTTTTTTGGGTGAGAGGGTCAGCGGCCGAAAAGAAGAGGGATCAATGAGCCCAATGCACTGGTGCGCGAGCAGTTGGCCAAAGTCGCAGCTACTTTTCCCTGTATCGGCAATCAGACTCATTGATCATTGCCCAGCTCAATGTTGGGCGATTTCCATTTAGCCAAATGGAGATGCATGAGCACGCCGACAGCGTGCTATGCACTATTTTTTTAACAAAGCAGCTTCGGCACGTCTAATAACCTTTTGCCCCGCCCTTATAGGCTCAGGAAATATCCCCACGCCCGCCGGTTGTCACCGAATCTAAAGCTGACTTTTACGTAGGTCCATCCGGACCGGACTCGACACTGCCAGCCACCGGCTACCGGTACATGGGTTATAAGAACGCAGATGGAAGTCTCAACGCTCATGCGCAGAAGACCATCGACACCCAGGAAGCCCTGGTTTTGACAAATTCGATACTGGATACGCTGCGACAAAAGCTTTGCAGGTTCGAGCGCCTAAACACGTTACTGCGGCCGATCCGTCTCCAGCGTGGAGTGATGGCCGTCTGCGCTTGAAGTTCGACACGTTGCAGCTCTACAAGGACGGAACGCCGAACGTTACTGTTCCGCACGAGTTAGGTGGCACCGGCCCGAATCGGGAGCCTTTCACCAAGGCCTACCCCGAGTACGGTACCGGTGGTTCAAGGCAACTTATTCCAAAAACCGGGCGATCCCACTTACATTAAAGTAGATGAAGTCACTATTTTTCCGGAGAAATAAAAGTGCTGACCGACCAGCAGGCCCGCTTATCGCTCAAGGAGTTGATTCATAAATACCTGAAAGGCAAAGATCCTGAGCATGATCGCCTGATCGAGATAGTTGAGGATCCTTCGCGCCAAGTGCCCATCAGAGGAGTACTTGAGCACATTAGAAAATTCAACAATGTGCAATTTACGCAACCAGAACTGGACCTGATCGACGAGCTTTTATACGCGCATGGGTAAGTTGATCTGTCATTAATAATCCTCCTGCGCGCACAATTCACATGGCCTCTTTGAGTGTTTTCCACCTCCTTGGGTTCTTCCTGGCCAGTCCCCCGTGGAAAGGGCAAATTCGCGAGCCGAGCGGCAATATGAGGATGTATCAAAACCAACTCGCTTTAGAGACGGCCCTCATGGAGCTGACGCTTCAATCCGAGGAGCAAAGGCTAAGCGAGATCGGCGAAAATATTCGTGGCCTCGTAAGACGAAGTACCTGGATGACTAATCCAAATCCTGTTTCGCTCGACATTTCGGGTAGGCGCTGCAGCCCCAGAATCGCTCTCCTGCTCTATCGCCTGTCTTACGGATACGAATTTCGAAAGCGCTTCCACACCGCGGGCAACTGCGTTTCGCGAAAGGGTCGTTTCGCTGTTTCAGGCGCTGTACATGCTCGTGGTGGGTAGTGAGCGTACTGTCCCTCTTCCGGCTCTCCAGCGCCTTCACCATTGCACTCACCTGCGCTTCGTTAAACACAGGCCGCTGAAAGGACTTGATATAGCGGATACAGCTGACGCCTTGGGTGACATTGTCCGGCATGACGGTCTTGAAGCTACTGCCGCCGACGAAGGCGATTACAGAATGGATGTGCTCGGGCGGAACGCTGAGCAGCGCTTCTAGTGCCTTCAAATGCTTGTAATTCTGCCGCAGCGGGTTCTGGAACCTGAAGCGATGCCGGAAGATCTGCTGTGTCCACTGGGCCTGGCTCTCACCTCCGAAGATCCAGCCGCCCATGTTTTTAGTCTCCAGCACGAAAATACCAAAAGGTGACAGGAACACATGATCGATCTGGGTAGTGCCATCGGGCGTATCCAGTGTGACGTTGTGCAACCGGAGGTAGACCTGACCATCCAAGCCATAGTGGGCGAATGTCCGCACCAGCCGCTCACCAAACCAGCCCTTGAACCAGGGTGTCTTGATGATAATGACCAGGAGCAACAATGGCAGCAGCCACTTCAGCATGTCGAATAGCGGCTGGAGCATCACGAAAATATTCATCGCGTCCTTTGCGTGTCGAAGGTGTGTGAGTACGCCGGATGAGGCTACGCCTTCACCCTTTTGATCCTTTCTAGCTTAGGCGAAGTAACTGACGCTGCTTTCGGCCCTGGCGGTGTAAAAACGTTTTAACGCAGGTTTTGACAATCCGAACTGGAACGAAAATCGCGCTTCTACACAATCTTTTGCGTCTGCTGAATTAACCAAGCGCTGGCAGATTTTACGTAGCGACGCAGACTTCAAAACGGTGCCTGCGTATTTACACAACCAGGGGAAAACGGCCAGAAGTAGCCATTCATAGCCTCCCGACCTATGCAGAGATTCGATTTACCGGGGAGTTCCCGTTAAGCAAACGCCCCCACCTTATCCAAAATCGAATGTCCGGCTTCATTAGACCACTACAGTGCACTAGGATCTGCAGAAACTGCTCCAGGTTAAGACGGTGCGAGTCGTCATTCGGATTGCTACGGTTCAGCAGCGCGGTGTGGCTCATGCCCATCAGATGAGCCAATTTCTTCGGCCCCGCCTCCAGCACTGCCTCATGAATTGCGCGATGTACCTGTTCCATTCGGGAAACCTCTTTGCGGTTGTCGTAGCGGCGCGTCCGAACGATGAGCAACACTTTGCTCATCGATTCAGGCAGCGGATTGCTCGGAACTAACGGATGAGTTACGCAGGTATGCCCAATCGATATCGGGCCTGACTTCTTCACAGGTCACCGCCCTCTCCGACTCGCGCTCGAGCTTGATGGCGAGAGCTGGGTTGGCACGACGGAAGCCGTGAGCAATCTGTTTGAGTTGGCCCACACTGGTGTCGCAACGCTTAGCCAGGGCATCCAGCAAAACGGCGTCCAGGGAGCGCATGAGTTCAATTAGCTTCATGGTTATCCTCCAAAGAGGCCTAAAATTACTCTTTGCTAAACCTCATCGAAATAGCAATTTATAACTTACTGTTTGCTAACGCAAGGACACTATTCACCTATGGATATGAAAACTCTTCGAGTCGAAGCGCTGCGGCGCGTCATCGGCTCACTCAGCCAGAAAGACTTCGCCGACCTGCACGATCTGGATGCGTCTTATTTGTCCCAGATCCTCAATGGGCATCGAGGCCTGGGCGAAAAAGCAGCACTCAACCTCGAGCAGAAGATCGGCTTGGCGCCTGGTGTTCTGGTCAACCCGGGCAGCTATGGAGCGAACGTCATTGAGGGCGAGTTCACCCGTCACGAGGTCGTGCGTGATCAGTCCCCTGCCTACCAAGCGATGTTAGGGACCGCCTCACCCAAGGCGATTGCCATCATTGAGAAACTGGCCAGAGCCACGGCAAAGGGCAAGCTGAAGGAGTCTGACCTGGTACTCCTGGAAGGCATCGCGGGACTGCTTGAGAAGGCCAACGCCGAAAAGCCCTGACCCAAGATAGCAAAAGCCTGGCGCTAGGCCGGGCTCTCTTCACTACCCCTCCAGTAAGTCAGACTCCCTGCTCTGCCACATAGCCTGCAGCTTCGTCAGCCCCTTGCCGGTGATCAGCTTCGATATCAAGAGTTTCTTCGTGAATTTCTTTAAAGTCCTGAACCGTTGGATTTCGCCCCAACTTTTTTGCAACCACGACGTATGCTTCGCGGCCAAGCCTCCAAACGGAAGGAAGCGACTGGCACCCGAGCATGGAAGACGACACGCTCCTACTGCTTGGACGATAGAGGCCGCAACCCCGTACGGCGAGCAGCCCTATAGCCATCGCATCAAAGCCCTTGGACCATGCCAAGGTGCTTAGCTTATGCCTTTCAAATGTGCTATACGTTCAGTTGACACCAGCGCCACCTCAGTGCGGCCTTGATTCGGAGCTAGCCATGTCACGCAAAGTAGACAAACGTCCTATGACGGATGATCAGATCACAGTACAGGAATCTCGGATTCCAGATATTGCCCTGAAAGCGTTTAACAACGCATATAAAATGGCAATCGCTAATGGTGCTTCTGTACTTGTCGCTAAAGATGGCCAACTATTTGAGGTGACGGAAAAAACTTCAGTAGCTCTGCGCTCGATAGGCACTTACGGCAATCTAAAAAGTGGTACACGCCTGCACATCAACAAACAATCAAGCAAGGTCGTTTCTTGAGCACACCAAGAATACGCATATTTGCAGGACCAAATGGATCAGGAAAAAGCACCTTCAATCGGCTAGTTCCCGCCCACTTATTGGGAAACTACATCAATCCCGACGATATAGAGCGTGCAATTAGCGATACCGGATATTTCGACTTTACCTCATACCACATTGAGTCTCACAAAGAGGGGGTTTTTTCTTTTTTTCGTGAGCACGCCTTACTCAAGAAATCCCCTAAATCCTTAGCGAAACTCGACTCTCTTTCAATTGAAGGGTAAAGACTCAGCTTCTCAAGCACTGAAATCGATTCGTATGTTGCATCAGCGCTTTCTGACTTCATACGTAGGTCATTGATCAAAGAAGGTATCAGCTTTACCTTTGAAACAGTCATGTCCTCTCCGGACAAAGTTGAACTACTGACCGAAGCTCGAGATGCGGGATACAGAGTATATGTTTACTACGTAGCTACAGCCGACCCTGAGATCAACGTCGCCCGGGTTGCGTATCGCGTATCTCAGGGTGGACACAATGTCCCACCTGAAAAAATAAGAGAGCGTTACTGGAGATCTCTGGGACTCCTATCTGACGCTATCCTCGTCTCAAATAGAGCATATATCTTCGATAACTCAGACGAAGGTAGCGAGGGGCTGACACAGATAGCTGAAATCACGGATGGAGAGCTGATTGAAATTAAATCAGATACACAACCACCTTGGTTTCAAGAGTTTGTGATTGACAAACTAACGTAGACAGTCTCCCCTCCCTCAACACGAGACACACGCTCCCGAGCCGGAAACTTCGGCCTCGCTAACGATGCCCGACTCAAACTGCGACAGCCACTTCTCTAGGCGCTCCATGACCTCAGGAGAATCGGTGCACTTATGACCAGGCCCCGCCTTAATGATCAGCTGAAGATTTTCAGGCAGATCACGGGCCTTACTACCGAAGTACCAGAACGACTTAGCTATCAGGACGTTCTTGCCACTCAAATCACGGTCCATGTGATAGCAATCATGGTGATCGCTTTCGCATTGAAACCAGTCGCCCTCCTCGTCCTTGAAGTAAAGGTTATCACCTTGGCAATCAGCTGCCCTTCTCCGCTGTGCGCCGAATCACAGGCTTGCAGGTTGCCAGCGTTAAGACCCCGCCATGAGGATTTGGAGCAAAGCCATGGTCATGAGTGATCACGTATGAATAGATGCGCGACATGCCAATTGCTCCCTGTAGAAAGCAGCAACAAAAGAACACAGCTTAAGCTATCGGGGGTGGACTGTACCGGTTGCTAATGGTGATCCAACCACCTGAAATGGTACGGTCAATCTACTGGCCCTCCGCGGCACCCATCAGTAGAGATGAGAGCATGGCAGCACTCGAAAAGCGCTATCCCCGCGAATCCTTCACCAAGAAGCTGGAACGGATCTGCCAGAGGCTTGATGAAGCCTGTGAACGCAGCATTACCTACAGGCACATCTACAGCGACGAGACGTGTCAGGTCGAGATCACATCAATCTGGGTTGTTGGCTCCTATGCTCGTGGAGCGATAACTTGTGGCGATTTGGACTTGGTGATGGGGTACAACCGCATCAAGGGTGGACTGCCCTCATCACGGGTCTTAGCAAAAGCTTTCTTTGGCTCACTCCCCCTTGTGCGTTATTACCCTGGCAGCCCGGCCGAAAACACCTCAGGAGTAGCCTTTCCCGAAGCCATCCAAATATGGTCCGGGCCTGGGTGCGATTGGAAGGCATCGATCAAATCAATTACACCGAATCCGAATGCAGGAAGAGCCGCGCGCAAGACCGATTCGATCCCTTTACGCGACGAACAACTGCGCACTTATGGCGATGAGTATCAAGATGCTGCCGACCTAGAGCGCGACGGTCTGTGGGGGTGGGAGTTTGTCGAGATTGGCGCCCCAATGCTTGCCCCTTTTCCAACAGAAGAGCTAACCGATGATGAGCAACATCTCTTGCATGGCGCTACCTTTATGGGGCGCAAGTCCCAGCAACTCATTCCAGCGCTCATCAGGCTAATGAGAAAGCTGGAACCATACGGCTCGTGGACTTCGGTAGGTGGAGTCCAATCACGACTACGGTGCGGAGGGACAGAAATTGATCTCGGACGCCCAGGGCTCCCTCTGCGCTTCTTTGATCACAATCCTTGGGTGCACCAACTGGTATTGATCCCTCACATTAGCGCTAGGGGGCCAAACGGTGCTTGGATTATTCGGCGAGGCCCCAATCACCCTGATCTACAGGCAATTGCTGGAAGGTATGCTTACTTCCTCGCTAGCTCAGGCGGCCCAAACAAAATTATCTACTGCGACAAGTCTCAGTACATGGCACCTGCCGCATTAGAACTCCTCCATTCCCGCGAGGAGGCGCAAGTACTAGCCAAGCTTTGGAGTGAAGGTGACGAAACTATAGAAACAGACATCGGTAGAGCCGAAGGGGTCGAGTTGCTCTCACTTTTTGGTCTAGTAGACATCGTAGAGATTGGAGACCACCAGCTTGCAATGACACATTCTGGGTCAAGCTATCTGGAGCGAGATGAAGCAACAATGGACGACATTGTCGCCACCCTTCCCCTGACGACTAAGATCAATTCTGAAGCTTGAGCTTGGCTAGGCCCTGCTTGATATGCCCGGCGTTCTTACCAATTGCCTGTAGAGCTCCGCGGACGTTGTCGCCAGTCCCTACATGGCCCTGGCTCTCAACCAGTAGCGTCAGCTCCATCAGAGCAGCCTCAAAGGCAAGCTGGTTCTCGTACATTCTTTCGAGGATGTCGGTAAGCGTCTGCCGAACCCACCTTCCTGATGCCTACGCTTAGGGCGATGGAGTCCATCTATTGAGATGCCCTCTCCCGTCGGGCAAACTCCGGTTGCTTCATTGACCGATAACAGGAGTTTACGGATGCCATTTCCACTGACGGAACATAATGCCTTGTTGGCCCTGAAGGGCGTAGGGCCAGCTGTTATCGCTCGCCTTGAGCAGATGGGCATTGACTCGCTAGCGGTGCTCAGCAAAGCGAATGCTTGTGACATCCTGGCTCA
Source organism: Pseudomonas helvetica (assembly GCF_039908645.1). Taxonomy (NCBI): domain Bacteria; kingdom Pseudomonadati; phylum Pseudomonadota; class Gammaproteobacteria; order Pseudomonadales; family Pseudomonadaceae; genus Pseudomonas; species Pseudomonas helvetica. The sequence goes on from NZ_CP150917.1 coordinate 3,657,183, forward strand.
GGCATCGGCAGCCGTGGGATCGACTTGTTGGAAGAATAGCCCCCAAGCTCGGGCCGCCATTAACGCGGCCATTGAGCTTGCAAAGGACTCTCAGTTGAGCACACCGGGTGCGTAAAGCTGATCGCTTATTTCAATTGGTAAATCTGATTCGTGTCCATCAGCCAATCTCTGCTGAACGACTGGCTAGCCGAGTCGGAGTTTCCGTTCGCTCAATCTATCGATACATCGACGACCTTTCCTTCAGTGGAATCCCAATCTATGGTACCGCTGGCGTGGGGTACGCCTTGGATGCCGATTTTGAGATGCCGCCTTTAACGTTGAACAGGCTCGAACTGGATGCATTGATGCTTGGGATGGAAATGCTTTCAGCTTCTGCCGATAACGATCTAAGTGCTGCTGCAAGGATGTTGTTGAGCAAAATCTCAGCATCCATAGTCCATCACAAGGTTGACCCCGGCTCAGCAAAAATCAGGGCACTTGGAACAACACCGTCCTCGACGCGTGGCCATCTGGCAACCCTTCGAAATGCCATCGAAAACACTCAGGCGCTGAAGATAACTTATACCAGCCTGGACGGTGCGGTTTCGCAACGCGTCATTTCCCCCCTTGGCCTTTTCTACTGGGGAGGGAAGTGGACAGTTGGCAGCTGGTGTAGTGCCAGGGCGGCTTACCGCGATTTTCGGGTCGACCGCATAGCCTCCATCGCTATTGCCCAACAACCCTCGCCCGACAATCCTGCCCTTGATCTCCAAGCGTATATGAAGCATCAGGCAAGCCAGTGGAAGGCGATCACCACTACTGACACTACGCTGTCAGTATGAGCCACTCATAATTGGGACTCCCTAACACACAGAAGGTCATCCCTATGCAGCGCTCATCTCATGTACTCGAATTAGCCATTTTCAAGGTCAAACAGGAATGCGTTGCGCAGGTGCCTGTGCTCCGCGCAGGGCTTCGTGAAACGTTAAAGACCTTTCCTGGTTTGATCGAGTACCGCGCCTACTGCCCTATGAGCGACGACCGAATCTTCGCGGACTTAGCAATGTGGGACAGTCTTGAGAACGCACAAAAAGTGGCAAAGGCGTTCAATGATGGAGATCCGAGATTCTCTGAGTATATGTACGCTATTGAAAACCTGACGTTCATGAGTCACCTCGTTCCAGAGATGAGTTGACCCCGACGGACTGCCAGAGCAGGCAAGAAAGACCGATGCCTTTGCTGTCAGGCATCGGTGTCGTCACTTCCAGTGTAAGTGTCCTCAGATCACCTATTGCTATGTTCCGGGCTGCAAACTGACGTTATCTGGTAAAACCGTTTCGAAAAAACGTATCGTCCGCCCTCACACCTTGCGTGACTAAATGGGCGACCACGTATGCGGCAGCAACTCGGTAATCTTACTCGCACGCTGCGTCGGCAGGCGAGTAAGAACATCCTTCAAGTAAGCATACGGATCATGCCCATTGAGCCGTGCCGACTGGATCAAACTCATGATCGTCGCCGCACGTTTACCGCTGCGTAACGAACCCGCGAACAGCCAGTTCGAACGCCCAAGAGCCCACGGCCGGATTTGATTCTCGCACCAGTTATTATCGATGGGCACAGCACCGTCAGCGCTATCCAGCGTTTGAGGCTGTAATCCAACGCCTTGGCGATGGCCGATCCCTCAGGCACAAGCTGCCTTTGGGCGATCATCCAGATATGAAGTGCGTCGATGATCGGCGCTGCTTTTTCCTGCCGTATTCGCTGCCGGACACCCGGTTCCAGCTCGCGAGCCTCTCGTTCAACTTCGTACAAGGCCGCGATGTAGTGCAGCGCTTTTTCGGCGATCTGGCTCTTGTTGGTCGCGTGCAAGTCGAAGAACTTTCGGTGTGCATGGGCCATGCAGCCGATCTCCGTGACGCCCAGTTCAAAGCCTGCCTTGTAGCCAGCGAAGTCGTCGCAGACCAGCTTGCCGTTCCAGTTGCCAAGGAAGTTTCGGGCATGTTCGCCGGCACGGCTCGGACTGAAGTCATAAACGACCGCAGCAAGTTTAGAGAACTGGCTGGTGGCATAGGCCCAGACGTAAGCACGATGAGTCTTCTTCGCGCCAGGCGTCAGCATTTGTACCGGGGTTTCGTCGGCGTGGACGACGCCGTGCGTCAGCACGACTTCGCGCAAAGCGTCGATTAGCGGTTGGAGTTGTACGCCGCAGTTGCCCACCCACTGCGCCAAGGTCGAACGAGCGATGGGCAGTCCGGCTCGGCCGAAGATTTTCTCTTGGCGATACAGCGGTAGATGGTCGGCGAACTTGGCCACCATGACGTGGGCCAGCAGGCCCGCTGTCGGGATGCCCTTGTCGATGACGTGCGCCGGTACCGGCGCCTGGATCAGCGTTTCGCATTGTTCACAGACCCATTTCCCACGGATGTGGCGCTCGACCGTGAATACGCCGGGCGTGTAGTCGAGCTTTTCGCTGGCATCTTCGCCGATGCGTTTTAAGGCGCAGCCGCAATGGCAGTGGCTATTGTCCGGTTCGTGATGGATCAACGTGCGAGGGAACTGCGATGGCAGCGGTGCTCGCTTGGGTTGCTGGCGCACTTTGACTTCGACAGGTGCCGGTTGCGGCGCCTCAAGCTCCGCTTCGATAGCGGCGATATCGGTGTCGATCAAATCGTCGAGCAAGCTGGCCTGATCCGGACTTAGCTGCTCACTGCGCTTGGCAAATTTGAAGCGCTTGAGCTGTGCGATCTCGTGGGCCAGCTTCTCGTTAACCGATTTCTGATGGGTAATTTGCTTGTCCATTGTCTCGACGCGCTGGATCAACTGCGCCGCCAGGGCACGCAGTTCTTCAGGGTTTAATTGGTCGAGATTTGGATGCGAAGTCATGCCGCCAATTTTGCCAGAGAGGGCTGGTGGCGACGATAGACTGATGGGCCAATTGCGCTGGCAAGCGGGCCATGGCAGGCGAGTTAGAGCACCGTGATGACTCCTCCAGAACCGACGCGTTGCCAAGGTAACCCGAGTACCAGGGCTCGAAGTTGCTCGACGTCCAACTCGACTTCAGAGCCGTGCCGCCCCCCTGGCCAAAAGAAGCGCCCTTGATTCTAGCGCCGAGCTGCAAGCCAAATCCCCACCCCGTCATGCACCAACACTTTCATACGATTGGCGCGGCGGTTGGCGAACAGATATGCACAGTGCGGCTTCGCCGCACCGAACACCGCCACGACCCGCGCCAGCGCGGTTTCTGTGCCGGCTCGCAGTCCATGGGCTCAGTGGCGAGCCAGATGGAGTCGATGCGGATCATTGAGTTAGTCCGCGAAGGAATCGGGTACAGCCATCAGGATCGGAAGCCGGCCATTTCACGGTCATCGTTCCTTGCCCGCATGGCAACTCGATGCTGATGGACTTCTCGTTCGGAATGTTTGGTTCCAACTTCACCGGCAAGAAAGCGGGCAAGTCAGTGAACTGATGATCGCGGTAAAGCGGCAACCATTTGCGCACGACGTTGGCGTTGATGCCGTGACTCATCGCGACACTGGCAACAGAGGCGCCCGGTTGCAGGCATTCCTGGACGACTTGGGTTTTGAAGGGCTTTGGATAAGAGGTTCGTTGGCGCATGGCGATCCGTTAATGGGTGGGCACCATCGCCCTAAGCGATGGCGTCAGGAAGGCGTGTTTGCCGGACGCTTACGGATGTCGGGGAGGGCATATTGATCAGGCATGAGGTCGATTCCATTCGGGGAATCGAAAGCCTAGCAGTTAGAGGGGAGCGAGCAACAAAAAGCCCGCAGGTGGCGGGCTCTCTTTAGATGGAGCCAAATCCCTTTGGCTGAACGCATTGTGCTTGGTGGATGTGACGAAGGCGTGACGGGGGGCAGCAACAAAAAACGGCGTAGGCCGAAGCTTTCTACAGTTCTGGCTATCAAATATCAACGATGGATGAACTGCTGCTGCATGAAGTCGTTATCTTCTTCCACTGGCCGGGGGTACCTGCTTTGATCAAGCATCTCGTGAAGTCGCCTTGAGTGGCTGGCCTGGTCAAACGCCACCTGGCATTCCGTCTTGTCGAAGAACGATCTGAGGTGTGAGAGGGCGAGCTCAAAATTAGGGCTCTCCACGCGTAAACAGATAAGCGTGAGATCGAGCTGATCGGTGAGGTCTCTGTACATATTGACGGCGAGTATGCTGCCACCATTATTTTCGGCATGGTAAACATGGACGTCGCCGGTACCGTTGTACGAATGGGCAAAGTACAGCTTATGCAGGTCGAGAATGCTGGCTGGGATGCCAAGGATATTGAATACCGCCTGCAGATCGACGTTAGGGATTTTTTCGCCGTCTTGCCACGTAACAACGTCAGACATTGATACACAGATGTCGAATTCTTTGGCGCAGATAATTTTGGTCACTGGAGACTCTTCCGCTGAGCGCTTGGGTTGCCGATCCTATCATCACATTGAGCCTTTTTCTCAGCGCGGCTGAATTTGGCGGGGTCGACGAAGAGCTAGGTAAGGACGGGCGGAATGAAAAAGCCCGGCGCCAGGCCGGGCTACTAGGCGAGCGGACAACCCCATGCACAAAGCTTGGCGCGTGGTGCTGTGATGGGAGCGGGCTGCTCGATCTTTATAGATGTCGTTCTAGGCGGATTTTAGTAAGGCTGAACACTGGGCGTCATGCCGTGCTCTGAACGGTGCAATATTCTTCGGAGTCATTTTTCCCGGGATTTCCTTGGCCAGCTCTACCATTTTTTGCGCGACGTCATCCTGCGCCACTGGAGTGTCTCCAGCGCGTTTCAAAAATACGTAAAAGGCTTTCGAGGACTGTTTTCGGCTCATATCTGGCTGGTCGCCTGCCACTGACAGTATTTCGTAGTAAGCCGCGCAGCGGATATTTTCATCATTTTCACTGCTGGCTTGGGTAGTAAAGGGGGTGGCGCAGAGTAGGGTTAGGAGCAGAGGAGACAAGCGCATGCGAGTGAGTCCATTCATCAAGGGGGAAGCATTTTATCAGCTCGAGGGGCTGATGCAAAAAGCCCCGGCGCTTGGCGTAATGCTGTTCACTTAATTACCCCGCACAATACATCCTGCCTTCACCTCATCCGCATGAACCACTAGCAGATCTTCCCGATCAGCGCGGGCGAGGCGACACTGGCGGGCTTGACCAGCGCCCCATATCCGGCGCGTCCATCTCTGCCTGAGTGCAGCCCAAGTGCTTGGCCCTTTCTAGGGTCGACCAGATTTCGCCGCCCGAATCTACTGGTCTGCCCTGCAATTTGAGAACGAACTTTTGGCCTTCGATTACGTTGCTCGTTCCCGCGCACTCCCAAACGCGCTGCTTTTCAGATGTGGGCATGGGCGCATCTAGTCGCGCCTGAGCACCCTCGGAAAGCTGGGGAGGCTTGCCGGCGCAACCTGCAAGGGCAAGCGCTAGTAGTACTTGGGTGAATCGCATGTAAATTCCTTTTAATTTGTTTGTATGCTTTCGAAGCCGTACAACCTCGGTGTTCGGTAACTCGTTGCTCTGCCTCAGCGCTTTCAATGGCATCCGGTGATCGACGGGCAGCTGATCATTTGGCGGGTTGAGATCTGAGCTGCTTCATCGACCATTGCACCACATCCCTGCCAGCATCGTTACCAGAGGCCCAAACCGAGGCGGTAATGAACTCCATTACCAGCTCGTCGCCGTTAAAGCGCCCGTTAAAGGTCTGAGTGGTGGTGGCTTGAAGAATGCCTTCACTGCTTCTATTGACAGTGCGCCGCTCGCCCTTTAATTGGTCCCTCTGGCGCGTGTAAATGGTCGGATTATCCACCCCAGGATGATCGTGGGTGTAGTACGCCCATCGCTTCATGACAACGTCCTGAGTTTCCTTGGTCCGCCACCAGATGAAGTGACTATCATCCTTAAAGTAAACATAAACGTGATATCGATAGTGATCAGGATCTTCTTTTTCAGCGTACCAAAGCCTATCGGGTACCTGGTAGCTTGGGGCTGTAGCGCAACCTGAAAGAAGCAAGCCCATAACGAGCGAGAAAAGCAGCTTTTTCATAAATTCCATTTCAATTTATAAATCGACGATCAGGTAACTAGAATTCAGCCGCGCGCGCCATAGAACTGGTTCAGCGCTATCAGCTCAAAAATAGCCACCAGCACGCAGAATGCAACAAAACCGCGCGTGAAGGCCCTGCGAGGCTTTTCGTAAGGCTGGAGATTAGCGAGACCACCGAGAAGGTCGGATAAAAATTCGAGTAACCCCATCAGCAATCTGCCTCGCTGTTAATACATCCAGCCTTCAGCTGGGACGTTTACGTTTCAATGAAGAACCCTATCAGTCGCTGCTTTGCTTTCCGCTTGCTTCTTCAGCATTGAGTAACCCTTCTGCAGGGCAATACTTGCTCTGTCTTTCAATTGTTAACGCGAATACATCGCCACTTCCGGTCGGTCCCGTGCTAGAGGCAGGGGTTGAAGAATTCAAGAATGGGTGTTCTGGAGATGATGGGGATGGTAGTGCCAGGAACCGTCCCAGCACCGTAAGCCACACGGTCTGTACCCTTGATGAACCCCCCCTCAATGCCGGTGAATGATTTCCGATCGGACGCTACCATCCGATCCAGGATCAGTTTCTTTTTCGCGAAATCGGTTTTTACGTCGGGCCATTGGAGCCAGAATTCGTACGCCTTCTCTCGGGTGAACAGAAGGAAATTCGGCGCTTTTTCTATGCCTTCACTTAAGTGAGCGCACATTACTTCCGTCGGTTTGATACGCATGAGGGGGCGATATTTTTTCCCTGCGTACTCGGTAACCAAGAGGTCAGTTTGTGTTAGCACCACCAAAGCATCCGAGCGGCGGCAAGGCACAGAATCTCCGTAGAGGTGCTCGCACCATGCCATTTCAACGATCGTAATGATATCGCTTGGATTGAGACGAAGGTCGCGCTCAAGGTTGGCTCGGTCTGCTGGTTGTTCGTAAGGGATATGGCCGCAGCCAGTGAGAGCCAAGCAGATCATGGCGATTGTTATTGCGAACCGCATCTGTGCGTCCTTGCCTTAAGAAAAAATTGGTTTCGCGCCCGATCAGCGCGAATACATCACCCGCCAGAACAAGTGCTGGTCTGAGGTTCGGTGAAGTTGTTGCTGCCGTCCGAGCCCAGGACTAGGCACGCCCTGATCGCCCGTACAGCTTGCTAACGGCGCGAAATTTATCACTATTAAATCGCCACTACGAGCAGGAATAAGTGCTACTCGGCGTCCTCACTAGAAATTAGCAAACGATATTTTAGCAATTTGAACTGACTGAATATTTAGCTTTTGATAATTTTGCACCACTTCTCCTTTACCTCATGGCAAACCCAGAGCCTTCACCATTTTTGCGAAAGCCGACAACGCGGTGGGCCTTTGTTCGCCCTGGAGAAACCACTTTGTTGGCAGCCCTTAGCCGCAGCATCGTGTCGATGATGCAGGAAGACGGCGAGCAAATCGGGCGATTCAAGGTGCGTTGCCTGATGCGGGAACTGGCGTTAGTCAGCAAACAACCGGGATCGCATGCCTACAAACGAGCGACAGTCGAGCGACCTGATATTCCGAACATCTTGAATCGAGAGTTTGAAGTGCCGGCACCCAATCAGGTCTGGTGTGGCGATATCACCTACATCTGGGCTCAAGGGAAATGGCATTACCTGGCGGTCGTCCTGGATCTCTACGCGCGCCGAATTGTAGGTTGGGCGCTGTCGAACAAACCGGATACGGATCTGGTGATCAAGGCGCTGGATATGGCTTGCCTCAAGGGTTGCTGTTTCACTCGGATCAGGGTTCCCAATATGGCAGCCGTCAGTTTCGCCAACGGCTCTGGCGTTACCGCATACGCCAGAGCATAAGCCGTCGTGAAAACTGCTGGGACAATGTCCCGATGGAGCGCGTGTTTCGCAGCTTGAAAACTGAATGGATACCGACCGCGGGCTACATGACGGCTCAAGAAGCGTACCGAGACATCAGCCATTACCTGATGCATCGGTACAACTGGATTCGGCCCCATCAATTCAACGGTGGGCTGGCGCCAGCTCAGGTCGAGAAAAAACTTAACGTCGTGTCCGGGATTAGTTGACCACTACACGTGCTCCGCAACCATCCGCCCCCCCATCCTCCAACCAGCCACCTGCGCCAGCCCACGGTCAGCGTAAGTCTGGTCAGCGGCCACAACCGGAATCACCACCTCATCAACGCGCTTCACCTCAACGTTGATCCGCCAGACCTCCTGGCCGCTCTCCAGTGTTTCGCACTCCATGTAGTTCCAGAGCCGAAATCCTTCGTGCTCGTCGTAAATATCGTGCTTGGTCATGTGGTGATCTCTTTGGGGTGACCGCATCGTAGCACCTCAAAAGGATTGGGCGGGTCATCGTCCAAGCAGCCTAGTAGCAAGATCAATACCGCACTTTCGTGCGTCGTCAAATGTAATCCAGGCGCCAAGCTCTTCGCCAATCCTCGTGTAGCGTCCACATTCATTGAGCCAGACGATAATGACTCGTTGCGTCGAACTACCCGGCTCGCCCCAAATGAAGTCGATCGTTGCTTTCCTACCATTCGGATGAACGTAGTCCACGGGATGCGGCCTTTCATTGACTAAGTCCATGTTGGTCTCCGGCCTAGTGCAGATCATCGATTAATAGCCCACTTCCAACCATCACGCTACATCAGTGAGGAATCCCCATGCCCACAGAAAACAACCCGGCCGAGCCATTGCCGAGCTTGGCGACCGGCACCGCCCTCAATTCAGCGACTTGGACTGACTTCGTCGAACGCCTTCGCTATGACTGCAACGGCGCCGGCGTTAAATGGCACCACACAGCGGCCGCGCTTTTCACCGTACAGACCAAGCGTATCGATTATGGCTATGAGATTGATTACGCCGAGGGCAGGGTCGTGACTCTGGAGGATCGGTCGTGGTTCAGCCCCAAAGAATACTGGAACGACCTGGACGACGAAGAGCGCGCCGAAGCCGGTTGTGAATACCCATGATCGGGTATCGATGGAGATTGCAGGATGAGCGAAGTAATGCGTTATGACCTTGATGCGGGCGATGATGAAAGCCGGGCCTGCATGATGCCAATAGATGGCGGTGATTATGTGGAGGCGATCGACTTCGACCGGGTGAGCGCCGAGCGTGAGGCCCTGCAACAGCGCCTGAACGCAGCGGATCGATGAGTTGACCGCCCAGCACCAAGGCGAGCCCTAGTCCGTACTGATCTCAATGTCTTCTGGGAATACGAGCTTTCCATACCAACCGTGCCCGGCCGTAAGAGCAGATATCGGAGCAAGCAACAGCGCCGCCAATAACAAGGCCCTTTTCAATCCGCCGACGTTGCTGACCATTACCCTGCAGATAAGCCACAGATGAAGAAGGCTTGCAGCACTCGCAAGGAAGATAAACCCGAAGGCCTGAAACGAGCTGACATCCATGTTTCCCATATTCCTAAAAGCCGCAGCATAGCGCTTTCAAAGCACTGCCGGCCAATAACTCCCTCCCCTTCAAAGTCAGCCGCTATAGCGGCAAAGCTCTGTCGCCCGGTCATGGGCACGGTAAAAAATCCCCCAAGCGTGCACGGGCAATTGGGATGGCATACTCAAGCAGTTCAAGAGGAACATTCTGCTCAAACAGAGTCACTTCATAGCGCAGCGTTTCGTCGTTGCGAAAGATCTCGAACACCACGCCTTTGTTACCTCTCCAGCACTCAAGTGCGAGGCCATCGTGGCCTTGAATCACGCTTGAGGCGCAGCAGAACAAATATTCAACTCCATTCACTACCACGTTGCACCTCCAATTTTTCAGGGGGCGACGATACATCTCTCTCCCAACCATTGAATAGCCGCTATAGCGGCAAAGGAACAGTCATGCCTGAAGAAAATGTTTTGATCCAGCCGCTGCCTGTCAAGCGCGACGTTGATGGCTGGTGGTCCCATCCCGACTACCTGTCGGAGTTCGACGATGAAATCACTGAAGCGCAGTTCCATGAATGGTGCCTGCGCCACCAGATGGAAACGAAGATCACTTACATGGAAAGCGATGTCGACGCCGATGGCCGAGGTGTACAAGCACGCCGATCAGCCGCTCAAAGATGCCCTGGACCTATTTTATCTGACAGGGCAACGAATCGCCGATACGTTGAAAATGGACGAACGAGATATCCGCGACGATAGACTGGCGGTGCAGCAAGGGAAAACCCGAGCAAAAAGGCGGATTGAGATTGTTGGAGAGTTGAAGGTTGTGATTGACCGAATCCTTGCCAGAAAGGCCGGTCATAAGATCCGCACCAGCAAACTAATTGTTATGGATAACGGCCAACCTATGACCACCAGCATGTTGCGAGGGAGGTTTGATGCGGCGCGAGAAGCGGCGGGAGTTGAAAAGGCTGACTTCCAGATGCGTGACTTGCGAGCAAAAGCCGGCACTGATAAGGCAGAGTCGAGCGGAGATATCCTGCAAGCACGGGATCAGCTTGGTCATACGACTGTTGTTATGACTGAAAACTACATCCGTAAACGCATAGGCAAAAAGGTCACGCCAACCAAGTGAATTGCGGAGCGGGTTATTATTTTGCGGAGTGAAATTGATAAGGGCCTGCATGAGGTATCTCATGCAAGCCCTTGATATTCATGGTGCCCGAAGCCGGAATCGAACCGGCACGCCCTTACGAGCGGGGGATTTTAAGTCCCATGCGTCTACCAGTTTCGCCATTCGGGCGGTAGCGCGGTGAAGCCTTCAAGAACAATCGAATGAACGATCACTCTTTTGGTGCGGTGCAGCAGGGGAAGAAATATATACACCCCTTCCCCTCTAAGCAAGTTCGCTGACGTCAAATTCAAGACAAAATCTTGCCGTCTACTGCAAATAAAAAAGCTCCGTAAATCAGTGATCTACGGAGCTATTTATAGTGGAGGCCGAGGTCGGAATCGAACCGGCGTAGGCGGATTTGCAATCCGCTGCATAACCATTTTGCTACTCGGCCCCAAACGTCCGATGCCTTAAAAACAACATCAAACGCATACAAACTGAAGAGGGAAACTGGATTGTTATCTGTTTCCAACCCTTTGATATCTAAAGGGTTTTTCTCGTTCCTGAATCAGGAATGGACGCAATTCTGGACGTGTTCGCCGGGCATGTCAAGGACAGGAAGAAAAAAATTCTATAGCTCCCTACCGGATACACTCCACAGCCGGGCAGACGATATCACGGGGCAATGCGCCCACGAGCATCACCACTGGATATTTCGCCATTCGTACCTACGCTGATTCGCGAGGGATCCAGGTTTCTGGCGGGCTGTGGCTGAGTGAGGTACGACATCGACACGGATAATGCCGGCCTTACCACTAAGGCGACCTGAATAAAACGTTTCAACCCATGGAGTAAAAATATGGACCTATCCAGAAACTTGCTTATCGGCGTTGCCTTGACCGGCCTGCTGCTTGGCGGTTGCACCTCAAAAGTGACACAGAAGGAACAATACTCGGGGTTTCTTCCCAACTACAGCAACCTGCAAGAAGTCACCACCCCCAGCGGCGAGAAAGCCATGCGTTGGGTGACGCCTTCCTGGAACCCGAACGCTTACAACACGGTGGCCTTCAAACAACTGGAACTGTACCCGGCCCCCAAGCCCAATGAGCGAGTCAACCGCCAGACGCTGGATCAGCTGCAAACCTACATGACGGACAGTGCCAAGAGCACACTGAGCCAGAAGTACCGTGTGGTGCCAAACGTTCAGTCGGCCCCTGCCGGTTCGCGAGTCCTGATCGTACGCGCCGCGATTACCGGGGTCACAGCCTCTAACGAAGGCATGAAATGGTATGAAGTGGTTCCGGTCGCAGCTGCGATAGGTGCGACTCAGGCGGCCACCGGTCACCGCGACCAAGACACCGAGTTGTACATCGAAGCTGAGATGGTTGACGCGAGCAACGGCCAAACCGTGGCTAAAGTCGCTCGCAAGGTCTTCGGTGAACAGTTGGAGAATACAAGCCAGCAGGTGACAGCCAACGACTTCAAGGCAGCACTGAAGAAGCTGACCAGCGACATGCAGGCATTCCTTCGCTAACAACAGGGTAAAACGCCGACTCAGTTCACGGGGCTGAGTCGGCGGTTGTTACAGATACCAGCGATACTCGCGCGCACTGATCTCCTGCATGAAGGCCAGGTGGTCCTGGCGCTTGTTCTCGCAGTACACATCAACAAACTCCGCCCCCAAACCCTCACGCAGTTGTGGCTGATGCTGCATGGCGCGCACGGCTTCGAGCATTTCCAGCGGAAAATCGATCCCGCTGTTGCGGTCTTCATTGAGCGCTGCGATCGGCTCGCGACCGGCTTCCAGCCCCTGCTCCAGTCCCACCAGAATCGCTGCCAGCACGAGATAAGGGTTGGCGTCCGCGCCCGCCAGGCGATGCTCGATACGCAAATTTTTCGAATCCGAATCGGGAATCCGCACACACGCATCGCGATCCTCGAAACCCCAGCTGGCAAGTGTCGCCGCGTTCACCGTACCGCCCAAACGCCGGAAGGCGTTCTGGTTCGGCGCGAAGATCGGCATGCAATGCGGCAACAGTTCCAGGCAGCCGGCCACCGCATGCCGCAGTGCTTGCTGCTGGTTGGCGGCCAGCAGGTTTTTACCCTCGGCATCATAGAGGCTGACATGCACATGCATGCCGCTGCCCGGATGCTGCAAGTAAGGCTTGGCCATGAAGCTGGCGCGGTAACCGTGTTTGAGCGCGACGCCACGGGTGCTACGGCAAAACAGCGCCGCCCAGTCGGCAGCACGCAGGCCGTCATCAAGATGACCGAAGTTGATCTCGAACTGGCCCGGCCCAAGTTCGGCAGTGATCACCGTGGTATCGATGCCTTGCGCCCTCGCCGCTTCGACCATTTCATCGAGCACTGGCGAAAAGCGCGACAGCCGCTCGATGTGCATGTTCGGTTGATCATCGGCATCGTCCGACAGCTGATCGCGGGGGAACTGCGGCTGCCCGTCGCGCAGCTGTTTATCGAACAGATAGAACTCCAGCTCGAACGCCACCACCGGATGAATACCTTTGCCACGCAACCGCTCCAACACCTGCGCGAGGACCTCGCGGGGCTCGAAGACGATTGGCTTCTCGGTGCCGTCCGAGGTGATCAGCATCTGACCCAGTGGCTTGGATTCCCAGCTCACCGGCTTGAGCGTGCCGGGCACCAGGCGCCGCAGAGCATCCGGGTCGCCGTCGTTAAAACAGTAGTCGCCGATTTTGAACAGCCCACCCTGCACGCCCAGTAACACGCAGTTCTGCGGCAGCTTGAGGGCGCTGCCGGCAGCCACCTTTTCGAGCATCTCTATCGGATAGCGCTTGCCGTAGAAATGCCCGGGAATGTCCAGGGAGATCAGGTCGACATAGCGCACCTCGGGGTAGCGTTGGCGAAAAGCACGAACCTCAGCCAGCAGATCAGAGCAGGCAGCATCCATCGTTGTTGTTCCTTTTATTGTTATCAGGTGTAAACCCAAAGCACTCGCGTGAGCTGGTCGGTGAGGTTGCCGTAGCGACAGCGTGTGTGACTGTCGAGCTGAAAACTATCACCGGCCTGCAAGGTGACCGGCTCGTCGTCATCGCCCAACCACAGCGTCAATGCGCCTTCCAGCACATAGCCGCCCTGCTCGGAGCTGTCGCTCAAGTGCCGCTCGCCACTGCTGGCGCCGGCCTCCAGTTGGCTTTCGAGCATCGAGAACGAGGCCCTGATCTTCGGCGAGACCAGAATGTCGGTAATCCCGTTGGCGTAGTACAACGTGCGGCGCTCATCCGGCCGGGTCACCCAAGGCAACACCTTGGGTTTCGGCAAGCTGTAAAAGTAGGTGGTTGGCACGCCGAGGGTTTCGCTGATCGCGGTCAGGTCTGCCACGGTCGGCCGTGACAAGCCACGTTCGACTTGCGAAAGAAAGCCCACGGAACGGTCGATTTTGTCGGCCAATTCCTTGAGGGTGTATTTCTTGTGCTTGCGCAGATCGTGGATCAGGATCGCCAGCGCGGCGATTTCTTCTTGCTTGTTCATGCCAGTAATTCCGGAAGATGACTCATCAAATGCTGTCGCGCAGTCGGTACCAGGCCTTGCCGATGGCTTCCAATGGCGCTGCCAGGTATTTACCGCCGGGAAAGCTGTCATTACGCAAACACTGGTACAAGGCCAACTCGTCCGGCTGACCGAGAATCGCATCGGACACGGCGCGAGCCCCCGCCAATGTAGGAAGCACTCCATGCCCGGAATAACCCTGTAGCCAGTAGAGGTCGCCGCGCCGGCCAATGTCGGGGGTGCGCTTGAGGGTCAGGTCGATATGCCCGCCCCAGGCAAACTCCAGCTCGACACCCTTGAGCTGCGGGAAGACCCGTTCCAGGTAGGGTCGTGTCGCGGCGGCGATGTCTTTGGGCATCCCGCCCAGATAGGTGCAGCCGCCACCGAACAGCAGGCGGTTATCCGGTGTGCGACGGAAATAATCGAGGACAAACTGGTTGTCGGTGACGCAGACATTACTCGGCAACAGCGCGCTGGCTTGCTCGGCGGTCAGCGGCGCGGTGGCCACCTGATAAGTGCCCACCGGCAGCACGCAACTGGCCAATTCAGGGTCGAGTTGATCGAGATAGGCGTTGCACGCCAGCACCAGGACATTTGCCCGAATGCTCCCGCGCTCGGTAGTCACCCGGTACTGATCGCCTTCTTCGCGATAGCTCAGCGCTTTGCTCTGCTCAAAGATGCAGCCGCCAGCACGCTCAATGGCTGCGGCCAGGCCAAGCGCTAGCTTCAATGGATTCAGATGGCCGCCTTCGGGGTCATAGAGCCCCGCCTGATAACGCTCGCTGGCGACCCACTGCGGTAACTGCTCACGCGTTATGAATTGCAGGCCATCGTGGCCCCACTTGTGGCTGGCCTCGTGTTGCCACTCGGTCAGGAGACTGACCCGACGCGGCATGACCGACGTCCACAAGTGGCCGGGTCGATAATCGCAGTCGAAACCATGGCGCGCAGGCAACTCGCGCAGCTCCTGCGCCGCCCAGCGCATGCCGTCCCACAAGCGCCGCGCGCGTTCATGACCCAGCGCAGCCTCCAGAGGCGGCATGTCACACGACCAGCCGAGAATCGCCTGCCCACCATTACGCCCCGAGGCCGCCCAGGCAACACGACTGGCTTCCAGCAACGTCACGCGCTTGCCCGCCAAGGCCAGGCGCAATGCGGTATGCAGACCGCTGAAACCGGCACCAATGATCAGCACCTCGGCAGTGTGTTCACCTTCCAATGCGGCTCGGTTCAACAGGCGATCTGCGCAACTGTGGGCGTAATAGCTGGCGACATGCTGCGAGGACTGCTGAAACATTCGGGCACCCATGAAATTATGTTTTTATAATTTCATGAAAAACTACAGAATAAATTTCATGAGCGCAACATCCTGCTCATCCCTCGCAGACCGGATGACCGGTAGCAGCTGTCGAGCCCGCGAGGCTGCGTTCGAGTGCGCAGCACTCGTAAAATCATGCAACGCGGTCTACCAGATCGACCACGGAGGCAGGGTTTACGACTGCTACGCAGCCGAACGCAGCCTCGCAGGCTCGACAGCTGCTACGGAGTGCGTGCTGGTCTTACTGTTTTATTCTCGCGCCAGCCGCTCAAACAGCGCCGAATGCTCTGGAAACAGCTCGCTGAGCCCGTGCCGACAGCCCAATTGCATATCCGCAAAATCAAACCCTGGCGAAACGGCTTCACTGATAAGGCCGTAAGCGGCCGGTCCAGCCATGAGCTGCGAAGCCTTCCAGACACCGCCCGGCACATGCAGTTGCAGGCACTGCCCGGCAGTGACGTCATTGCCCATCTCCACGGTTTTCAATGTGCCGTCCGGGTAAATGAGGAAGTATCGAATCGCATCGCCCAGATGGTAGTAGTGAACGATGTCGGATCGGTTCAAATGAAAGTGGCCGACGGGAGACGCAGCCGTCAGCAGGTAATAGATCGAGGTCATCGCATAACGCCGACCACCTGCAGTCTCGACCATGAGCTGCTGATCCGACTGAAAGGTCCGGCGGTAATAACCGCCTTCCACATGGGGTTCCAGGTCGAGTGCAGCGACGATTTCCTGGGCGCTGGGAGTGTGTCTGTCGGGTTTGCTATCCGTCATGTTAAAGGCCATCAGTCAGGTGGAGTCGCGACAGTTTGCATAGCGTGTAACGCAGCGCAAGCGTTCCTTGGAGCGTCGATGGAGGTGCCGATGGGCAATCGATTTCACTGCTTTACTGTAAGGGTCGAGCCTGCCAGACGGGGCCGCAGTTTCACTGACACTCCCCCGCCACTGCCGGCGCCAACGGAAAATCCCGCCCCGGAGAGTGGTCATGTCCCTGCACAACGTCGCCCGTTTTACCGACCTTCGTGAAGACCGCGGTACTCGCGTTGAAATCGGCTCACTGAAGATCGTGCTGTTGCGGGCCGGCGAACGGGTCTACGCCTATCAGGGCGAATGTCCGCACGCACAGGCTCCGTTGGACGAAGGCATTGTCTGCAATGGTCGGCTGATTTGCCCATGGCACAAGGCGATGTTCACGGTCGAGGACGGTCAAGTGTGCGAACCGCCAGCCTTGAATGGACTGACCCGTTATCCGGTCAAGATCGTCGATGGCGATGTACACGTGGACGACCAACCCCTCGCCTCCATCGAAGTGAATCGTGCCCCTGATTCACGCTGCTTCGTGATCGTCGGTGCAGGCGCTGCGGGCACAGCGGCAACAGTCGCCCTGCGTGAACACGGCTTTGCCGGTCGCCTGGTGTTGATCGATCGCGAAACGGACCCCGGCTATGACCGCACGGTGCTGAGCAAATATGTCCTTGCCGGGGAAATGTCCGTCGAAGAAACGCCACCGCTGCTTGATGAACGCTTTTACAACGAACAGCACATCGAGCGGGTTCAAGGTGAGGTCATCCGTCTCGATGTGGCCGCCAAAAGGGTTTCCCTGGGTGACGGGCGCACCTTCGACTACGACGCCGCGCTCCTGGCCAGTGGCGGCGAACCCAGGCCGCTGTCGGTAGACGGTGCGCATCTGCACAACATCCTGGCGCTGCGTTCACGAACGGATGCCGAGCGCATTCTGCACATCGCAAAACCCGGTGCCCGTGTGGTCATCATCGGTGCCAGCTTCATCGGCCTGGAGTCGGCATCGGCCTTGCGCCGCCATGGCCTGGAAGTCAGCGTCGTCGCGCACCATGAAACACCGTTCAGCACGCTGTTCGGTGAGCGCATCGGCCTGGCGATTTTGTCCCTGCACGAAGATAACGGCGTGGTCTTTCATGCCAATACCCAGCCGAAGGCGTTCGAGGGCCAGGACAACGTCGAGGCCGTTCTGCTCGAGAATGGTCAACGACTTCCCGCCGACCTGGTGCTGATCGGCATCGGCGTCAACCCGGTCACCGACCTGCTCGAAGGTGTTGAGCTGGACGATGACGGCGGGCTACCGGTAGACGAAGGCATGCGCGCTGCGCCTGGATTGTGGGCTGCCGGCGACATCGCCTCCTTTGCATTGCAAGGCGTCCCCACACGTATCGAGCACTGGCGCCTGGCGCAGCAGCAGGCGCAGATCGCCGCGCAAAACATGCTAGGCGCTGATACACACTATGTGGATGTACCGTTTTTCTGGACCTATCACTTCGACAAGACCTTCGAGATGCTCGGTCACGCCGACCAATGGGACCGGATCGTCTTCGAAGGTAACCCCGAGCAATACGCCTTCATCGCCCTGCTGTGCAAGGGTGAACAGGTCGAGGCGGTGGTCGCCTGCGAGTACTCGCGGCAAATGGCGTTGTTGGCCGAGCGGATGAAACAGCCGTTGCTGCGCGAAGAAGCCTTGCAGATCATTCGGCGAATCGCCGTGTAAGAAGGCTGAGCAGTCACAATAAAACAATGCACTTATTGGAACTATCGTACTTAGCCGCCAACAAAATAAACAACTGCGCACATTCATTATTAATAGCGATAAGAACTCGCTCTGCTTATGACGAAAGAACCCGGCACGCTTTCTCTCATCGCCAATCCTGATAACAAACAGGCAAACTCCTAACGCGTCGCTATTAATAAAATAATATTAACAATTTATCCGCTGCACTAGCCCATTGCCCATTGCATATTTATCAACGCCTGCTTAACTGCAAAAACTGCTGATGACAGCAGTATTCGCACAACCACGGAAGGAATCGTTATGAGCAATTCAACTGGCCATAGCATGCCCCCTTATGGGGTGGCCATCCAAAGCGCGATCAAGGCAGGCAACCTGCCGCAAATGAAAACGTTGTTGAAACAACGCGATGCATCCAAGCCAGAACCCAAAGAACTCAGTAGCGCGTACGAGCAGTTGGCTAAGGAAGTCGCACGCCTGGAACAGCACTAAGCACTGTTTCCGCTCCCCTATTGCAATGGAGGCAATAATTATGTCTGGTTCTTCTCAACAGTCTGTCGGCTTATTCCCACTCTGCTATCAAATTGGTACTCAGCAACCGGGTGCACAAAACCTGGCGCTCAATCTGCTGGTGTT
This sequence comes from Pseudomonas helvetica, assembly GCF_039908645.1. NCBI lineage: Bacteria > Pseudomonadati > Pseudomonadota > Gammaproteobacteria > Pseudomonadales > Pseudomonadaceae > Pseudomonas > Pseudomonas helvetica. Next base: position 3,675,722 of record NZ_CP150917.1, read on the forward strand.
TACACCTGAGCAAACGGTAAGCGGTACTGCCGCAATCACTCAAGCAACCAACCCGCCGCTGGATGTGCATTCCGATGTCTGGGGTGAGTACACCTACATGACGGTGATGAAACCCGGCGTCAGCAAAATCCTCATCACCGTTCAAGGCAACCAAGGTGGCCCGAGTTCTAACTCCATCGTGAATTTCAAGTTGCATCTGGTGGTCGGTAGCGACTGGAAAGCGGGCGTCGCCAACTACGAGTATTTCAATGGTCAGCGCTGGGTCAAGGTCAATGCGCCCGCCCATCTCGTCGAGTCAGTGCCTTCCAGGGCCTATCCACTGCCGCTGGAACCCGGCCCGGTCATCCTGCCGTATCCGCCGATCATGCCGCTGTACGCCGCGCCGATTCAGAGTGCCATCGCCAGCGGTGACCTGGCCCAGATGAAAAATCTGGCGAGCCTTGCCAAACAACAACTGGACCAGCAACCACAGCTGCAAAGTGCGCTTGAGGCCGCCAAGGGCGAAATCAGCAGGCTGGAACGCCGCTGACCGGCAACTGAATGTGCCTGGCTTGTCCTGAATACAATTAAGGGAGTTGCACCATGTCAATTGGACTTTTTCACACGCGCCTCAACGTTTCCAGCTCGCTACTCGGCGCACCGGTTTTAACCCTGGATCTGCTGGTGGATACCGTCAACAAGAAAGTCAGCGGTGTTGCGAGCATTTTTCAAAGCACCTATCCACCCCTCAACTTTCGTGCCCGGGTATGGGGTGAGTATTCCGAGGCCAAACTGACCGCCGATACGGAAAACCACATCATCCTCACTTTGGATGGCAGCCCGAGTGGCCCTTACAGCCAGATCGCCCAGACCTTCGACCTGCGCGGCATTCTAGGCGCCGATTGGGCCAGCGGTTTTGCCGACTACAAGTACTACGATCAGGACCACTGGACGACAGTCAGACACGCGGCTGTCAGCCAGGCCCCGGCTCAGCACCCGGAGCATCCGTCACATGTTGTGCGCCCGCTCTACGCCGTCGCCGTGCAGCAAGCGCAAGCCAGCGGTGACCTGGCGCAGCTGAAAACCGTGGTGAGCCAAGGCGAACAACAACTGGCCAACAGCGGTGCCTTGCGCAGTGCGCTGGAGCAGTTGCAAGCAGAAATCACCCGACTGGAAGCACGCTAACCGGCAATGCCCGGGCTGGGTCAGATCACCACTGACCGAGCCCGGGACTTTTCAACCCCAGAGGTAAATCCACTCGCGCCGTTGATGCTAAGGAAGGCGCGAACACTTCGATGGATTCGTGCCGCGTACGTGTCTGTGCGCAAGGATTTCCCATGTCAGACAATCGCCCCGCCCGCTACCTCAGTGAAACCGACCTCAAACGTTACGTGCCGGTCCATGTGGTCTGGGAAATCACCCTGGCCTGCGATCTCAAATGCCTGCATTGCGGCTCCCGCGCAGGCCATCGACGCCCGGATGAACTGAACACCCGGGAATGCCTGGATGTCATCGATTCCCTGGCGGCACTCGGCACCCGCGAGATCACCTTGATCGGCGGTGAAGCCTATTTGCGCAAGGACTGGACTCAGCTGATCCAGGCGATCCACGATCACGGCATGTATTGCGCGATACAAACCGGTGGCCGCAACCTGACGCCGGCGAAAATGCAGGCGGCAGTGGATGCCGGGCTCAATGGCGTCGGTGTTTCGCTGGATGGACTGGCCCCGCTACATGACGCCGTGCGCAATGTTCCGGGCTCGTTCGACAAGGCTATCGATACCCTGCGACGCGCCAAACAGTCGGGGCTTGCCGTGAGCGTCAACACCCAGATCGGCGCGGCCACCCTGCCCGATCTGCCCGAACTGATGGACTTGATCATCGAACTCGGCGCCACCCACTGGCAGATCCAGCTGACGGTCGCCATGGGCAATGCCGTCGACCATCCAGAGCTGCTGTTACAGCCCTATCAACTGCTTGAAGTGATGCCGTTGCTGGCACGCCTTTACCGCGAGGGGGTTGATCGCGGCCTGCTGATGAACGTGGGCAACAATATTGGTTACTACGGCCCTTACGAGCATATGTGGCGTGGTTTTGGCGACGAGCGCGTGCACTGGAGCGGCTGCGCGGCCGGGCAAACCGTGCTGGCACTCGAAGCCGACGGCACCGTCAAAGGCTGCCCTTCATTGGCAACGGTGGGCTTTTCGGGTGGCAATGTGCGCAACATGAGCCTGCACGATATCTGGCACTACAGCGAAGGCATGCACTTCGGCCGTCTGCGCGGTGTCGAGGATCTGTGGGGCTACTGCCGAAGCTGCTACTACAACGATGTCTGCCGTGGCGGCTGTACCTGGACGTCGCACTCCTTACTCGGCAAACCCGGCAACAATCCCTACTGTCACTACCGTGCGCTGGATCTGCAGAAAAAGGGACTGCGCGAACGAATTGTCAAACTCGAGGACGCTGCGAAAACCTCCTTCGCCGTCGGACGCTTTGACCTGATTACTGAACGCATCGACACCGGCGAGAAGGTCAACAGCGTCAGCGACAGTGGCCAGGTGATCAAACTGGCCTGGGCGAACCAGGGCCAGAAATCGCCTGACGAAGGACGTATTCCGCCACAACTGGCGCTGTGTCGTGGCTGCTTGCAGTACATCCATGCACACGAAGTGACCTGCCCTCACTGCGCTGCCGATGTCGCTGCCGCAGAAGCCGAGCACCATGTCAACCGCGCCCGGCAACAAACCATCCTCAATACGCTGACCGGGCTGCTGGGATTGCCGCAAAGCAACTTGATGTAGCGAGGCCTGAATACCAGGGGGCAACTCGCCCCCTGCAATCTTTTTTCCACCGGTAATAACGCTCGCTCGCAGCAAACAAAATCATCTAAAAAAACCACACCTGTCAGCCATAATTAGCCCCCTGCTACTCGATAGCTGAACGTCTTTCCCATGGCTTACCCACACGGGCACGCTGGAATAAATAGTGCCCTTTCCCTCTGCGTTCCTGGAGCTGACGATGAAAATCAATCCCTACCTGATCTTCAACGGTGATTGCAAAGCAGCCTTCACGTTCTACGCGCAATGCCTGCAAGGCACCCTTGAAATGATGATGACCTTCGGCGAGTCGCCGGCCCGCGATCAAATTCCGGCGAGTAGCCATGACCTGATCATGCATACCCGGCTGGTGGTCGGCGACCAGGTCCTCATGGGCTCCGACACCACACCTGAGCGGCCCTACCACGGCATCAACGGTTGCTTTGTTTCGCTGAATGTCACCAGCATCGCTGAAGCCGAGCGGATTTTTACCGCGCTGGCGGACCGGGGCACCATTCAAATGCCGCTGGAGGCGACGTTCTGGGCCGCACGCTTCGGCATGCTGGTTGACCGTTTCGGGGTGCCATGGATGGTTAATTGCGAAGCCGACAAGTAAAACGCTATTCGATGAGTGCAGTGCTGTTCACTTAAGCCGGTGTTTCAGGCACAACCGCAGTTGTGGCGAGGGAGCTTGCTCCCGCTGGGGCGCGAAGCGGCCCTGAATTGGGTCTGCTAGGCAGTCCAGCGGGAGCAAGCTCCCTCGCCACAGATACTTCTCAGGCATCGACGCGCTTGCCCTGGAACCTCGCCCGGTAACGCCCCGGACTCTCTCCGGTCCACTTCTTGAATGCCCGATGGAACGCGCTGGGCTCCTGAAAACCGATCTGCTCGGCAATCGCGGTGATGCTCGATTGGCTCTGGCGCAGTTGTTCAAAGGCAACACCGCGGCGTACTTCGTCCTTGATCTCCTGGAATGAACAGCCTTCACGCTCCAGTTTTCGGCGAACGGTGCTGGGGCTCAAATGCTGTTCGATCGCAAACGTCTCCAGGGTCGGCCATTGGCTGTAATGGCTGTTGCGCAAACGCTGATGAACCTGCGATGCCAGGCCATGCTGGTTACGGAAACGAATCACCAGCCACTGCGGTGCACTGCGCAAAAATGCCTTGAGTGAAGCAAGGTCCTGAACCACCGGCAATTGCAGATAACGGCTGTCGAACTCGATCTCGGTGCGCTCGGCGCCGAAGGTCAGGTTGGCGCCCCAGAGCAATGAATCATCATTGAGCGACAACCGCTCATGACGAAAGTCCGCACGATCGATGGGAATGCGCCGCCCGCCGAGCCAGCACAGCAGGCTGATCATCAACACCAGGAACGTCTCTTCACCGAAGTGTGCGACGTCGCTGTTTTGCGCCTGAGTCTGCAAGCTGATGACTGCACGCTTGCCACGCACCGTTAACGTGCCGCGAAAATCCCGCAGGAACAGGCCGAAATTGGCCAGGCACTGACGCATGGCTTTTTCCAGCGTCGGTTCCTGGATCAGTGCCCGACAGATCAAGGCGAAACTGCCCGGCGGCATGCCGTGGGAGTCCAGCTGAAAGAACTCGTCGTTCAACTCACGAATCTGCACCAGCCATAACGCAGCAAAAGCAGTGGCCGGCACCCGTGCTGTAGGCTGATCCATCAGTGCCGGATCGATTCCCACCTGCTCGAGTACCGACCGCAGACGCTGCGGATTTTCACGCAGGGCATGGATCATTGGATACATGAAATAGACCGCCACCGAATCCGTATCCCGCATGTGATCGTCTCTCTCCTCAGCATCTGAAAGTGGCAAAAAACGCCATCACCGTTGAACAGTTCCGGCATAGGCCAGCGGCGTTGCTGATTCTAGACTCGTACCCAACAAAAAAGACCTCTTTCAGGAAAACCACATGAACCCTTCCGATATTTTTGTTGTGAGCGCGGTCCGTTCTGCCATCGGCAGTTTTGGCGGTTCACTCAAGGATGTGCCGCCTATCCAGTTGGCAACCGACGTGTGCCGCGCAGCCATTGAACGTTCAGGCCTGGCGCCCGAACTCATCGGTCATGCGGTGATGGGCCATGTGATCCCGACGGAGGCGCGCGACGCCTACATTTCACGGGCCGTGGCGATGAATGCCGGCCTGCCGAAAGAGACCCCGGCCTTCAACGTCAACCGCCTCTGCGGTTCGGGTCTGCAGGCGATTGTCAGTGCGGCACAAAGTCTGATGCTCGGGGATGCCGGGGCAGCGCTGGCCGGTGGTGTCGAGTCCATGAGCCGTGGTGCCTACTTGTTGCCACAGGCGCGCTGGGGTGCACGAATGGGCGACATTCAGGGCATCGACTACATGCTCGGCGTGCTGCAAGACCCGTTTGCCGGCTTCCACATGGGCATCACCGCAGAAAACATCGCCGAGCACTACGGCATCTCCCGTCAGACCCAGGATCAACTGGCGCTGCTCAGCCAGCAGCGTGCCGCCAGGGCGATTGCCGAAGGGCGTTTTGCCGGGCAGATCGTGCCGATCGAAATGGCGAGCCGCAAAGGCACGGTTTCGTTTGCGACGGATGAGCATGTACGGGCAGAGGTCAGCTTCGAGCAATTGAGCGGCATGAAACCCGCATTCAAAAAAGACGGCAGCGTCACCGCCGGCAACGCCTCCGGCCTCAATGATGGCGCTGGCGCGCTGATCATGGCCACCGGGCAAGTTGTCCAGGAACAAGGCCTCAAGCCGATGGCCCGACTGGTGGGGTATGCCCACGCCGGGGTTGAGCCGTCGATGATGGGACTTGGACCGATTCCCGCCACTCGCCTGGTGCTCAAGCGCGCGGGCCTGACCGTGGCCGACCTTGATGTCATCGAGTCCAACGAAGCCTTCGCGGCCCAGGCCTGTGCCGTGGCGCAAGAGCTGGGCTTCGATCCCGAGAAGGTCAACCCCAACGGTTCGGGCATCTCGCTGGGCCATCCAGTGGGCGCCACTGGCGCAATCATCGCGACCAAGGCCATTCACGAACTGCATCGGATTCAGGGACGTTATGCCCTGGCGACCATGTGCATTGGCGGCGGCCAAGGCATTGCCGTGTTGTTCGAACGGGTTTGACGGAAAGGACATGACGATGAATCTGCAGAACATTGGCGTCATCGGCGCCGGCACCATGGGCAACGGCATTGCGCAAATCTGCGCACTGGCCGGTTTCAACGTGACCTTGCTGGACATCTCCGAAAGCGCCCTGCAAAAAGCGCTGGCGACCGTGGGCAAGAACCTCGACCGGCAGGTCGCCAAGGCCTCGCTGACCGAGGAGCAAAAGCTCGCGGCATTGGACAAGATCCGCACCAGCACCGATTACAGCACCCTGCACAATGTGCAGTTGGTGATCGAGGCCGCGACCGAAAACCTCGAACTGAAACTGCGGGTGTTGCAACAGATCGCCGCTCAGGTCAGCGCCGACTGCGTGATTGCTTCCAACACCTCATCGTTGTCGATCACCGAGCTCGCCGCCAGCGTCAGTTCGCCGGCGCGTTTCATCGGCCTGCACTTCTTCAACCCGGTGCCGGTGATGGGGTTGATCGAAGTGATCCGCGGCCTGCAAACCAGCGACGCCACGCACACCCTGGCCCTGGAACTGGCGCAACGCCTGGGCAAGACCGCGATCACCGCCGGTAACCGTCCGGGCTTTGTGGTGAACCGGATTCTGGTGCCGATGATCAACGAAGCGATCCTGGTGTTTCAGGAAGGCCTGGCCAGCGCCGAAGACATCGATGCAGGCATGCGCCTGGGTTGCAATCAGCCGATAGGTCCGCTGGCGCTGGCCGACCTGATTGGCCTGGATACCTTGCTGGCGATCATGCAGGCCTTCTACGACGGCTTCAACGACAGCAAGTACCGCCCCGCGCCGCTGCTCAAGGAAATGGTCGCCGCGGGTTACCTGGGACGCAAGACCGGCCGTGGCTTCCATACCTATGGCTGAGCGCTGCTCACGTTTTGCCGAGAGCCGGGACAAAGCCCTGGAGCTGTTCGCCAGCAAGGGCTTTGGCCAGGTCGGCATGCGTGAGCTGGCAGCCTTCCTGGGGCTTGCCCCAGGCTCGCTGTATCACCATTACCCGAGCAAGCAGCACTTGTTGCTCGACTTGATCGAAGAGTTTTACGAGGAGCTGCTGGCGACCCTCGGACGCCTCGAGCGACAGCCGCGAGACCTGCGTGACAGCCTGCACGACGTCATCCATGCGCACCTGAGCCTGCATCGGGAAATGCCCTGGCATTTTCGCCTGGTGGAGCGCGACTGCGGTTGTCTGAACGAGGATCAGCAAGTGCATGTTCGGCAGTTGCAGGAGCATTACGAACGGCAATTGCTGATGATCCTCTGTCCCTCGCGCCGATTCAGTGAACAAGGATTACTGGCTGCCGGACACACCATTGCCAGCATGCTCAACAGCGCACCCAGCTGGCTGGCGCTGCACCCGCTAGAGGATCGGGAACGCAACGAACTGCTGGAGAACCTGCTGACCGGGGCCATTGCAGGTTTGCTGGCCCATACCTCCTGCGATCTGCCAGTCCTTCAGACAATAGATCCGCTCGCGGCGCCTCCGCCCTGGGCGCGACTCGGCTAAGCTGAAAGCTCCACCGGAGGATTTTCCAATGTGTGGAAGACTTTCGCAGTACCGAGGTATCCACGACTTCGTCGCGGCGCTGAGCATGCCCAATGCCCTGGTCAATACTGTGGGCGACCAGCCTCTGGGTCTGTACAACGTCGCGCCATCGACCCAGGTCGCGCTCTTCCACCTCGAAGGCGAAACCCTGCACGCTGACAGGGTACGCTGGGGATGGCGACCAGCCTGGTCGAAAGACAACTCTGTGCCGATCAATACCCGAGTCGAGAAAGTCGCACACGGCTCATTCTTCCGGGCGATCTGGCCGCACCGCGCCATCGTGCCCATCGATAACTGGTTCGAATGGGTTTATGAAGGCGGCCCGAATAAACAGCCTTACCTTATCCGGCGCCGGGATCGCGCTCCCATACTCTGCGCGGCCATTGGTCAGTATCCTGCGGGCGGCCGGGAACCGAAGAAGGACGATGGTTTTGTGATTTTCACCGCAGACAGTGGCGGTGGCCTGGTCGATCTGCATGATCGGCGACCGGTGGTGCTGTCACCGGAGTTGGCCCGCGAGTGGCTCAACCTGGCGATGCCCAAGGAGAGCGCCGAGCAGATGGTGCTGCACCAGGGCGAGCCTGCCGAAACCTTCGAGTGGTTCAAGGTGGATATGGCAATCGGCAACGTGAAAAACCAGAGACCGGATCTCATCACGCCGATCGGTAAGATCATCACTGGCGATCACAAAAGCAATGGCTGATCGGGTGGCGACACCGCGGTTTCTCGACTAGGATTTTCGCGGTATGGAAACGTGTCGCGCTGTTAGCGAGCACTTGGTCTGGGAGACGAAAATGAACCCGATTCGAATGGCCGAGCGGACCTATCGCACTTGGTCCAGCCCGATCCTGCTTGAGCTCAAAGAGAGGGAACATCAGCTGCAACCTTCAGACCGCCAGGCACTTGAAAATGTGATGGTGGAGAGAAGACTTCTGAACACCGGTAATCCTGCCGGCAAGGATCGACGCAAACCTGAGTCGACTGATAACGCCTGACGAATGAGCCCGCTATAAGCGGGCTCTTTTTCGTTTGCGCGGCTGGAAGGCAGACCGACACACTCATCCGGATGATCGCCTCACTGTGTATTGGGAACGGCTTTCGTTCTGGATGAACGGGCGGGTAATGACGCGGCGTAGGCCAGCGCTTCTTCTCGACTGCCAAAGGACCCGAGCCGGTCGCTACGGGTACAGACCTTCCAGAGACCGCTGTTGACGCTGACCACTTGATAACCGTTCATCTGCATTTTGCTAAGCATCGGAGCACTCATAGTCACCTCCATTCGAGTACAGACAGTCCGAACCTAACTTACACCCGGTTTAGCGTTCTGTGGGCTCAATAGGTTGAACGGTCGAATGATCCGAGGCGTACATATGAAACATCTTTCACAGTGATTTCGACGCTTGGCGGATATATTCCTCGCCGCTCATTCAAGAAACTTTCAGCCCGCCTCCTCCCGCGGGCTTTTTTTTGGTTTGCCCGGCGAAAATCCAAGTCTAAACCGCCGCAAAAATATCCTTCATCGCCGCGTACTGCAGCAGCATGATGGTTTTCGCGTCGACGATCTGCCCACTGTAAAACGCCTCGAGTGCCTCATCGAACTTCAGCTCCAGTACCTCAAGGTCCTCCGTTTCAACCTCCAGCCCACCACCCGATCCGACGCGTGAAGCAGCATCATATTCAGCCACAAAAAAATGCAGTTTCTCGGTCACCGACCCGGGGCTCATGTAAGCCTCAAAGACCTTCTGTACGTCATGAACGCGATAGCCGGTTTCCTCCTCCGCTTCAGCGCGAATGCGTTCTTGCGGTGAGGCGCCTTCCAGCAACCCCGCCGCCACTTCAACCAGCAAGCCGTCATGACCGTTGACGAAGACCGGCAACCTGAACTGGCGGGTCAGTACGATGGTTTTTTGCGCGCGATTGAACAGCAGAATGGCGGCACCATTGCCACGGTCGTAGACCTCACGGGTTTGTCGCTGCCAAACGCCATTGTTGCGCAGGTAATCGAAAGTGATTTTCTTGAGCAGGTACCAGTCGTGGGACAGCACCTGGGACTCGATGATGTTGACGCGCTCAGCCGTGTTCGACATGACAATCCATCCTTTTTGTTGTCAGAGGGCGCCATGGTATTCCATCGGCGCGGTGGCCGCAGCGACGGCAGATACAAAAAAAGCCCGGCATCGCCGCCGGGCTTTCGGTTCCAATCCTTTGGAACCTGTTGGGTATCACTCTACGAGCGAAGCCTTACTTGAAGTCCACATCGAAGGCTTGATAGAAGGCGTTGCCGGTGTTGGCGACAATCCACAGCAGCACAATGACGTGATGGCCTTTTTTGCCTGCTGGCAACTTCACTTCATGTTCGACTTTGGCTTTGAGTTCGCTGCTGTGCGCGTAATAAGGCACCTGGGTGTAGAAGTCTTCCGCAAACGGTTTGGCTTCGAGTTGCGCACGGCTGATGCGCTGTTTCGGGTCCCAGCCATCCTTGGTGATGAACCAGCTGTAGCCACGGGTGGTATGAGGCGCGGTGTACTGCCAGGTGACATGAAAGGCCTGGCCCGGGTTCACGTTCAGCAGTGGCCAGGTAAATGGGCGATTGAGCTTTTTGCTCATTTCCTCGTTGGTGAAGTTGATGCAATCACGAGCATCAGCCTTGCCACCGCTGAGGATAAAACCATCAGCCGGTGGGGCGACGCTGTCGCTGTCCGTCTGATACGGTGCGGGGAAAGGCCCGGCGGTCAGTGACGGGAAGTTCTTGCCGCCTTCCATTTCGTTGACCTGCCACCCTTCCAGGAGCCCGACTTCCATAGCGACAGAGCCGCGGCTGGCAGGGGTAGTGACACGACCATGTTTGAGTTGCGCTTGTGTTTGTGGCTTGTTCATTTTTTCACTCCGTTGATTAAGAACGTTCCTTCCTGAGGAACGCTTTCAACCTAACCGAATGACAGATGAAGTCCATGGCCGCTTTTTTCGCGCTCCAATCGCGCTTTTGAGCCGAACCCAATAAATACTGGTTATCCATACAGTTAAATGTATGAATTCGTACGTTGAGACTGGCAAAAGTACTACAACACAATCCCGCAATCGGAACGATTCCCATCAGGAAGGCTGCGCGTCACTGGTATTCACTTCGTTAACAACACGCGGTAGTCTCGGTATCGGTTGCCCAAAAACCGTTACAAGGACGTCACGAATGAAACTGCGCATCGAGATATCGCAAAACCCGCTACCCGAAGAACGCCAGGCGATTATCAACCCCCTGCGCGCCTACAACATCGCCCATGCCGGCGAAGGTCACTACCAGGAAATCGCCCTGCTGGTTCGAGATGAACAGAGCGACGAAATCCTCGGCGGGCTCTACGCAAAACTGTTTTATCAGTGGATGTTCATCGACTTGTTGTCAGTGCCCGAACAGGCACGCGGACAGGGCACCGGCTCACGGCTGATGCACATGGCCGAAGAGCTGGCACGGGAGAAGAACTGCATTGGGATCTACCTCGACACCTTCGAATTCCAGGCACCGGAGTTTTACAAGAAGCTGGGGTTTACCGAGATTGGGCAGATTGCCGATTACCCACCGGGCAGCAAGCGCTTCTTTTTTCAGAAACGCCTGACGGCCGCCGAGCCAAACACCTGACGGTCACTGACTCACAGACAGGTTGCCAGTGCTGCCAATCGGCGCTTGGCAACCCAGTTGTCCTGAGTGGCGTAGTACTTCAATGCGCCGCTTTGCACGTCGATGAAGGCCTCGGCCGAACGGGTGTAAACCGTAAAACCGCCAGTTTCGCCGGGTTGCAGGTAACCGCTGGCGTCGACACCGAACACCGCCTCGTCCTGCCAGGCAAACTGCACGCACTGGGCGACGACCAGATCAGGCTTGCTCGAGGCGAGCGTCTTGTAGGGGCTCTGGGAGCGCGCTTCTTTCATCGTCGATCCCGCGCAACCCGCCAGCAACACGCCAGCCAGCGCCACCATCAAAATACGCATTGTGTTTCCTTATTCGCAAAACGCTGACTGTATCACCGCAAGCGGCTACTCCGAAGCGCCTGGCAAGGTTCTTCCTCATGGCGCTGCTCTGCTTTACTTGATGCGTTACTTGATATAGTTCGCGACAGCCCGCGCCGATTCGCGCACCCTGTCGCGCCATAATTGGCGCGTCGCGCCGAGCAACTTCCTCCGGAAAGCCCATGCCCCCCAATGCCGAGTTTTACAAACCTTCCACCGACTACGCCGACAAGCTGATCAGCCAGATCGGTCAGACTCCGTCGTGGATCGCCAAACGCATTGGCGTGACCGACAAGCGCATTCGCTACATCCTCGATGGCGAAAGAACCGTCAAAGGTGAAACCACGCCGATCCAGATGACCTACACCGAGCAGTTTGCACTTGAGTGCCTGGCCGCCGAGGCCAAAGCCAACAAGAAAAAGACCTCCTGACCCGCGTCAAGGCAAACGCCCTCAAGACGCGCATACTTTCTTTTTGACAAGGACGGTCCATGGCCTCCATCGACTCGCAGCACGAACTGGCGCTGCAACGATTTCTCAATGCACGACCGGCGTTACGCGAAGAGCTCGATCACCTAAACCCTCTGGCCGCCCAGGCCAAAGGCGAAACCATGGCGCAGTATCGCAACGAACGACTGCATGAAGCCTACGAGGCGGAGGCCGAGCGTCTGGGCCTGTTTGCCTGGGAACTGACATTGCAATTGACCGTGGCCACTGTTGAGGACTATGAAGCCCAACGGCTGGAGGTGCACAAGGAAGTGGCGCAAATGGCCGGCATGGACTGGAAGGAATATCGCAAACTGCATGGTATCGAGAGTTGACGAATGCTGCCGTCTTCACCTAATCGCGCCCACACACCGGGCCTGTTGCACGTGCAGAAATGGCGCGGCCGGATCGGTATGTTGCTGGTAGCGAGCCTGTCAGTGCTGGCTGGCATGACCGACGCTATCGGCTTTATGGCCACTGGCGACTTCGTCTCCTTCATGAGCGGCAACACCACTCGCCTGGCGGTAGCGATCAGCGGCGCAGATCTGGGCATGACCTTGCGGTTGCTGGTGCTGGTCGCCATGTTTGTCGTCGGCAACGCCTTGGGCATTGTAGTCAGCCGATTCAGCGGCCGACGCGCCCTGCCCTTGATGCTGTGCGTCGCTGCGCTGTTGTGCGGCGCCGCTGCATGGCCATTCGAGGCTAAATTACCGGCGTTGCTGGCAGCGATCATCGCCATGGGGATGCTCAACGCCGCCGTCGAACAGGTCAACGGCTTTCCGGTCGGGTTGACCTATGTCACCGGCGCCCTGTCACGCTTTGGGCGCGGTCTGGGACGCTGGTTGCTCGGCGAACGCCGCAATGGCTGGCGGGTGCAACTGATTCCGTGGACCGGCATGTTTGCCGGCGCCGTCCTGGGCGCAGCGCTCGAACACCATCTCGGCCTGCAAGCCCTGTATGCCAGCGGTCTGCTGGCCGGCGTCCTCGGTGCTGTTTCACTGAAGATTCCACGGCGTTGGCAGATGGGCTATATGCCGCGCTGAATCGCCCTTCGCCGCACTGGCGATAAAGCTTTATCATGGCCGCAGATTTGTTGTCAGAGTTCATCATGAAGTTCGCCATTGCGCTGTTTTCCGCCGCACATGCGCCCTCCTCGCGCCGCGCCCTGCTGTTTGCTCAGGCAGCGCTGGCCGGTGGGCATGAGATCGTGCGGCTGTTTTTCTACCAGGACGGCGTTTACAACGCGTCGAGCAACGTCGTTACGCCACAGGACGAGCAGGACCTGGCACTGCAATGGCGCAACTTCGTCAGCGAGCACCAACTCGACGGCGTAGTGTGTATTGCTGCAGCCTTGCGTCGCGGTGTGCTGGATGAAGCAGAAGCCAGGCGTTATCAGCGCACGGCAATCAATGTCAGCGCACCGTGGGAATTGTCCGGGCTCGGGCAGTTGCACGATGCGGTGCAAGACGCCGATCGCCTGATCTGTTTTGGAGGGCCATGAAACATGCCTAAATCGTTGCTGATTATCAGCCGGCAGGCACCCTGGTCTGGCCCAAGCGCCCGTGAAGCGCTGGATATCGTACTCGCTGGTGGCGCCTTCGATTTGCCGATCGGCCTGCTGTTTCTCGATGACGGCGTGTTCCAGCTCGCCACCGGGCAGGACGCCAAAGCCGTGCAACAAAAAGACCTCAGCGCCAACCTGCAGGCGCTTGGGTTGTTTGGTATAGAAGACCTGTACGTGTGTGGCGACAGCGCAACCGCACGCGGCCTGGTGCCGACGGCCTTGAGCCTCAACCCGTTGCAGGTGCTGGCTGCTGAGCAAATCTCGGCTGTTATTGACCGTTATGACCAAGTGATCACCCTCTGATGTCGACTTTGCATGTGTTGTCTCACTCGCCGTTTACCGATAACCGGCTGACCAGTTGCCTGCGCATGCTGGGTGCGAGCGATGCCCTGCTGCTCAGTGGCGATGCGGTCTACGCCTTGCAGCCCGGCACCGCGCCACTCAGCGCACTGCAAGCACACAGCGAAACCTTGCGCCTGTTTGTCCTCGACGAAGATGTTCAGGCTCGCGGCCTGCAAGTGCCCGACTGGGTCAAAAGCGTCGACTATCCGGCCTTCGTCGAACTGTCGATTCACTACGACAAGGTCAACAGCTGGTTATGAATTCGCTTACCGTAGGCGCTCGTCGCATCGATCTGGACAAGGACGGTTACCTGGTTGATCTGGGTGACTGGTCCGCCGAAGTCGCCACAGCGCTGGCTGCCGCCGAAGAACTTGAGCTGAGCCCCGAACACTGGGAAATCCTTGAGCTGCTGCGCGGCTTCTATCAGGAGTTCCAGCTGTCGCCGGCCACTCGCCCGCTGATCAAATACACCGCGCTGAAGCTGGGCCCGGACAAGGGCAACAGCCTGCACCTGAACCGATTGTTCAAAGGCACTCCCGCCAAACTTGCCGCCAAGCTGGCGGGCCTGCCCAAACCGACGAATTGTCTATGACCGATTTCGCCCCACTGATCACTGAAACACCTGCCGAACACCCTTTCGCGCAGTTCGTGCGGATTCTCGGCAAAGGCAAACGCGGCGCCCGCAGCCTGACTCGCGAAGAGGCCCGCGAGGCCATGGGCATGCTGCTCGACGACAAGGTCGAGGACACTCAACTCGGTGCCTTCCTGATGCTGTTGCGGCACAAGGAAGAAAGCCCGGAAGAGCTGGCAGGTTTCACCGAAGCCTTGCGCGAGCGGTTGAACGCGCCAGCGCTGGGTGTCGATCTGGACTGGCCGACCTACGCCGGCAAGAAGCGCCACCTGCCGTGGTACCTGCTGGCGGCCAAGTGCCTGGCGCAAAACGGCGTGCGGATCCTGATGCATGGCGGTGGCGCACATACCGCCGGGCGGCTGTACAGCGAGCAACTGCTCGAACCATTGCAGATCCCTCTGTGCCGTAACTGGCAACAAGTGGGTGAGGCGCTGGAGCAAGGCAACCTGGCGTTTATTCCGTTGGGCGACTGGGCGCCGCAACTGCAACGGATGATTGACCTGCGCAACACCCTCGGCCTGCGTTCGCCAATCCACTCGCTGGCGCGAATTCTCAACCCGTTGGGCGCTCGCTGTGGCTTGCAAAGCATCTTCCACCCCGGCTATCAGGGCGTGCACCGCGACGCCAGCGGCTTGCTGGGCGATAACGCGATCGTGATCAAGGGCGATGGCGGTGAGATCGAGATCAACCCGGATGCCGATAGTCACTTGTACGGCACCACTGGCGGTCAGAGCTGGGACGAGGAATGGCCGCAGCTGTCGGCGCAACGCCACGTCAAACCGGCGAGCCTGGACCCGGAACACTTGAAAGCCGTATGGCGCGGCGACGTGGTCGACAGCTACCCGCAAATGGCGCTGATTTCGACCATGGCCCTGGCCTTGCGCGGTCTCGGTACGCCGCGTGATGAAGCCTTCGTCAAGGCTCAGCAGTTCTGGGATGCTCGCGACAAATCTATTTAATCGATCATTAACGCCCAACCTTTGCGCTTTTTGTTCGAAGGGATCGGATTAGACTCAACTCCAACGTTTAACGACTTTGGAGTTCAAGATGGGTTTGCTGATCGAAGGGCAATGGCGTGATCAGTGGTACGAAAGCAGCAAGGACGGCGCGTTCCAGCGCGAACAAGCGCAGCGCCGTAACTGGCTGACCGCCGACGGCAAACCCGGCCCCAGCGGTGAAGGCGGCTTCCCTGCACAAGCGGGTCGCTATCACCTCTACGTGTCGCTCGCCTGTCCCTGGGCGCATCGCACACTGATTCTGCGCAAGCTCAAAGGCCTGGAAAGCCTGGTCGATGTGTCGGTGGTCAGCTGGCTGATGCTGGAAAACGGCTGGACCTTCGACAAGGCCTTCGGCTCCACGGGCGACAAGCTCGACCACCTCACGTTCATGCACCAGCGCTACACCGCCGATACCGCCGACTACACCGGCCGCGTAACGGTGCCCGTGCTGTGGGATAACCTGCAAAAGCGCATCGTCAGCAACGAATCGGCGGAAATCATCCGCATGTTCAACAGTGCGTTCGACGGTCTGACCGGCAATGGCCTGGACTTCTACCCGCAACCCTTGCGCGCTGAAATCGATGAGCTGAATGCACGGATTTATCCGGCGGTGAACAACGGCGTGTATCGCGCCGGGTTTGCCACCTCGCAAACGGCTTATGAAGAAGCCTTTGATGAGCTGTTCAGCGAACTCGACTGGCTGGAAAACCGGCTGGGCGAGAAGCGCTACCTGGCCGGCGAATACCTGACCGAGGCGGACATTCGCCTGTTCACCACGCTGATTCGCTTCGACGCGGTGTATTACAGCCACTTCAAGTGCAACCTGCAGCGGATCGCCGATTACCCGAACCTGTCGAACTGGCTACGCGAGCTGTATCAGTGGCCAGGGATTGCCGACACCGTAGACTTTGCCCACATCAAGGGGCATTACTACGCGAGCCATCGTACGATCAATCCGACCGGCATTGTGCCGAAAGGACCGGCGCAGGATTTCACCGTCGCCCATGATCGGGAGCGGTTGAGCGGGAAAGGGGTTTGGCGCAAGGCCTAGGTGCTGAACTGAACCCGGCCGTGACAACGATCAATTGTGGCGAGGGGGCTTGCCCCCGCTCGGTTGCGAAGCAGCCGCAAAACCGGAGAGTGCGGTCTATCAGTAAGACCGCGGTCATTGGTTTCAGGGCCGCTACGCGCCCCAGCGGGGGCAAGCCCCCTCGCCACAGTGTTCAGAGTTGCGACTGGGCGCCTTCAAACCACGCGAGCTTCTCGCGAAGTTGCACCACTTCTCCCACGATCACCAAGGTCGGCGCATGCACTTCATGCTCCGCCACCAGCTGTGGAAGGTTGGCCAGCGTGCCGGTGAAAACTCGTTGATTAGGCGTCGTGCCCTGCTGGATCAACGCTGCCGGCGTGTCCGCCGAACGACCATGCCTGATCAATTCTTCGCAGATGATCGGCAGCCCCACCAGCCCCATGTAAAACACCAGGGTTTGCGCGGGTGCGACCAGATCGCTCCACGGCAGATCCGAGGTGCCGTCCTTCAGGTGACCGGTGATAAAACGCACCGACTGCGCGTAATCGCGGTGAGTCAGCGGAATCCCGGCGTAGGCCGCGCAACCGCTGGCAGCGGTAATACCCGGCACGACCTGGAACGGAATGCCGTGAGCCGCCAGTTCTTCGATCTCTTCGCCACCACGGCCGAAAATGAACGGATCACCGCCCTTCAACCGCACGACACGCTTACCCTGCTTGGCCAGGTCGACCAATTGCTGGTTGATCTGATCCTGAGGCACCGCGTGATCGGCACGTCGCTTGCCGACATAGATCCGCTCGGCATCACGACGACACAGTTCAAGAATCGCCGGTGCCACCAGACGGTCATACAGCACCACATCGGCTTGCTGCATCAGCCGCAAGGCGCGGAATGTCAGTAGATCCGGATCACCCGGCCCTGCGCCGACCAGATACACCTCACCTGGAGCGTTGGGGGATTCGCCGTTGATTTTCGCCAGCAACAAACGCTCGGCTTCAGCGCCCTGCCCGGCCAATTGACGATCAGCGATCGGCCCCTGGAACACCTCTTCCCAGAATGCCCGACGTTGCTGCACATCCGGGAACAGGCCTTTGACCTGATTGCGAAAACGCGCTGCCAACCCGGCCAGTTGGCCATAGGTCGAAGGAATCCAGGTTTCCAGCTTGGCGCGGATCAACCGCGCCAACACCGGCGCATCGCCGCCGCTGGACACGGCAATCACCAACGGCGAACGGTCGACGATCGCCGGGAAGATCACGCTGCACAGGGCCGGCGCGTCCACCACGTTGACCGGCACGCAGCGCCGATGAGCATCTTTGGAGACTTGCGCATTCAGTGGTTCGTCGTCGGTAGCGGCAATGATCAGCCCGCAGCCGTCGAGGTCCGACTCACGATAGCCGCGCAACACCAACTCGCCGCCACTGTTCTGCACCAGCTCACGCAGCTGGGCTTCGATCTCAGGTGCAACGACCCGCAGCAGCGCGCCGGCGTCGGCCAGCAGACGGGATTTGCGCAAGGCAATCTCCCCCCCACCGACGACCAACACACGACTGCCGCGCAGGTTGTGAAACAGCGGCAGAAATTCCATTTAGCCGATGACCTCAAGGCCGCCCATGTACGGCTTGAGCACGGCTGGCACGCGGATCGAACCGTCGGCCTGCTGATAGTTCTCCAGCACCGCCACCAGGGTACGACCGACCGCCAGGCCGGAACCGTTCAGGGTGTGGACCAGCTCGGGCTTGCCGGTTTCCGGGTTACGGAAACGTGCTTGCATGCGCCGGGCCTGGAAATCGCCGCAGTTGGAGCACGACGAAATTTCACGGTATTTGCCCTGGCTCGGGACCCACACTTCCAGGTCGTAGGTCTTGACCGCGCTGAAGCCCATGTCGCCGGTGCACAGCGCCAGGGTACGGTATGGCAGTTCCAGCAATTGCAGGACTTTCTCGGCGTTGGCGGTCAGGCTTTCCAGCGCTTCCATCGAAGTCGATGGCTCAACGATCTGGACCATTTCGACCTTGTCGAACTGGTGCTGACGAATCATCCCACGGGTGTCACGGCCCGACGCACCGGCTTCGCTACGGAAGCACGGGGTGTGAGCGACGAATTTGATCGGCAGCTGTTTGGCGTCGATGATTTCGCCAGCCACGATGTTGGTCAGCGACACTTCAGCAGTCGGGATCAGGTACAGATCGGCTTCGCCTTCGCGGCTGATCTTGAACAGGTCTTCCTCGAACTTCGGCAGTTGACCGGTGCCCTGCAAGGCCGGCGCCTGAACCAGATAAGGCGTGTAGGCTTCTTCGTAGCCATGCTCGCTGGTGTGCAGGTTGATCATGAACTGCGCCAGTCCGCGGTGCAGACGGGCAATCGGCCCACGCAGCAGGGAGAAACGGGCACCGGACAGCTTGGCGGCGGTTTCAAAGTCCAGCCAGCCGAACTTCTCGCCCAGCGCGACGTGATCCTTGATCTCGAAATCGAAGGTGGTCGGCGTGCCCCAGCGGCGCACTTCGACGTTGCCGTCTTCGTCGGAACCAATCGGCACCGACTCGTGCGGCAGGTTCGGAATATTCAGCAGGATCGAGTCCAGTTCGGTCTGGATCTCGTCCAGCTCGACTTTGCCGATACCAAGCTCGTTCGCCATGCGCTCGACGTCGGCCATCAACGGCGCGATGTCTTCGCCGCGCTGCTTGGCCTGACCGATGGATTTGGAGCGCGCGTTACGTTCAGCCTGCAGTGCTTCGGTGCGGGTCTGGACGGTCTTGCGCTGTTCTTCCAGCGCTTCGATGCGCGCAACATCCAGGCTGAAGCCGCGGGATGCCAGGCGGTCCGCTACGTCCTGAAGGTTGCTACGTAACAGTTTGGAATCGAGCATGTCGGTCTCTCGTTTATCAAAGTTTGGTCAGGGACAGGCCAGCCCAGGTCGCGAGCAGCCCGCCGAATACGCTGATTGCCGCGTAGCCCAGGGCCAGCGGTACTTGCCCGCTTTCGAGCAAGCGCACCGTATCCAGTGAAAAGGATGAAAAAGTCGTCAGGCCGCCAAGGAAGCCCACCATCAACCCGGCACGCACCTCAATCGGCACTTCCGGGCGCAGCATAAACAGACCATACAAAAAGCCGATCAACAGGCAGCCAATGATATTAACGGCCAGCGTCGCGGTATAGAAGTGCCGCGGCCAATTTGCGTTGATCCAGTTGCCGGTCGCAAAACGCAGTAATGTGCCGGCAATACCGCCGACGGAGACCGCAACGATCAAGGGAATCAAGGTTTTCTCCGCTGTTTGGGGCTCAGACGGTCCAGCTGCGCAAGGTGGTTGAGCTTCTCGCCGATCTTCAATTCGAGGCCACGGGGTACCGGACGATAGAACGACTGCGGCTCCAGTTCCTCCGGGAAATAATCTTCGCCGGCCGCGTAAGCGTCCGGTTCGTCGTGGGCATAACGGTATTCGTCGCCGTAACCGAGTTGTTTCATCAACTTGGTCGGGGCATTGCGCAAATGCAGCGGGACTTCCAGCGAGCCATGCTCGGCAGCGCTGCGCATGGCAGCTTTGAAGCCCATATAAACCGCGTTGCTTTTCGGCGCACAGGCCAGATAGGTAATCGCCTGCGCGACCGCCAACTCGCCTTCGGGGCTGCCCAGTCGCTCCTGCACATCCCACGCCGCCAGGCACAGGCTCAAGGCACGCGGGTCAGCATTGCCGATGTCTTCGCTGGCCATGCGCACCACGCGCCGGGCCAGGTACAACGGATCGCAGCCACCGTCGAGCATCCGTGCGAACCAGTACAGCGCGCCGTCCGGGTTGGAGCCGCGCACCGATTTGTGCAGCGCAGAGATCTGGTCGTAAAACGCTTCGCCGCCTTTGTCGAAACGTCGCCGGGTGTCGCCAAGCAGGCTTTGCAGCAGCTCGACGCCGATTTCCGTGCCGTCTTCGGCCAGGTCGGAGGCGTTCTCCAGCAAGTTCAGCAGGCGCCGGCCGTCACCGTCAGCGGCGCTGAGCAGCATCTTGAAACCGTCATCGCCGAGGCTCAGCTGACGCTTGCCCAGACCGCGCTCTTCGGTCAACGCCCGCTGCACCAGTTTGTGCAGCGCGGTTTCGTCGAGGCTCTTGAGCACGTAGACGCGCGCACGGGACAGCAGTGCGTTATTCAGTTCAAACGACGGGTTTTCGGTGGTCGCGCCAATGAAAATCAGCGTGCCGTCTTCGACGTACGGCAGAAAGGCATCTTGTTGCGACTTGTTGAAGCGATGCACTTCGTCGACGAACAGAATGGTTCGGCGGCCATATTGCCCGGCCTGCTGCTTGGCAACTTCCACCGCCTGGCGGATCTCCTTGACCCCGGCCAGCACCGCCGAGACCGTTTCGAAGTGCGCATCCGAGACTTCCGCGAGCAGCCGCGCCAGGGTGGTTTTACCCACGCCCGGCGGCCCCCAGAAAATCATCGAGTGCAAGGCACCCTGCTCCAGCGCCTCGCGCAACGGCTTGCCGCGGGCCAACAGGTGTTCCTGACCGACATACTCGTCCAGGTTGGCCGCACGTAAACGGGCGGCCAACGGCTGAGCTATCGGGGCACTGCGAAACAGGTCCATCACGTAGGGTTAAAACCTCTAATTATTACGTAATTCTCAAGTCCGGCGAATACCCTGTGGTGAGGGAGCTTGCTCCCGCTGGACTGCGTAGCAGTCCCCATTTTCAGGGCCGCTTCGCGCCCCAGCGGGAGCAAGCTCCCTCGCCACAGGTTCAGTATTTAAGTGATCGGCATTAGGGCAAGCCCCCTCACCACAGGTTGTGTGTGTGCTGCACCTTCCCTTGACTGCCCGGCACCGGGTTTCTGCTGCTCTTTATTCCTGGATCACATCGGCACCCTTGGGGATGTCGAACTTGAACTTGGAGGCCGGAATCGGCTCGTTGGCCTTGACCCCGGTGAACAGGATATTGGTGCGCTGACCGACGCTGTCGATCATCTGCATGTCATTGACCATACCGTTGCGGAACGACAGGCGCAGGCTGTCGAACAGCGTGTCCTTGGTCTTGGGCTTGAGCGTGAAGTCGATCACGCCGCCGGCTTCCTTGGACGTAATGGCGAAGCTCTGGCTGATTTTCGACACATCACCGGACAGCAACAATGCTGGAGTCTGGGTCAGGCGCTGATCAAGGTTCTTGATGGTGACCTGTTGCAGGTCCGGGTCCCACAAGGAAACCTTCTTGCCATCCGACACCATCAGCTGTTCTTGCGGTGCATCGGTGTGCCAGTAGAACAGGCCCGGACGCTGCAAGGACATTTCGCCAGCGGTTTCCTGCAACTGAGTACCGCTGCCGTCGAGGGTCAGCTGAGAGAAACGTGCGGTCAGGGTCTGCGACTTTTCGAGCAACTGAGTCAGACGCGCCACGTCCTTGTCATCGGCGTGGGCCGAAAGCGTGGTTAAAGCCAGTACCGGCAGCAGCAACATGCGGATAAGACGCATGGGAGTCCTCTTTGATATTCGTTTGAATGGCGTGCCGCGTGATTTCACGCGGCACCGGTCAGTCGCGCATAGGGCCTGGTGCAAGCACTTCACGCGAGCCGTTGGTATTCATGGAGGTCACGACCCCGGCCATTTCCATGGCTTCGATCATGCGCGCAGCGCGGTTGTAGCCGATCTTCAGCTTGCGCTGAACCGCAGAGATCGAGGCGCGGCGGCTTTCCAGCACGAACTGCACCGCTTCGTCATAGAGCGCGTCGGTTTCAGCATCATCGTCGCCGCCACCGCTGCTGCCTTCAAAGCCACTGCCCGCCTCTTCGACACCGTTGAGGATGTCGTCGTTGTACTCCGGTGCACCGCGCAGTTTCCAGGCTTCAACCACCCGGTGAACTTCATCGTCGGAAACGAACGCGCCGTGAACCCGAATTGGCAGACTGGTGCCCGGTGGCATGTAGAGCATGTCACCGTGACCCAGCAACTGCTCGGCACCACCCTGGTCGATGATGGTTCGCGAGTCGATCTTGCTCGATACCTGGAACGCCATACGGGTCGGAATGTTGGCCTTGATCAGACCGGTGATCACATCCACCGACGGGCGCTGGGTCGCAAGGATCAAGTGAATACCGGCCGCACGGGCTTTCTGGGCGATCCGGGCGATCAACTCTTCAACCTTCTTGCCGACGATCATCATCATGTCGGCGAATTCGTCGACCACCACCACGATGGTTGGCAGCTTGGTCAGCAGCGGAGCTTCGTCGTGAATGCTTTCGCGGTTGTACAACGGATCCGTCAGCGGCGTACCGGCTTCCTGCGCCTCCCTGACCTTCTGGTTGAAACCCGACAGGTTACGCACGCCCATCTTCGCCATCAGCTTGTAGCGGCGCTCCATCTCG
Source organism: Pseudomonas helvetica (assembly GCF_039908645.1). Lineage (NCBI taxonomy): Bacteria > Pseudomonadati > Pseudomonadota > Gammaproteobacteria > Pseudomonadales > Pseudomonadaceae > Pseudomonas > Pseudomonas helvetica. The sequence goes on from NZ_CP150917.1 coordinate 3,698,578, forward strand.
GCCACGCTCCAGCGCAACGCGTTGGCAGCGTCCTTCATGTCGGTAACCACCGGGCACAGCAGGTGAGGAATGCCTTCGTAGATCGACAGTTCAAGCATTTTCGGGTCGATCATGATCAGCTTGGCGTCTTCCGGGCCCGACTTGAACAGAATCGACAGAATCATCGCGTTCACGCCCACCGACTTACCGGAACCGGTAGTACCGGCCACCAGCAGGTGAGGCATTTTTGCCAGGTCGACGATGATCGGCTTACCGCCGATGTCGTGACCCAGGGCCAGGGTGACCGGGGACTTGGCGTCATCGTATTCCGGCGTCGACAGCACTTCGGAGAAACGCACGATCTGCCGGTCTTCGTTGGGAATCTCGATACCGACCGTGGTCTTGCCGGGAATCACTTCCACCACCCGCACACTGGTCACTGCCAGCGAACGTGCAAGGTCTTTGGCCAGGTTGGAGATACGGCTGACTTTTACCCCGGCCGCCGGTTGGATCTCGTAACGGGTAATCACCGGGCCTGGGTGAATCGAATCCACCGAGACTTCGACGCCGAATTCCTTGAGCTTGATTTCCAGCAAATGGCCAACCGCAGCCAGCGACTCAGGCGAATAGTTGAGCTGTTTCTTTTCTGCCGGGTCGAGAATCGAGATCGGCGGCAAGGTGCCTTCGACCGCGCTGTCAACGAACAGCGGCGCCTGTTTCTCTTTTTCGACGCGTTTGCTTGGCGGCGGCGCTTTCGGCGGTGCTGGAGCAATCACCGGCGGAACCTGCTTCTCGCGCTCGGACATGTGCTTGCTCAGGGCTTGCTCGCGCTCGATCAGGCGTTCCTTGACCTTGGCTTGCTCGCGCTTGTCGGTCACGGTCGGAGCCACGACTTCGTGCACCCGATCGTCGACTTCACGCAATTGTGCAACCAGTTGCTTGCGTTCAGTGCGCGCAGCCCACCAGCGATTGGCAGCTCCCTGGAACAGTTCGAACAGGTCGAGAGTGATCTTGCCGGTGACGTCCATCACCTTGAACCATGAAAGGTCGGTGAACACGGTCAGGCCGAACAGAAACAGCGCGATGAACATCAGGGTGCTGCCCTGGATATTCAGCGCGTTCTTCGCCAGATCGCCCAGGCTTTCACCCAATGCACCGCCAGCGCCGGCCGGCAAACCGGTCGGGGCGTGGAAATGGATATGCGCCAGGGCTGCGCCCGACAGCACCAGAAACACCAGGCCGATCAGGCGCCAGGAAAACAGCCAGCCGCTCCACTGCCACGGTTCGTGGCGCTGGCGGAAGATCTGGTAAGTCTTGATCGCCAGCAACAGCGGGAAGATATAGGCGAAGTAACCCAGCACCATGAACAGGATATCGGCGCTGTAGGAGCCGGCCGGCCCGCCGAAGTTCTGTACATCGTCGATTTTGCTGTTATGACTCCAGCCCGGATCGTCCTTGCCATAGGTCAGCAAGGCCATCATCAGGAACAGGCACAAGGCACCGATGGCGATCAGTGCACCTTCCTTGAGCCGGTAGTGCAGATGCTGACGCCAGAGTGGAACTACTGTTTTAGGTGCTGCGGTGGATTTCTTCAAAACGCGTCTTTTCCTGCGCCTGTAGCGCGTCCAACTGTTGATTGACTACAAAAAACTGCCCACTCCGGGCAGGTAACAAAGTTAACGGGCGCAACAGAGACTACTTTTAACACTCTGACATCGAAATCTGAAACCGTCGGAGATGCCGAAGACAGCGATCTTTTATACGAAGATTTCGGAACATCCTGATACAGACCGGCATTGTACGGGTTTGCCCGCACGATGCCACGCCAGAGCAGCTAAGGTGTAGCATAGCCAAAAGTACGTTGCGCGCGCTTCAATTTGAGCATGCATTCTCTTTTGTGACAAAGGCTTATGAGGTGTTTTTATGAGCGAAGCTAAGCATTCACGCCTGATCATTCTGGGTTCCGGCCCTGCCGGTTACAGCGCCGCCGTTTATGCCGCTCGTGCCAACCTCAAGCCGACTGTTATTACCGGCCTGCAAGCCGGCGGTCAATTGACCACCACCATTGAAGTCGACAACTGGCCAGGCGATGTTGAAGGCCTGACCGGCCCGGTGCTGATGGAACGCATGCAAAAACATGCCGAGCGTTTCGACACCGAGATCGTCTACGACCACATTCACACCGCAGAGTTGCAGCAGCGGCCGTTTCGCCTCACTGGCGACAGTGGCACCTACACCTGCGATGCATTGATTATCGCGACCGGTGCTTCGGCACAATACCTGGGGCTGCCTTCTGAAGAAACCTTCGCCGGCAAAGGCGTTTCTGCCTGTGCCACCTGCGATGGTTTTTTCTACCGCAATCAGGTGGTCGCAGTGATTGGCGGTGGCAACACGGCCGTTGAAGAAGCGCTGTACCTGGCCAACATCGCCAAGGAAGTGCATCTGATTCATCGTCGCGACAAACTGCGCTCAGAGAAGATTCTTCAGGACAAACTGTTCGAGCGTGCCAAAAATGGCAACATTCGCCTGCACTGGAACCAGAACCTTGAAGAGGTATTGGGCGATGCCAGCGGCGTAACCGGTGCACGCCTGCGCGACAGCCTGACCGGCGCGATGAAAGACCTGGAGCTGACCGGCGTATTCATCGCCATCGGCCATAAACCCAATACCGACCTGTTCCAGGGTCAGCTGGAAATGCATAACGGCTACCTGCGAGTTCGCGGCGGCAGCGAAGGCAATGCCACCGCCACCGAGATCGAAGGGGTGTTTGCCGCCGGCGATGTGGCCGACCACGTCTACCGTCAGGCGGTGACTTCCGCCGGTGCCGGCTGCATGGCGGCACTGGACGCAGAGAAGTACCTGGACGACAACTGATAAGACATTCGTTGCGGCAGGCCAATGCCTGCCGCTGCCCTCCCCTTCTGCAAGCCTGGATACCATGCTGACCTGGTTACAACGCGACTCCCTGAAATTCCCGCCGCTGGAAAAAGCCATGCGCGACCCCAACGGCCTGCTTGCCGCTGGCGGCGACCTGAGCGCCGATCGGCTGATCCAGGCTTACCGCCACGGTTGCTTCCCGTGGTTTTCGGAGGGCCAACCGATCCTCTGGTGGTCGCCGGACCCACGCACCGTATTGTTTCCCGACGAATTGCATATTTCTCGCAGCCTCGGCAAGCTGTTGCGCCAAAAGCGTTACGACGTGACGTTCGATCAGGACTTCCCGGCCGTCATACGCGCCTGCGCAGCTCCGCGGGAGTACGCCGATGGCACCTGGATCACCGAAGCGATGCAAACCGCCTACATGGAGCTGCACGCTCGCGGATACGCCCACTCGGTCGAAGTCTGGGACCAAGGGGTATTGGTGGGTGGGCTCTATGGCCTGGCCATGGGTCAGCTGTTTTTTGGTGAATCGATGTTCAGCCGGGCCGACAACGCCTCCAAGGTCGGCTTCGCCACGCTGGTCAACCACCTCAAGGACGCCGGTTTCGTGCTGATCGACTGCCAGATGCCGACCGGTCATCTGCACAGTCTGGGTGCCCGGGCGATCCCGCGCCGAGAGTTTGCTGGCTATCTGCAGCAACACCTTGATCAAGCCAGCGGCGCCCCATGGGTTTGCTGAGCGACTTTTGCGCTCGTGGCTTACACTTAATTGAACAGCTATTCCCGAGGGTTGATTCATGACCGAGTTGGCGCGCCTCAAGTTCTATGCCACTCAGCCCCACTCTTGCAGCTATCTGCCCGACGAACAGGCCACCACGCTGTTCCTCGACCCTAGCCAGCCCATGGATGTGCATGTCTATGCAGACCTGTCGGAAATGGGTTTTCGTCGCAGTGGCGATCACCTGTACCGGCCGCATTGCCAAAATTGCAATGCGTGTGTGCCTGCGCGCATTCCGGTTGCACAGTTTTCGCCAAACCGTCAGCAAAAACGCATTTTCAAACGCAACGCCGACCTGCAGGTTCGCCCAGCCAAACCGGGTTTCAGCGAAGAATATTTCGAGCTTTACCAACGCTATATCGAACAGCGCCACGCCGATGGCGACATGTACCCGCCCAGCCGCGATCAGTTTTCGACCTTTCTGGTCCGCGACCTGCCGTTTTCGCGTTTCTATGAGTTCCGCCTCGAAGGCCGTCTGCTGGCGGTCGCCGTGACGGATCTGCTGCCCAACGGCTTGTCGGCGGTCTACACCTTCTATGAGCCCGAAGAAGATCGCCGCAGCCTGGGCCGTTACGCGATTCTCTGGCAGATCAACGAAGCCCGGCGCCTGGGACTGGACGCGGTTTACCTCGGATACTGGATCAAAAACTGCAAGAAAATGAACTACAAGACCCAATATCGCCCCATAGAGCTGCTGATTAATCAGCGCTGGGTGGTACTGAACTAGGTTCAGCCCTAAAGCCCTTGGCTTAAACCCCACTTTTCGGGCACAATGCACGCCGCTTTTGCCTGGCGCAGTTGCACCGGGCCATTCATTGGATACCGAGGGCTTTACTGCATGTCGAAAGAAGACAGCTTCGAAATGGAAGGCACTGTCGTCGACACCCTGCCCAACACCATGTTTCGTGTGGAGTTGGAAAATGGGCACGTCGTAACCGCGCATATTTCCGGCAAGATGCGCAAGAATTACATTCGTATTCTTACCGGTGACAAAGTGCGCGTCGAGCTGACGCCCTATGATTTGAGCAAAGGGCGGATCACTTACCGCGCTCGTTAATCAAGTCAATACAAAACGCCCGGCTCTGCCGGGCGTTTTTGTTTGTCTGGGATCTTTCGGCTGGGGTGTATATCCGTTGCTGCGGTAACGGCTGCTTATGGTTTCGCTCTTACAGCGACTCACTTTTCCAGACGCCGAAAAGTAAGCAAAAGGCTTCGCCCCGGCGTACGGCACCTCGCCAAGGCTCGGTGTTCCCTCCCTACGGTGCCCATCAGGGGGCATCGCCTACGGTCTGCTTCGCTACGACCTCCTCTCGATGTGTTCGACTTCGTCGAACGGCGCTGCGCGCCTACCCCCTGATGGACACCTACGCTCGGCCTGCCGATGGGGCGAAAGATCAAAAGCAGATCAAGATCAAAAGCCAAAGCCAAAGCCAAAGCCAAAGCCAAAGCCAAAGCCAAAGCCAAAGCCAAAGCCAAAGCCAAAGCCAAAGCCAAAGCCAAAGCGTTTTGTAGGCCCACTGTAATTCGAGTACATCCATCAGAAACCGATCAACAGTCAGGCCGCCATCACAGGCAAGCCAGCCCCCACAGTTTTAATTGGTGTACATCCGCAAGAGATACGCCGGCTGTCAGATCGCCATCGCGAGCAGGCTCTCCCACAATGGATTGGCGTGCATCTGCAAGAGATTGGTCGGCTGTCAGGCCGCCATCGCAGGCAAGCCAGCTCCCACACTTTTGAATGGCGTACATCTGTGAGTGATTGGTCGGCTTTCAGGCCGTCATCGCGAGCAAGCCCGACTCCCACAAAAAAGGCAAAAAAGGCAAAGCAGCGCATCCCCCCCACCACTCAACAGGCCGAGCGTTAGCTCGCCTGCCGCTGTTGATCTTGATCCGCCCGCCCCTTCGGGAGGCCGAGTGGAGGTGTTCATCAGGAGGTTGGCGCGTAGCGCCGTACGGCGTAGCCGGACACATCGAGAGGAGGTCGTCGCGAAGCAGACCGTAGGCGATGCCTCCTGATGAATACCGTAGCGAGGGAACGCCGAGCCTAAGCGAGGTGCCGTACGCTTGGGGCGAGCGTTTTTTTGCTTACTTTTTTTAGGCGCTTGTAAAAAAAGTGAGTCGCCGTAAGGGCGAAACCGCCAGCAGCCGTTACCGCAGCAACGGATATACACCCGAACCCCAAACCCAAACCCAAACCCAAATCCACAGACAGCAAAAAGGCGCCACCAGGCGCCTTCTGCTTTAAAGCAACAGCAACAACCGTCAGGCCATTTCAGCAGTAGTCTCAAAGTCGAAGGTCAACTCGCCATCCTTGATGTCGATGTGTACCACACCGCCATGCTCGGCCAGTTCGCCAAAGAGAATCTCCTCCGCCAGCGGACGCTTGATCTTGTCCTGGATCAAGCGCGCCATTGGTCGCGCACCCATCGTCGCATCATAACCACCGGCCGCCAGCCAACTGCGTGCAGCGTCGGTGACCTCGAGCAGTACACGCTTGTCTTCCAGCTGCGCCTGCAGTTCGGTAAGGAACTTGTCCACCACGCTTTTGATGACCTCATGACTGAGGCGACCAAACTGGATAATGGTGTCCAGACGGTTACGGAATTCCGGCGTGAAGCTCTTCTTGATCACTTCCATCGCGTCAGACGAGTGATCCTGATGCGTGAAGCCAATAGAAGCCCGAGCTGCGGTTTCGGCACCGGCGTTGGTCGTCATGATGACGATCACGTTACGGAAATCCGCCTTGCGCCCGTTGTTATCGGTAAGCGTACCGTGGTCCATGACCTGCAACAGCAGGTTGAAGACTTCCGGATGCGCCTTCTCGATTTCATCGAGCAACAGCACGCAATGAGGCTGCTTGGTGATCGCTTCAGTCAGCAGGCCGCCCTGATCGAACCCGACGTACCCCGGAGGTGCACCGATCAAACGCGAAACGGTGTGGCGCTCCATGTATTCGGACATGTCGAAGCGAACCAGTTCGATCCCGAGCGCCTTGGCCAGTTGCCGGGCCGCTTCGGTTTTACCGACCCCGGTAGGGCCGGCAAACAGGAACGAACCGACAGGCTTGTCAGGCGACTTCAGACCCGCACGGGACAGCTTGATCGCGGTCGACAAGGAATCAATCGCCGCATCCTGGCCGAACACCGTCAACTTCAGATCGCGCTCAAGGTTACGCAGCAACTCTTTGTCGGAGCTGGTGACGTGTTTTGGCGGAATCCGCGCAATCTTCGCCACGATGTCCTCGACCTGAGGCACTTCGATGCGTTTCACACGCTTCTCGATCGGCTGCAGACGCTGATAGGCGCCCGCCTCGTCGATGACGTCGATGGCCTTGTCCGGCATGTGCCGGTCATTGATGTAGCGCGATGCCAGTTCGGCAGCGGCGCGCAGGGCTTCATCACTGTATTCGATATTGTGATGGAGCTCGAAACGCCCCTTGAGACCGCGCAGGATACCAATGGTGTCTTCGACCGAAGGCTCCGACACATCGACCTTCTGGAAGCGCCGTGCCAGGGCACGGTCTTTTTCGAAGATTCCACGGAATTCCTGGAACGTGGTCGAACCGATGCAACGGATATCACCCGACGACAGCAGCGGCTTGAGCAGGTTCGAAGCATCCATGACACCGCCAGAGGCGGCACCTGCACCAATAATGGTATGGATCTCGTCGATGAACAGGATCGCCTGCGGACGTTTTTTCAGCTCATTGAGCAACGCCTTGAAGCGTTTCTCGAAATCGCCACGGTATTTGGTCCCAGCGAGCAACGCGCCCAGATCGAGCGAATAAACCACGCTATTGGCCAACAGATCAGGCACCTGATTGTCGACAATGCGCTTGGCCAGACCTTCGGCAATTGCGGTTTTACCCACGCCTGCCTCGCCGACCAGCAACGGATTGTTTTTACGCCGACGCGCCAGAATCTGCGCGACGCGCTCAACTTCCATTTCACGCCCGACCAATGGGTCGATACGCCCCTGGCGCGCCAGTTCGTTGAGGTTGCTGGCATATGCATCCAGAGGATTGCCTGAAGAAGAAGACTCACCGCCCTCGTCGTCCTGCATATCTTGCTCACCTTCAGAGTGTTCGCCATGCCCAGGCACTTTCGAGATGCCATGAGCGATGTAATTGACGACATCAATGCGTGCAACGCTCTGCTGTTTCAGCAGGAACACCGCCTGACTCTCTTGCTCACTGAAGATTGCAACCAGCACGTTGGCGCCAGTTACTTCGCGTTTGCCCGAGCTCTGTACATGAAAGACAGCACGTTGCAGTACACGCTGGAAGCCCAGGGTTGGCTGGGTTTCGCGATCCTCGTCATGAAGGGGGATCAAAGGCGTGGTGGAGTCGATGAACTCCTGCAGGTCATGCTTGAGTTTGTCGAGGTTTGCGCCGCACGCACGCAAAACGGTGGCGGCTGCCTCATTATCCAATAGAGCCAACAGGAGGTGTTCGACGGTCATGAACTCATGACGTTTCGAACGCGCCTCCTTGAAGGCGAGATTGAGGGTGACTTCGAGCTCGCGGTTTAACATAGCTTCACCTCATACCCAAGTGGTCGGCGTTAACCGTCCTTCTCGATTTCACAGAGTAGCGGATGCTGGCTTTCCCTGGCGTACTGGTTGACCTGCATGGCCTTGGTCTCGGCGATGTCGCGGGTAAACACTCCACATACTGCCCGTCCTTCTGTATGGACGGCCAGCATGACCTTGGTCGCCAGCTCGCGATTCAGGTTAAAAAACACCTCGAGCACTTCGACGACGAAATCCATCGGTGTGTAGTCATCATTGAACAAAACCACCTTGTACATCGGCGGCGCCTGTAACGCAGGCTTGGCCTCCTGTACAGCAATGCCTGCTGAATCGTCGTCGTGTAAATCAGGGCGATCCTGATTGAATGTTAGTCGAATCTGGCTGATAGCATGCATGGAAAGAAAGGTTCGTTAGTTGAGCTGAATACAGTGGTGGGGGCGGCCCCAGAGCTTTTCAACCCCGACTGCTTGGTCACCTTGACTATCGGCAAATCAGTGTTACAACCAATAGAGCCCACGGTGGGTAAAAAAGGTCCGCACAGCCAACCCCATTTCAGGGTTGATGCGGATTAACTGGATGATACTCCAGTGATGGAGTCTGTTGCAGAGGGATATGAGCATGGCTAGCGGTAAGGTCAAGTGGTTCAACAATGCCAAGGGATATGGCTTCATCAACGAGGACGGCAAGGAGGAAGATCTCTTTGCCCACTACTCGGCCATTAAAATGGACGGCTACAAGACCTTGAAAGCAGGCCAATCCGTGAGTTTCGAGATCATCCAGGGCCCCAAAGGCCTGCACGCGATCAACATCGACTCAGCTACAGTAAAGGCCAATGCGCCCGCACCTGCAACGACCGTCCAGCACGAGCGTGCGTTGAGCTGATACCAGCAAACTTAGAGACATAAAAAACCGGCCGACTCATCATTTGAGTCGGCCGGTTTTTTATTTAACGCAAATCAGCTTACATGTGCGAGATCAGCGCATCGCCGAACGCGGAAGAAGACAGCAGTTTGGCGCCTTCCATCAGACGTTCGAAGTCATAGGTCACGGTCTTGGCCGAGATTGCGCCGTTGGTGCCCTTGATGATCAGGTCGGCCGCTTCGGTCCAGCCCATGTGACGCAGCATCATTTCAGCAGACAAAATCAGCGAACCCGGGTTGACCTGGTCCTTGCCGGCGTACTTCGGTGCAGTGCCGTGGGTGGCTTCGAACATCGCCACGGTGTCGGACAGGTTGGCCCCTGGCGCGATACCGATACCACCGACTTCAGCTGCCAGGGCGTCGGACAGGTAGTCGCCGTTCAGGTTCAGGGTCGCGATCACATCGTATTCAGCCGGGCGCAGCAGGATCTGCTGGAGCATGGCGTCGGCGATGGCATCCTTGACGATGACGTTCTTGCCGGTTTTCGGGTTCTTGAACTGCATCCACGGGCCGCCGTCGAGCAGGGTTGCGCCGAATTCTTCAGCGGCCACTTCGTAGGCCCACTCCTTGAAGGCACCTTCGGTGAACTTCATGATGTTGCCTTTGTGGACGATGGTCAGCGAATCGCGATCATTGTCGACAACGTATTGCAGGGCCTTGCGTGCCAGACGCTTGGTGCCTTCCAGGGAAACCGGCTTGATGCCGATACCGCAATTTTGGTCGAAACGGATCTTGGTAACGCCCATTTCTTCTTTAAGGAACTTGATGACCTTGGTCGCCTCCGGCGAACCGGCCTTCCATTCGATACCGGCGTAGATGTCTTCCGAGTTCTCGCGGAAGATCGTCATGTCGACATCGCCAGGCTTCTTGACCGGGCTAGGCACGCCTTCGAACCAGCGCACAGGACGCAGGCACACATAAAGGTCGAGCTGCTGACGCAGGGCAACGTTGAGGGAACGGATACCGCCACCGACCGGCGTGGTCAGCGGGCCCTTGATGGAAACCACGTAATCCTTGACTGCATCCAGAGTTTCCTGAGGCAGCCAGGTGTCCTGATCGTAAACCTGAGTCGCTTTTTCCCCGGCGTAGACTTCCATCCAGGAAATTTTGCGCTCGCCGCCGTAAGCCTTCTTAACAGCAGCATCGACAACCTTGATCATGACCGGGCTGATATCAACGCCGATACCATCACCTTCAATGAAAGGGATGATCGGGTTGTTAGGAACATTGAGAGAATGGTCTGCATTGACGGTGATTTTGTCGCCGACTGCTGGAACCTGAATCTTCTTGTATCCCATGCTGAACTCCATTGTTTGGATTGAACATCTGGCTTCGTCCGAGCGTACCCCAGTTAAATCGGCACGCAAACCCTATGTTCCATCGATCTGCCGCAAAGCTGCACAGTTCGCGACGTACAAGCCTGAAAGCAAAGGGAAAAGCGCCAAACTCAAGCACGGTAGACGACTCTACGCCGCACGCACGCCTGCGACCTTTAGACCAATGGACGATATTCGTTGCATATGAACCATCGGCAGATTGCCAGCTACCTATGTATAATGCCGCCGCTGACCGCAGGGTCACATAGGCGAACCTCTCTATTACGAGACTTTCCGCCCGATTAAAGCCGGGCTGTTACCGCAGTCCACCCGCTTGACGCTCGACTGATGCACCCAACATCACCGCGAAGAAACCTCGACATTCGGCTCATGGATGACTTTGAACGAACGCGCTTACCCGGCGCCCCTCGAGTTTCTGCGCACGCTTTAGCAAAGAAGAGAGTTAATCCGAATATGCCCAACCGCTCGAAGATCATCTACACCTTCACCGACGAAGCCCCAGCCCTCGCCACCTATTCACTGTTGCCTATCGTAGAGGCTTTCACCGCCTCCGCTGATATCGCCGTGGAAACCCGCGATATCTCTCTTGCAGGGCGCATCCTGGCCAGCTTCCCCGAGCAATTGGGTAATAAAGCCGTAGCCGACCACCTCGCCGAACTGGGCGCGCTGGCCGTCACGCCTGAAGCCAACATCATCAAACTGCCGAACATCAGTGCTTCGGTTCCGCAACTGCAGGCCGCGATCAAAGAACTGCAAGCCCAGGGCTATGCACTGCCGGACTACCCGGAAACCGTCACCAGCGACGCTGACAAGGACGCCAAGTCCCGTTACGACAAGATCAAGGGCAGCGCGGTAAACCCGGTTCTGCGTGAAGGCAACTCCGATCGCCGCGCACCATTGTCGGTCAAGAACTACGCTCGCAAGCACCCGCACAAAATGGGCGCCTGGGCAAAAGACTCCAAGTCTCACGTCGCTCACATGAGCACCGGCGATTTCTACGGCAGCGAAAAAGCTGCCCTGATCGACGCCGCTGACGCCGTGAAAATCGAACTGATCGCTCAAGACGGCACCACCACCGTCCTGAAAGAAAAAACCACCGTGCAAGCCGGTGAGATCCTCGATTGCGCCGTGATGAGCAAAAACGCCCTGCGTAGCTTCATCGCCGCAGAAATCGAAGACGCCAAGCAAAAAGGCGTTCTGCTGTCGGTTCACCTGAAAGCCACCATGATGAAGGTCTCCGACCCGATCATGTTCGGCCAGATCGTTGCCGAGTTCTATAAAGACGCCCTGGCCAAGCACGCTGACGTGCTGGCACAGATCGGCTTCAACCTGAACAACGGCATCGGCGACCTGTACGCCCGCATCAAGGCGTTGCCGGCCGAGCAGCAAGCGGCGATCGAAGCGGACATCCAGGCGGTCTACGCCGCTCGCCCTTCGCTGGCGATGGTCAACTCCGACAAAGGCATCACCAACCTGCACGTGCCGAGCGACGTTATCGTCGACGCCTCGATGCCAGCCATGATCCGTGACTCCGGCAAAATGTGGGGCACCGACGGCCAGCTGCACGACACCAAGGCCGTGATCCCGGATCGCTGCTACGCCACCATCTACCAGGCGGTGATCGAAGACTGCAAGCAACACGGCGCCTTCGACCCAACCACCATGGGCAGCGTGCCAAACGTTGGCCTGATGGCGAAAAAAGCCGAAGAGTACGGCTCCCACGACAAGACCTTCCAGATCAAGGCAAACGGCGTGGTTCGCGTTTCCGACAGCGCTGGTCGCACCCTGCTGGAGCAATCGGTTGAAGCCGGCGACATCTTCCGCATGTGCCAGACCAAAGACGCACCGATCCAGGACTGGGTCAAACTGGCGGTCAACCGTGCTCGCGCAAGCGCAACGCCGGCGATTTTCTGGCTGGACCCAATGCGCGCCCACGACGGCGTAGTGATCGAGAAAGTTCAGGCTTACCTGAAGGACCACGACACTTCCGGCCTGGACATCCGCATCATGTCGCCAGTCGACGCGATGGCCTTCACCCTGGCCCGTACTCGCGAAGGCAAGGACACCATCTCGGTGACCGGCAACGTACTGCGCGACTACCTGACCGACCTGTTCCCGATCATGGAGCTGGGCACCAGCGCCAAGATGCTGTCGATCGTTCCACTGATGAATGGCGGCGGTCTGTTCGAAACCGGCGCTGGCGGTTCGGCACCGAAGCACGTTCAGCAACTGCTGGAAGAAAACTTCCTGCGCTGGGATTCCCTGGGCGAGTTCCTGGCCCTGGCCGCCTCCCTCGAGCACCTGGGTGTTACTTACAACAACCCTAAGGCGCTGGTGCTGGCCAAGACCCTGGACCAGGCCACCGGCCAGTTCCTGGACAACAACAAGTCGCCATCGCGCAAAGTCGGCAACATCGACAACCGCGGCAGCCACTTCTACCTGGCGCTGTACTGGGCCCAGGCCCTGGCCGCCCAGACTGAAGACGCAGCGCTGCAAGCGCAGTTCAGCCAACTGGCGAAAACCCTGACCGAGAACGAGGCAACCATCGTTGCCGAGTTCAACGCCGTTCAGGGCAAGCCAGTCGACATCGGCGGTTACTACCACGCCAACGCCGAGCTGATCAGCAAGGCCATGCGCCCAAGCAACACCTTCAACGCGGCGATTGCTGCGCTGGTTTAAGGTTGTAAGGATGCAAAGAAGCCCCGGCCCCGTGCCGGGGTTTCTGTTTCCAACACCCACAGCCCCGTAGCAGCTGCCGAGCCTGCGAGGCTGCGTTCGGCTGCGAAGCAGTCGTAAAACCGTTATGCACGGTATGTCTGAAAGACCACTTCGCATGATTTACGGCCGCTTCGCAGCCTCGCAGGCTCGGCAGCTGCTACAAGTCACTCAACACCAGACGGAGCAATTGCATGACCTGGCTACCCCACATCACCGTCGCCACCATCGTCGAAGACAACGGCCGCTTCCTGATGGTCGAAGAGCTCAAGGCCGGACGCGTGGTACTCAATCAACCGGCCGGGCATCTGGACCCGAACGAAACCCTGACCGAAGCCGCCATTCGTGAAACCCTCGAAGAAACCGGCTGGGACGTTGAAGCTACCGGCGTAGTAGGCATCTACCTCTATACCGCCCCAAGCAACGGCGTGACTTACCAACGTGTGTGTTTTGCCGCCAAAGCCTTGAAACACCACCCCGATTATCAACTCGACGACGGCATCGTCGGCGCAAAATGGCTGACCCGCGACGAACTCCTTGCGCAACGCGAGCGCTGGCGCAGCGAGCTGATTATTCGCTGTATCGACGATTACCTGAGCGGTAAACTCTTCAGTCTCGAACTGATCCGCCCTTCTCTTTAGCCTTGCAGGCTCGGGCCTGATAGAATCGCGTCCTTTTTCAAGACACTCATTAAATCCCTATGCGTGATCCAGCCCCTTCTGACACACAAAAGAAGCGCGTCATTGTCGGCATGTCCGGCGGCGTGGACTCTTCCGTTTCCGCCCTACTGCTGATCGAGCAGGGTTATCAGGTGGAAGGCCTGTTCATGAAGAACTGGGAAGAGGACGACGGAACAGACTACTGCACCGCCATGGACGACCTGGCGGACGCTCAGGCCGTGTGCGACAAGATTGGCATCAAGCTGCACACCGCCAACTTCGCCGCCGAGTACTGGGATAACGTGTTCGAGCACTTCCTGGCCGAATACAAGGCCGGCCGCACGCCGAACCCGGACATCCTGTGCAACCGTGAAATCAAGTTCAAGGCGTTCCTCGACTACGCCATGATGCTCGGCGCCGACCTGATCGCCACCGGCCATTACGTGCGCCGTCGCGACATCGATGGCCGTACCGAATTGCTCAAAGGCCTGGACCCGAACAAGGACCAGAGCTACTTCCTGCACGCCGTAGGCGGCGAACAGATCGCCAAGACCCTGTTCCCGGTCGGCGAACTGGAAAAACCCGAAGTTCGCGCGATTGCCGAGAAACACGCCCTGGCCACCGCAAAGAAGAAAGACTCCACCGGTATCTGCTTTATCGGTGAACGACGCTTCAGCGACTTCCTCAAGCAATACCTGCCGGCACAACCGGGCGACATCAAGACCACCGAAGGTGAAGTGATCGGCCGCCACCATGGCCTGATGTACCACACCATAGGTCAGCGTCAGGGCCTGGGCATCGGCGGCTTGAAAGACGCCAGCGACGAGCCGTGGTACGTGCTGATCAAGGACCTGGAACACAACGAACTGATCGTTGGCCAGGGCAATGACCATCCTTGGCTGTTCTCCCGCGCCCTGCTCGCCTCGGACATCTACTGGGTCAACCCGGTCGACCTGAGCTCGCCGCGCAAACTCACGGCGAAAGTCCGCTATCGCCAGAGCGACCAGCCTTGCACCCTGGAAAAAACCGCCAACGGCTACCGCGCCACCTTCGATGACCCGCAGCGCGCGGTCACCCCTGGTCAATCGGTGGTGTTTTACGACGGTGAAGTTTGCCTCGGTGGCGGTGTCATCGAAGTCGCCGAACCCTGGAGCAGCAAGGATTCGTGCGCATGAGCCCGACTCAGGAGCAACTGACAGCGCTTGGCGGCGTGTTTCTCGCCGCTGTGCTGGTCGACAAGATTGCCAAGACCGGGCAGGTCAGCGAAGCCGGCCTGACCTGCATGCTTGGCAGCTTGTTGATCATCGACCCCAAGGACACGCTGGAGGTCTACGGCGGCGACGATATCAATCTGCGCGAAGGTTATCGCGCGTTGATCGGCGCCCTCGAACGCGACCCGAGCACCTTGCAGCGCGAACCCTTGCGCTACGCCCTGTCGATGCTCGGTCTTGAGCGCCAACTGGCCAAGCGCGGCGACATGCTTGAAGTGATCGGCAAGCGCTTGCCGCAGATTCAGTCCCAGGTCGAGCATTTCGGCCCGGCCCACGAAAACGTGATCGCCGCCTGTGGCGCGCTGTATCAGGACACCTTGAGCACCCTGCGCCAACGCATTCAAGTGCACGGCGACATGCGCAACCTGCAGCAGCCAAGCAACGCCTCGAAAATCCGCGCCCTGTTGCTGGCCGGCATCCGCTCGGCGCGCTTGTGGCGGCAGTTGGGCGGTCATCGCTGGCAGTTGGTGATCAGTCGCCGCAAACTGCTCAAAGAGCTTTATCCGCTGATGCGCAGCAGCTGAACCACACCCGCACAGCCAGCAACACCCTTTTGTAGCCTGTAACGCGTAAGACGCTGGTCAGTTGGCAACGGACCGGCGGATTTTTTTCATGTATGATACGCGCCCCATTTCGTTGCCCGACTGTCCGAGAACACCCCATGCAGCTCTCTTCGCTCACTGCGGTTTCCCCTGTTGACGGCCGCTACGCCGGCAAAACCCAGGCCCTGCGCCCAATTTTCAGCGAATACGGTCTGATCCGTGCTCGCGTCCTGGTTGAAGTGCGCTGGCTCCAGCGCCTGGCCGCTCATCCTGCCATCAGCGAAGTGCCGGCGTTCTCCGCCGAAGCTAACGCCGTGCTGAACACCCTGGCGGAAAACTTCTCTCTGGAACACGCCGAGCGCGTCAAAGAGATCGAGCGCACCACCAACCACGACGTTAAAGCCATTGAGTACCTACTCAAGGAACAGGCGGCCAAGCTGCCCGAACTGGCCAACGTCAGTGAATTCATCCACTTTGCCTGCACCAGCGAGGACATCAACAACCTGTCCCACGCCCTGATGCTGCGCGAAGGCCGTGATGACGTGATGCTGCCGCTGATGCGCCAAACCGCCGAAGCCATCCGCGAGTTGGCCATCCGCTTCGCCGACGTGCCGATGCTGTCGCGCACCCACGGTCAGCCGGCTTCGCCGACCACCCTGGGCAAAGAACTGGCGAACGTGGTTTACCGTCTCGAGCGCCAGATCGCTCAAGTCGCTGCCGTACCGCTGCTGGGCAAGATCAACGGCGCCGTCGGCAACTACAACGCTCACCTGTCGGCTTACCCTGAGATCGACTGGGAAGCCAACGCCCGCGCCTTCATCGAAGACGAGCTGGGCCTGGGCTTCAACCCGTACACCACGCAGATCGAACCGCACGACTACATCGCCGAACTGTTCGACGCGATCGCGCGCTTCAACACCATCCTGATCGACTTCGATCGCGATATCTGGGGCTACATCTCCCTGGGCTACTTCAAGCAGCGCACCATTGCCGGCGAAATCGGTTCCTCGACCATGCCGCACAAGGTCAACCCGATCGACTTCGAAAACTCCGAAGGCAACCTGGGTATCGCCAACGCACTGTTCCAGCACCTGGCGAGCAAGCTGCCGATCTCCCGCTGGCAGCGCGACCTGACCGACTCCACCGTACTGCGCAACCTCGGCGTCGGCTTCGCCCACAGCGTGATTGCGTACGAAGCAAGTCTCAAGGGAATCAGCAAGTTAGAGCTCAATGCTCAGAAGATTTCTGCGGACCTGGACGCGTGCTGGGAAGTTCTGGCCGAGCCAATCCAGACCGTGATGCGTCGCTACAACATTGAAAACCCGTACGAAAAGCTGAAAGAACTGACGCGCGGCAAGGGCATCAGCCCTGAAGCGTTGCAGACTTTCATCGATGCACTGGACATGCCTGCCGAAGCAAAGGCCGAGCTGAAAAAGCTCACCCCGGCCAACTACATCGGCAACGCCGTGGCACAAGCCAAACGCATCTGATCGACCGCTTGACCCTTTGAGACGCCCGGCAGCGCCGGGCGTTTTTATTCCCGTCTGAAAAGTGCTTTTTTTCAATAGGTTACACATGAATCCTGATACTCCTCTTCAACTTCTGGGCGGCATCACGGCACGGGAATTCCTGCGCGACTACTGGCAGAAAAAACCGCTGTTGATCCGCCAGGCGATCCCTGACTTCGAAAGCCCGATCGACGCCGACGAACTGGCCGGTCTGGCACTGGAAGAAGAAGTCGAATCGCGCCTGGTCATCGAGCATGGCGAGCGCCCTTGGGAACTGCGTCGCGGCCCGTTCGCCGAAGACGAATTCAGCAAGCTGCCAGAGCGCGAGTGGACCCTGCTGGTGCAGGCCGTCGACCAGTTCGTGCCGGAAGTCGCCGAGCTGCTGGAAAACTTCCGCTTCCTGCCGAGCTGGCGCATCGACGACGTGATGATCAGCTTTGCCGCCCCGGGTGGCAGTGTCGGCCCGCACTTCGACAACTACGACGTGTTCCTGCTGCAAGGCCACGGCAAGCGCAACTGGAAAATCGGCCAGATGTGCGATTCCGACAGTCCGCTGCTGCAACATGCCGACCTGCGCATCCTCGCCGACTTCGAAGCCACCGACGAGTGGACCCTGGAACCGGGCGACATGCTGTACCTGCCGCCGCGCCTGGCCCACTGCGGCGTGGCCGTCGATGACTGCATGACCTACTCGGTCGGTTTCCGCGCCCCAAGCGCCGCTGAAGTGCTGACCCACTTCACCGACTTCCTCAGCCAGTTCCTGCCTGACGAAGAACGCTACACCGATGCCGACGCGCAGCCAGCGATCGACCCGCACCAGATCCAGCACGATGCGCTCGACCGCTTGAAAAGCCTGCTGGCCGAGCACATGAGCGACGAGCGCCTGTTGCTGACCTGGTTCGGCCAGTTCATGACCGAGCCACGCTACCCGGAATTGGTGGTTGGCCCGGAACTGGAAGAAGACGACCTGCTGAGCAGCCTTGAACAAGGCGCCGTGCTGATTCGCAATCCAAGCGCGCGCCTGGCCTGGTCCGAAGTCGACGACGACCTGCTGCTGTTCGCCAGCGGCCAGAGCCGTTATCTGCCGGGCAAACTGCGCGAACTGCTGAAAATGATTTGCGCCGCCGATGCGCTGCACGTCGACAACCTTGGCCAATGGCTGAGCGATGAAGACGGCCGCAACCTGCTGTGCGAGCTGGTCAAGCAAGGTAGCCTGGGATTCGCTGATGAATAAAATTCGCGTACGTGTCGCAGACTGGCAAAAGGATAACGCCGAGATCCGGCGCATTCGTGAAACGGTGTTCATCGCCGAGCAATCCGTTCCACCCGAACTGGAATGGGATGCCGACGACGCGAGCGCCGTGCATTTCCTCGCCTTCGAAGGCGACTTTCCGATTGGTACCGCCCGCCTGCTGCCCGATGGCCACATCGGCCGGGTATCGGTACTCAAGGACTGGCGCGGCCTGAAGGTCGGCGACAAGCTGATGCAAGCAGTGATCGGCGAAGCCGAGAAGCGCGGGCTCAAGCAGCAGATGCTCAGCGCGCAGGTTCAGGCGACAGCGTTCTACGAGCGCCTGGGCTTTACCGTGGTCAGTGAAGAGTTCCTGGAAGCAGGGATTCCTCACGTGGACATGGTTCGCAAGGGCTGATTACCTGTGGCGAGGGAGCTTGCTCCCGCTGGGCTGCGCAGCAGCCCTAATAATTTTGGGGCCGCTTCGCGACCCAGCGGGAGCAAGCTCCCTCGCCACAAGTGCACACCAGCAACACCACAAAACGCCCCGCTATCCTCAGGTAGCGGGGCGTTTTGCTGTCTACGATTCAACTTGCCCCACCGCAGGCCGACAAACTGGCAAACTCAAGCCTTTGATCGCGGAGATAACGGACATGTCCCTACGCACCCTGCTCACCACGCTGCTGCTGACCTGCAGTTTCTCGGTCGTCGCTGCTACCGAGGTGGTGCAGCTCAACAATCGCACCAGCGCCGACCTGCTGCCGGTGGCGCAGAATTTTATCGGCAGGGACGGCAAGGTCAGCGCCTACGGCAACCAGCTGATCGTCAACGCCGAACCCGACAAGATCGACGAACTCAAAGCCCTGATCGCACAGCTCGACACCGCACCCAAGCGCCTGCTGATCACGGTCGACACCAACGAAAACAACCAGCAAAACAACGCCGATCGGCAAACGCAGATCATCAGCTACAGCACCGACAGCCGTGAAGGCGGCATCCAGCAGGTCCAGACCAGCGAAGGCACACCCGCCCTGATCCAGATCGGCCAGAGCGTACCGCTGACCACCACCCAGACCGACACCTACACCAGCCTGCCAAACCAGATAAACACCTTGCGCCAGCCCCAGGCCAATACCTCCGGCCAGCCGCAAAACCCGCTCAACAACTACGCTCACCAGCAAAACCAGACCCAATACCGCAACGTCACCCAGGGTTTCTACGTCACCGCCAGTGTTACCGGCGACATCGTTCACCTGGCAATCAGCACCAACCGTGACCGCATGAGCCAGGAACGCCCCGATGTAGTGAACGTGCAAAGTACCGACACAACCGTCAGCGGCCGCCTGGGCGAGTGGATCACCCTGGCTGGCGTCAACCGCCAGACGCAAGCCGACAAACAGGCTATGAGCCGCAGCTACTCTACTCAGGGACGGGATGACATGACGTTGCGAGTCAAAGTCGACACCTTGGACTAACACACCAAAAACTGACTGATTAGTCGTATTAGACTAAAGATGTAGTGCTTGAAAAATAGCACTACAAAACGTTTGACGAGCCAAAAAAGCGAAGGCATGATGGCCTCGCTCCCGCTAATCAGGGGCCCTGGCAAGGGCCTTCGGATCGCGCTCTAACCTTACCGACCTGAGCCGATTCGTGTCTGTACCGCCCATAAGGTGTGTTTGACGAGGTTGCGACTGGAACGAAGTTGTCCCGAGGGACGGAAGCGTAATAGGTAGCCCGGCAACACACTGATGATCGTATAAAGGCCCACGACGCCCGAATGCGCCCGCCAGTTCGCCCTTACCTGCTCAGCTTTCATCCTCGAGCCCATCGTTCATCCCGTCGCCTTCCCCGCCAGACCCGACTTGACCGCCTAAGCTTCTGGTCAGCGAGCAGCCATCTACGCCCCATTTGAATGTGCGTATCTGGCAACAGGAATTTTCCACCAGACCTATGCGACGAGGTTTATCTCCATGGCACTGACACGCGAACAGCAAATTGCAGCCCTTGAAAAAGACTGGGCTGAAAACCCGCGCTGGAAAGGCGTGACACGCACTTACTCCGCTGCTGACGTCGTCCGTCTGCGTGGCTCGGTTCAACCTGAGCACACCTTTGCAAAAATGGGCGCCGAGAAGCTCTGGAACCTGGTTACCCAGGGTGCCAAGCCAGCCTTCCGCCCCGAGAAAGATTTCGTCAACTGCATGGGCGCCCTGACCGGCGGCCAGGCGGTACAGCAAGTTAAAGCCGGCATCCAGGCGATCTACCTGTCGGGCTGGCAGGTTGCTGCAGACAACAACTCTGCAGAATCGATGTACCCGGACCAGTCGCTGTACCCCGTCGACTCCGTACCGACCGTGGTCAAGCGCATCAACAACTCGTTCCGTCGCGCCGACCAGATCCAGTGGAAAGCCGGCAAGAACCCGGGCGACGAAGGTTACATCGACTACTTCGCACCGATCGTTGCCGATGCTGAAGCCGGTTTCGGTGGTGTTCTGAACGCCTACGAGCTGATGAAGAGCATGATCGAAGCAGGCGCTGCCGGCGTTCACTTCGAAGACCAACTGGCTTCCGTGAAAAAATGCGGCCACATGGGCGGCAAGGTACTGGTTCCAACCCAGGAAGCCATACAGAAGCTGATCGCAGCTCGTCTGGCAGCCGACGTTGCCGGTACGCCGACCATCATCCTGGCCCGTACCGACGCTAACGCTGCTGATTTGCTGACGTCCGACTGCGATCCGTACGACCAGCCATTCGTGACTGGCGAGCGCACCCAGGAAGGCTTCTACAAAGTTCGCGCGGGACTCGACCAGGCTATCGCTCGCGGCCTGGCCTACGCGCCGTACGCCGACCTGATCTGGTGCGAAACCGCCAAGCCGGACCTGGACGAAGCCCGTCGCTTCGCTGAAGCGATCAAAAAGGAATACCCGGACCAACTGCTGTCGTACAACTGCTCGCCTTCCTTCAACTGGAAGAAAAACCTGGACGACGCGACCATCGCCAAGTTCCAGCGCGAACTGTCTGCCATGGGCTACAAGCACCAGTTCATCACCCTGGCCGGCATTCACAACATGTGGCACAGCATGTTCAACCTGGCGCACGACTACGCCCGCAACGACATGACTGCCTACGTGAAGCTGCAAGAGCAGGAATTCGCTGACGCCGCCAAGGGTTACACCTTCGTAGCGCACCAGCAGGAAGTGGGCACCGGCTACTTCGACGACATGACCACCGTGATTCAGGGCGGCTCGTCTTCGGTTACCGCACTGACCGGCTCCACCGAAGAAGAACAGTTCCACTGATCTGATTCGAACGAACAAACGGCCCTTCCGGACCGAGTAAAAAACTAACCGGAATGCCGCACATCTGACGCCCCGACTGGTTCGGGGCGTTTTTTTGCCCGCAATTTCACGAACACCACAAGCCCTCGTAGGAGCCAGGCTTGCCCGCGATGGGTGCGCCGCAGTTTTTCAGACAAACCGAGTCATCGTTCATCGCGGGCAAGCCTTGCTCCTACAGGAAGGGGGAGCAAGGACGAGCAAAAACATTGATCCAGAGCGGTATTTCAATCGGCAAAACAGGGTAAAACGGCCCCGCGCACTACTTGCAGTAGCCGGCATGTAAGCGCAACTTTCCAGCCACCACCCCGAATAACAGTTCAAAAACCGCCGCAAACAATATTGATTATCATTTGGCGCGATTCATGTTCGTTACAACTCGCACAAAACATTATTGACGAAACCCCTGCTAATGCCCGCAACGCATGGGCTGCAGGCTTTTTGAGGTGCGCTATGTCCTTATTCTTATAAATAATTTCGCTACAGGAATTTTACTTGCTCGGTGTTTAGCCATAAAATCACCGCGATTGATTGCTGCGACATATCGTCACTGCTTTATTTCTTTTCAAGCTCAGAGACCTTTGCTCTCTGTTAAGGATTACCAGCATGCCCGAAGCGACAGGACTCATGGCCCACAACTGGGGCTTTGCCATTTTCCTTCTGGGTGTCGGCGGCCTGTGCGCCTTCATGCTCGGCGTCTCCAGCCTCCTCGGGTCAAAAGCCTGGGGCCGCAGCAAAAACGAACCGTTCGAGTCCGGCATGCTACCTACCGGTGGCGCCCGCTTGCGGCTCTCAGCCAAATTCTATCTGGTCGCGATGCTGTTCGTGATCTTCGATATCGAAGCCCTATTTCTCTTTGCCTGGTCTGTGTCCGTCCGCGAAAGCGGCTGGACCGGATTCGTCGAAGCTCTCGTTTTCATAGCAATTCTGTTGGCAGGTCTTGTCTACCTATTTCGAGTGGGCGCCCTTGATTGGGCTCCGGAAGCTCGTCGTAAGCGGCAGGCGAAGCTGAAACAATGAGGCTTTGGCGATGCAATACAATCTCACCAGGATCGACCCCGATGCTCCTAACGAGCAGTACCCGATTGGCGCACGGGAAACCGTCTCCGATCCGTTAGAAGATCAAGTCCACAAAAACATTTTCATGGGCAAGCTCGAAGACGTGCTTAACGGCACGATCAACTGGGGGCGTAAGAACTCCCTGTGGCCGTATAACTTCGGCCTTTCGTGCTGCTACGTGGAAATGACCACCGCCTTCACGGCGCCCCACGACATCGCGCGCTTTGGCGCCGAGGTTATCCGGGCATCGCCGCGTCAAGCGGATTTCATGGTTATTGCCGGAACCTGCTTCATCAAGATGGCGCCGATCATTCAGCGTCTCTACGAGCAGATGCTCGAGCCGAAGTGGGTTATCTCCATGGGTTCGTGCGCCAACTCCGGTGGCATGTACGACATCTACTCCGTCGTTCAAGGGGTGGACAAGTTCCTGCCCGTGGACGTCTACGTGCCTGGCTGCCCGCCCCGCCCTGAAGCTTTTCTGCAAGGCTTGATGCTGTTGCAGGAGTCGATTGGCCAGGAGCGTCGCCCACTTTCCTGGGTCGTTGGCGATCAAGGCGTTTACCGCGCCGAGATGCCTTCGCAAAAGGAACAGCGCCGCGAACAGCGTATTCAGGTAACCAACCTGCGCAGCCCCGACGAAGTCTGATCCAGCTCTGTTCTTACAAAGAAACGAGAAACTGGCTTCATTCTTTACGTTGACCGAAAGCGATAAAAAAACCATGACTACAGGCAGTGCTCTGTACATCCCGCCTTACAAGGCAGACGACCAGGATGTGGTCGTCGAATTGAACAATCGTTTTGGCCCTGAGGCGTTCAGCGCCCAGGCCACCCGCACCGGCATGCCGGTGCTTTGGGTTGCCCGTGCCAAACTCGTCGAAGTCCTGACCTTCCTGCGCAACCTGCCCAAGCCGTACGTCATGCTCTATGACCTGCACGGCGTGGACGAGCGTCTGCGCACCAAGCGCCAGGGTTTGCCGAACGGTGCCGACTTCACTGTGTTCTATCACTTGATGTCGATCGAACGTAATAGTGACGTAATGATCAAGGTCGCCTTGTCCGAGAGCGACCTCAGCGTGCCGACCGTGACCGGTATCTGGCCGAACGCCAACTGGTACGAGCGTGAAGTGTGGGACATGTACGGCATCAACTTTGCCGGCCACCCGCACCTGACCCGCATCATGATGCCACCGACCTGGGAAGGTCACCCGCTGCGCAAGGACTTCCCGGCCCGTGCCACCGAGTTCGACCCGTTCAGCCTGACGCAGGCCAAGCATCAGCTTGAAGAAGAGGCTGCACGCTTCAAGCCTGAAGACTGGGGCATGAAACGTTCCGGCGCCAACGAGGACTACATGTTCCTCAACCTGGGCCCGAACCACCCTTCCGCTCACGGTGCATTCCGCATCATCCTGCAACTGGACGGCGAAGAAATCGTCGACTGCGTGCCGGACGTCGGCTACCACCACCGTGGTGCCGAGAAGATGGCCGAGCGTCAGTCCTGGCACAGCTTCATCCCTTACACCGACCGTATCGACTACCTCGGCGGCGTGATGAACAACCTGCCGTACGTGCTCTCGGTCGAGAAGCTGGCCGGCATCAAGGTCCCAGAGAAGGTCGACGTCATCCGCATCATGATGGCCGAGTTCTTCCGGATCACCAGCCACCTGCTGTTCCTGGGTACGTACATCCAGGACGTCGGCGCCATGACCCCGGTGTTCTTCACCTTCACCGACCGCCAGAAGGCGTACACGGTGATTGAAGCCATCACCGGTTTCCGTCTGCACCCGGCCTGGTACCGCATCGGTGGCGTTGCCCACGACCTGCCGCGCGGCTGGCAAAAACTGGTCAAGGACTTCGTCGAGTGGATGCCAAAGCGTCTGGACGAATACCAGAAAGCCGCACTGGACAACAGCATCCTGCGTGGCCGGACCATCGGCGTCGCCGCCTACAACACCAAAGAAGCCCTGGAATGGGGCGTCACCGGTGCAGGCTTGCGTTCGACCGGTTGCAATTTCGACCTGCGCAAGGCCCGTCCGTACTCCGGCTACGAGAACTTCGAATTCGAAGTGCCGCTGGCGGCCAATGGCGATGCCTATGATCGTTGCATCGTGCGCGTGGAAGAAATGCGCCAGAGCATCAAGATCATCGACCAGTGCCTGCGCAACATGCCGGAAGGCCCGTACAAGGCGGATCACCCGCTGACCACGCCGCCGCCCAAAGAGCGCACGCTGCAGCACATCGAGACCTTGATCACGCACTTCCTGCAAGTTTCGTGGGGCCCGGTCATGCCGGCCAACGAATCCTTCCAGATGATTGAAGCGACCAAGGGCATCAACAGTTATTACCTGACGAGCGATGGCGGCACCATGAGCTACCGCACCCGGATTCGCACCCCAAGCTTCCCGCATCTGCAGCAGATCCCTTCGGTGATCAAAGGCAGCATGGTCGCGGACTTGATCGCGTACCTGGGTAGTATCGACTTCGTTATGGCCGACGTGGACCGCTAAGCATGAACAGCACGCTTATCCAGACAGACCGTTTCGCCTTGAGCGAAACCGAGCGCTCGGCCATCGAGCACGAGCTGCATCACTACGAAGACCCGCGCGCGGCGTCGATCGAAGCCCTGAAGATCGTCCAGAAGGAACGTGGCTGGGTGCCTGACGGCGCGCTCTACGCCATCGGCGAAATCCTTGGCATCCCGGCCAGCGACGTTGAAGGCGTGGCGACGTTCTATAGCCAGATCTTCCGTCAGCCAGTCGGTCGTCACATCATTCGCGTCTGCGACAGCATGGTCTGCTACATCGGTGGCCACGAGTCGGTGGTCAGCGAAATCCAGAGCAAGCTGGGCATCGGCCTGGGTCAAACCACTGCCGACGGTCGTTTCACCCTGCTGCCGGTCTGCTGCCTCGGTAACTGCGACAAGGCGCCGGCGTTGATGATCGACGACGACACATTCGGTGATGTGCAGCCTGCTGGCGTTGCCAAATTGCTCGAGGGCTACGTATGACCCTGACTTCCTTCGGCCCTGCCAACCGCATCAAGCGCAGTGCAGAGACTCACCCGCTGACCTGGCGCCTGCGTGACGACGGCGAGGCTGTCTGGCTCGACGAGTACCAGGCCAAGAACGGCTACGCCGCAGCGCGTAAAGCCTTCGCCGACATGTCCCAGGACGATATCGTCCAGACCGTCAAGGACTCCGGCCTCAAGGGTCGCGGTGGCGCAGGCTTCCCCACTGGCGTGAAGTGGGGCCTGATGCCCAAAGACGAATCCATGAACATCCGCTACCTGCTGTGCAACGCGGATGAAATGGAACCCAACACCTGGAAAGACCGCATGCTGATGGAGCAACTGCCCCATCTGCTGATCGAAGGCATGCTGATCAGTGCTCGCGCACTGAAAACCTACCGTGGCTACATCTTCCTGCGTGGCGAATACACCACCGCCGCCAAGCACCTGAACCGTGCCGTGGAAGAAGCCAAGGCTGCAGGCCTGTTGGGCAAGAACATCCTGGGCAGCGGTTTCGATTTCGAACTGTTCGTCCACACCGGCGCCGGGCGTTACATCTGCGGTGAAGAAACCGCACTGATCAACTCCCTCGAAGGCCGCCGCGCCAATCCGCGCTCCAAGCCGCCCTTCCCTGCCGCCGTTGGCGTGTGGGGCAAGCCGACCTGCGTGAACAACGTCGAAACGCTGTGCAACGTGCCGGCGATCATCGGCGACGGCGTGGACTGGTACAAATCCCTCGCTCGCGAAGGCAGTGAAGACCATGGCACCAAGCTGATGGGCTTCTCCGGCAAAGTGAAGAACCCTGGCCTGTGGGAGCTGCCGTTCGGCGTCCCTGCGCGCGAGCTGTTCGAAGACTACGCAGGCGGCATGCGCGACGGTTACAAGCTCAAGTGCTGGCAGCCAGGCGGCGCCGGTACCGGCTTCCTGTTGCCGGAACACCTGGACGCACAAATGTACGCCGGCGGCATCGCCAAAGTGGGCACCCGTATGGGTACCGGCCTGGCCATGGCGGTGGACGACAGCATCAACATGGTGTCCCTGCTGCGCAACATGGAAGAGTTCTTCGCCCGTGAGTCGTGCGGTTTCTGCACCCCGTGCCGTGACGGTTTGCCGTGGAGCGTCAAGCTCCTGCGCGCCATCGAGAACGGTGAAGGGCAAGCCGGCGACATCGAGACCCTGCTGGGTCTGGTCGGCTTCCTCGGCCCAGGCAAGACCTTCTGTGCTCACGCACCGGGTGCCGTGGAGCCATTGGGCAGCGCCATCAAGTATTTCCGTCCAGAGTTCGAAGCCGGCATCGCGCCCACCCGCGCCGCCGTCCCGCCTCTGGCAAGGCCGATCGTAGTCGGCGCTTAACGCTTTAAAAAGGCGAACGGTCCGTGCCGTTCGCCTTTCGTCCGATGACGCCTTTTCAGGCTGTTTGGATTTGGACGGATAACAAGATTCCATTAGCCACGCCCGCTGACACCGGGCCAACGAAGAACTTTGAACCATGGCCACTATCCACGTAGACGGCAAAGAGCTCGAAGTCGATGGGGCAGACAACCTGTTACAGGCATGTCTGTCGCTAGGCCTCGATATCCCTTATTTCTGCTGGCACCCCGCCCTCGGCAGCGTTGGCGCTTGCCGCCAGTGCGCCGTCAAGCAGTACACCGACGAGAACGACAAGCGTGGTCGTATCGTCATGTCCTGCATGACGCCTGCGACCGACGGCAGCTGGATCTCCATCGATGACGAAGAAGCCAAAGTGTTTCGCGCAAGCGTCGTCGAATGGCTGATGACCAACCACCCGCACGACTGCCCCGTGTGCGAGGAAGGCGGTCACTGCCACCTGCAAGACATGACGGTAATGACCGGCCACAACGAGCGCCGTTACCGCTTCACCAAGCGTACCCACCAGAACCAGCAACTGGGCCCGTTCATTTCCCACGAAATGAACCGCTGCATCGCCTGCTATCGCTGCGTACGCTTCTATAAAGACTACGCCGGCGGTACTGACCTCGGTGTATTCGGTGCCCACGACAACGTGTACTTCGGTCGCGTTGAAGACGGCACCCTCGAAAGCGAGTTCTCCGGCAACCTCACCGAGGTCTGCCCGACCGGTGTGTTCACCGACAAGACTCACTCCGAGCGCTACAACCGTAAATGGGACATGCAGTTCTCGCCAAGCATCTGCCATGGCTGCTCCAGCGGTTGCAACATCAGCCCGGGAGAGCGTTACGGCGAACTGCGTCGCATCGAAAACCGCTTCAACGGTTCGGTGAACCAGTACTTCCTGTGCGACCGTGGCCGTTTCGGCTATGGCTACGTCAACCGCGAAGATCGTCCACGTCAGCCACTGCTGGCCAACGGCGCGAAGCTGAGCCTCGACGAAGCGCTGGATAAAGCCGCTGACCTGCTGCGCGGTCGCAACATCGTCGGTATCGGTTCGCCGCGTGCCAGCCTTGAAAGCAACTACGCCCTGCGCGAACTGGTCGGTGCCGAGCACTTCTACTCGGGCATCGAAGCTTCCGAGCTTGAGCGTATTCGCCTGGTCATGCAGGTACTGAAAGACAGCCCGCTGCCGATCCCGAACATGCGCGACGTCGAAGACCACGACGCGATTTTCGTCCTCGGTGAAGACCTGACCCAAACCGCTGCGCGCATGGCCCTGGCCCTGCGTCAATCGGTCAAAGGCAAAGCCGAAGACATGGCCGACGCGATGCGCGTTCAGCCTTGGCTCGACGCTGCGGTGAAAAACATCGGCCAGCACGCGCTGAACCCGCTGTTTATCGCAAGCCTGGCCGAAACCAAGCTCGACGACGTGGCTGAAGAATGTGTTCACGCCGCTCCAGACGACCTGGCACGTATCGGTTTCGCCGTGGCTCACGCCCTCGACGCCAGCGCTCCAGCCGTTGAAGGCCTGGACAGCGAAGCTCTCGAACTGGCTCAACGCATCGCCAACGCCCTGCTCGCGGCCAAGCGCCCACTGATCATCGCCGGTACTTCGCTGGGCTCCAAAGCCCTGATCGAAGCGGCGGCGAACATCGCCAAAGCCCTGAAGCTGCGCGAGAAGAACGGTTCCATCAGCCTGATCGTGCCAGAGGCCAACAGCCTCGGCCTGGCCATGCTCGGCGGCGAATCGGTCGATGCAGCCCTGCAAGCGGTGATCGAGGGTAAAGCCGACGCCATCGTGGTGCTGGAAAACGATCTGTACACCCGCACCGACAAAGCCAAGGTCGATGCGGCCCTGACCGCCGCCAAAGTGGTGATCGTTGCCGACCATCAGAAAACCGCTACCAGCGATCGCGCACACCTGGTTCTGCCAGCTGCCAGCTTCGCTGAAGGCGACGGTACGCTGGTCAGCCAGGAAGGCCGCGCCCAGCGCTTCTTCCAGGTCTTCGACCCGACTTACCTCGATGCAAGCATCCTGGTTCACGAAGGCTGGCGCTGGCTGCATGCCCTGCGCGCAACCCTGCTGAACCAGCCGATCGACTGGACCCAACTGGACCACGTCACCGCGGCCTGCGCTTCGAGCACTCCACAACTGGCCGGCATCGTCAACGCCGCACCGTCCGCTTCGTTCCGGATCAAAGGCCTGAAACTGGCCCGCGAACCGCTGCGTTACAGTGGCCGGACCGCCATGCGCGCCGACATCAGCGTGCACGAGCCGCGTACATCCCAGGACAACGACACCGCGTTCTCGTTCTCCATGGAAGGTTACTCGGGCTCGGTCGAACCGCGTCAGCAAGTGCCATTCGCCTGGTCGCCGGGCTGGAACTCGCCGCAAGCCTGGAACAAGTTCCAGGACGAAGTCGGTGGTCACCTGCGTGCCGGTGATCCGGGTGCTCGCCTGATCGAAAGCCAGGGTGATTCGCTGAACTGGTTCGCCAGTGTTCCGCGTGCATTCAATCCGGCTCAAGGCACCTGGCAGGTTGTGCCGTTCTATCACCTGTTCGGCAGCGAAGAGAACTCTTCGAAAGCCGCTCCGGTCCAGGAACGCATTCCGGCTGCTTATGTGTCGCTGGCCAAGTCCGAAGCCGATCGTCTGGGCGTCAATGACGGTGCCATGCTGAGCTTGAACGTTGCCGGCCAGACCCTGCGTCTGCCACTGCGCATCAACGAAGAACTGGGCGCTGGCCTGGTGGCGCTGCCTGCGGGTATCGCCGGCATTCCACCGGCAATCTTTGGCAAATCCGTTGACGGTCTGCAGGAGGCAGCGCAATGACCTTGTTCACTCCTGAAGTGATCGACATCATCATCGCGGTGCTCAAGGCCATCGTGATCCTGCTCGCCGTAGTGGTCTGCGGCGCGCTGTTGAGCTGGGTCGAGCGTCGTTTGCTCGCCCTCTGGCAGGACCGTTACGGTCCGAACCGCGTCGGCCCGTTCGGCGCGTTCCAGATCGCGGCCGACATGATCAAGATGTTCTTCAAGGAAGACTGGACGCCGCCGTTCGCCGACAAGGTGATTTTCACCCTGGCGCCGGTCGTGGCCATGAGCGCCTTGCTGATTGCCTTCGCGATCATCCCGATCACCCCGACCTGGGGTGTCGCGGACCTGAACATCGGCATCCTGTTCTTCTTCGCCATGGCCGGTCTGTCGGTCTACGCGGTGTTGTTCGCCGGCTGGTCGAGTAACAACAAGTTCGCCCTGCTGGGCAGCTTGCGGGCCTCGGCACAAACCGTGTCGTACGAAGTGTTCATGGGCCTGTCGCTGATGGGCATCGTGATCCAGGTCGGCTCGTTCAACATGCGCGACATCGTTGATTACCAGGCCCAGCACCTGTGGTTCGTCATTCCGCAGATCTTCGGTTTCCTGACCTTCTTCATTGCCGGCGTCGCCGTGACTCACCGTCACCCGTTCGACCAGCCGGAAGCGGAGCAGGAACTGGCCGACGGTTACCACATTGAATACGCCGGCATGAAATGGGGCATGTTCTTCGTCGGCGAGTACATCGGCATCGTGTTGATTTCGGCGCTGCTGGTAACCTTGTTCTTCGGTGGCTGGCACGGTCCGTTCGGCATTCTGCCGCAGATCCCGTTCATCTGGTTCGCACTGAAAACCGCGTTCTTCATCATGTTCTTCATCCTGCTGCGCGCCTCGATTCCGCGCCCACGGTATGACCAAGTGATGGACTTCAGCTGGAAGTTCTGCCTGCCGCTGACCCTCGTCAACATGCTGGTGACCGCTGCGATCGTGTTGCTCAACACGCCCGCCATCGCGGCTCAGTGAGGATAGAGAATCATGAAGTATATTTTTGACATCGTGCATGGCTTCTTCACCCAGCTTCGCAGCCTGGTGATGATCTTCGGCCATGCCTTCCGCAAGCGCGACACGCTGCAATATCCGGAAGAGGCGGTGTACCTGCCGCCGCGCTTTCGTGGACGTATCGTCCTGACCCGCGACCCCGATGGTGAAGAGCGTTGCGTTGCCTGCAACCTCTGCGCCGTGGCATGCCCGGTCGGTTGCATCTCGCTGCAGAAAGCCGAAACCGAAGACGGTCGCTGGTACCCGGAGTTTTTCCGTATCAACTTCTCGCGCTGCATTTTCTGTGGCCTCTGCGAGGAAGCCTGCCCGACCACCGCGATCCAGCTGACACCGGATTTCGAAATGGCCGAGTTCAAGCGTCAGGACCTGGTTTACGAGAAAGAAGATCTGCTGATCTCCGGCCCCGGCAAAAACCCTGACTACAACTTCTATCGTGTTGCAGGTATGGCCATTGCTGGCAAGCCGAAAGGCTCCGCGCAGAATGAAGCCGAACCGATCAACGTGAAGAGCTTGCTGCCTTAAGGAAGAAAGATGGAATTCGCTTTCTATTTCGCGTCAGGAGTTGCCGTTGTGTCCACGCTTCGCGTGATCACCAACACCAATCCTGTACACGCCCTGCTCTACCTGATTATTTCGCTGCTCGCCGTGGCGATGACCTTTTTCAGCCTCGGTGCGCCATTTGCCGGTGTACTGGAAGTGATCGCCTACGCCGGCGCCATCATGGTGCTGTTCGTGTTCGTGGTGATGATGCTGAACCTCGGCCCCGCCTCGGTTCAGCAAGAGCGCGTCTGGCTCAAGCCCGGCATCTGGGCGGGTCCCGTTGTACTGGCTGCGCTGCTGCTGGCTGAACTGCTGTATGTGCTGTTCAGCCATTCCAGCGGCAGCGGCGTCGGCCACACCACCGTAGACGCCAAGGCCGTGGGCATCAGCCTGTTCGGTCCTTATCTGCTGGTGGTCGAACTCGCCTCGATGCTGCTGCTCGCCGCAGCCGTCACGGCGTTCCATTTGGGCCGCAACGAGGCGAAGGAGTAACTTTATGCCTGCTATCCCTCTCGAACATGGTCTGGCGGTTGCCGGCATCCTGTTCTGCCTCGGTCTGGTTGGCCTGATGGTCCGCCGCAACATTCTTTTCGTGCTGATGAGCCTGGAGGTCATGATGAATGCCTCCGCACTGGCGTTCATCGTTGCCGGTAGCCGTTGGGGCCAGCCGGATGGACAGATCATGTTCATCCTGGTGATCAGCCTGGCAGCTGCCGAGGCCAGTATTGGCCTGGCGATTCTGTTGCAGCTGCATCGCCGCTTCCACACTCTCGATATCGACGCTGCCAGCGAGATGCGCGGATGAACCTTCTCTATCTGACTTTCGTATTCCCCCTGATCGGTTTCCTGCTGCTTTCGTTCTCACGCGGGCGCCTCTCGGAAAACCTCTCGGCGCTGATCGGCGTCGGCTCCGTCGGCCTCTCGGCGATCGTTGCTGCCTATGTGATCTGGCAGTTCAACGTCGCGCCGCCTGAAGGCGGTCACGTCACCCAGGTGTTGTGGCAGTGGATGTCGGTAGGCGACTTCAAGCCGAACTTCGCCCTGTACCTGGATGGCCTGTCCGTGACTATGCTCGGTGTGGTCGTCGGCGTGGGCTTCCTGATCCACCTGTTCGCGTCCTGGTACATGCGCGGTGAAGACGGTTACTCGCGCTTCTTCGCGTACACCAACCTGTTTATCGCCAGCATGCTGTTCCTGGTGCTGGGCGATAACCTGTTGTTCCTGTACTTCGGTTGGGAAGGCGTGGGCCTGTGCAGCTACCTGTTGATCGGTTTCTACTACAGCAACCGCAACAACGGTAACGCCGCACTCAAAGCCTTCATCGTCACCCGTATCGGTGACGTGTTCATGGCCATCGGCCTGTTCATCCTGTTCCAGCAGTTGGGCACGCTGAACATTCAAGAGCTGCTGGTCAAAGCGCCTGAGCACTTCAAGACCGGCGACTTCTGGATCGTCATGGCGACCCTGATGCTGCTGGGTGGCGCTGTCGGTAAATCCGCGCAACTGCCGCTGCAAACCTGGCTGGCGGATGCGATGGCCGGCCCTACCCCGGTTTCGGCACTGATCCACGCCGCGACCATGGTGACCGCCGGTGTCTACCTGATCGCCCGTACCCACGGTCTGTTCGCCCTGGCACCGGATATCCTGCACCTGGTCGGCATCGTCGGCGGTGTGACCCTGGTGCTCGCCGGTTTCGCAGCCCTGGTCCAAACCGACATCAAACGTATCCTCGCCTACTCGACCATGAGCCAGATCGGCTACATGTTCCTGGCGCTGGGCGTAGGTGCCTGGGAAGGCGCGATCTTCCACCTGATGACTCACGCATTCTTCAAGGCGCTGCTGTTCCTTGCTTCCGGTTCGGTGATCGTTGCCTGCCACCACGAACAGAACATCTTCAAGATGGGCGGTCTGTGGAAGAAACTGCCACTGGCCTACACCAGCTTCATCGTCGGCGGCGCGGCCCTTGCGGCCCTGCCACTGGTGACCGCAGGTTTCTACTCGAAAGACGAAATCCTCTGGGAAGCCTTCGCCAGCGGCAACCACGGTCTGCTCTATGCAGGTCTGGTGGGTGCCTTCATGACGTCGCTGTACACCTTCCGCCTGATCTTCATCGCGTTCCACGGTGAAGTGAAGACCGAAGCCCATGCCGGCCACGGCATCGCCCACTGGCTGCCACTGTCGGTGCTGATCGTACTGTCGACCGCCATTGGCGCGATGATCGTTCCGCCACTGCACGGCGTACTGCCAGAAAGCGTTGGGCATGCCGGCGGCGAAGCCAAGCACAGCCTGGAACTGGCCTCGGGCGCTATCGCCCTGTCCGGTATCCTGCTGGCCGCGCTGCTGTTCCTCGGCAAGCGTCGCTTCGTCACCGCCATCGCCAACAGCGGCATCGGCCGTCTGCTCTCGGCCTGGTGGTTCGCGGCCTGGGGCTTCGACTGGATCTACGACAAACTGTTCGTCAAGCCGTACCTTGCGATCAGCCACATGCTGCGCAAAGACCCGTTCGACCAAACCATCGGTTTGATCCCGCGGATGGCCAAAGGGGGTCACAACTCCCTGAGCCGTACCGAAACAGGTCAACTGCGTTGGTACGCCGCCTCGATGGCTGCTGGTGCCGTGCTGGTTATCGGCGCTGTCGTGCTGGTAGCGGTCTGATATGAACCTTGCGAACTTGCGAAAGGAAACGAGCCCGTCATGATTTTGCCATGGCTAATCCTGATCCCCTTCATCGGCGGCCTGCTGTGCTGGATGGGTGAGCGCTTCGGCGCTACCCTCCCCCGCTGGATTGCGCTGATCACCATGTCCCTGCTGCTCTCCCTCGGCCTCTGGCTGTGGGCCCACGGTGACTATTCATTTGCTCCGGCGCCTGGCGCCGATCAGACCTGGGCGCTTGAGTTCAAGCATGTCTGGATCGAGCGCTTCGGCATCAACGTGCACCTGGCCCTCGACGGCCTGTCGCTGTTGATGATCATGCTGACCGGTCTGCTGGGTGTCCTCTCGGTACTCTGCTCGTGGAAAGAGATCCAGCGTCATGTTGGCTTCTTCCACCTGAACCTGATGTGGATCCTGGGCGGTGTCGTCGGCGTGTTCCTGGCCCTCGACCTGTTCATGTTCTTCTTCTTCTGGGAAATGATGCTGGTGCCGATGTATTTCCTCATCGCGCTCTGGGGTCACAGTTCTTCGGACGGCAAGAAAACCCGGATCTACGCGGCGACCAAGTTCTTCATCTTCACTCAGGCCAGCGGCCTGATCATGCTGGTGGCGATCCTGGGTCTGGTACTGGTCAACTTCAACAGCACGGGCGTGATTACTTTCAACTACGCCGACCTGTTGAAAACCAAGATGTCGCTGACCACCGAGTACGTTCTGATGCTTGGCTTCTTCATCGCCTTCGCGGTGAAGCTGCCGGTGGTGCCGTTCCACTCCTGGCTGCCGGATGCTCACGCACAGGCACCGACTGCGGGTTCCGTTGACCTGGCCGGTATTCTGCTGAAGACCGCTGCGTACGGTCTGCTGCGTTTCGCCCTGCCGTTGTTCCCGAATGCGTCGGCCGAGTTCGCGCCGTTCGCCATGGCCCTGGGCCTGGTCGGGATCTTCTACGGTGCGTTCCTGGCGTTCGCCCAGACCGACATCAAGCGTCTGGTTGCGTACTCCAGCGTTTCGCACATGGGCTTCGTGTTGATCGGCATCTACTCCGGCAGCCAGTTGGCCCTGCAAGGCGCAGTGATCCAGATGCTCGCGCACGGCCTGTCGGCAGCGGCACTCTTTATCCTCTGCGGCCAGCTCTACGAGCGCACCCACACTCGCGACATGCGTGAGATGGGCGGCCTGTGGTCGAAGATCGCCTACCTGCCTGCCATCAGCCTGTTCTTCGCTGCAGCTTCGCTGGGCTTGCCGGTGACCGGTAACTTCGTCGGTGAATTCCTGATCCTGATCGGCACCTTTGCCAGCGCGCCGTGGGTCACCGTGATCGCGACTGCCGGCCTGGTGTTCGGTTCGGTCTACTCGCTGATCATGATTCACCGTGCCTACTTCGGTCCGTCCAAATCGGACGCCGTGCTGCATGGCATGGATACTCGCGAAATGATCATGGTGGTTGGACTGGCGGCACTGCTGATTTACATCGGCGTCTACCCGCAACCGTTCCTCGATACCTCTGCCGCGACGATGCATGGCGTGCAGCAATGGTTCGGTACCGCCTTCACTCAACTCGCTTCGGCCCGGTAAGAGCGCTATGGACTTTACGATTCAACACTTTATCGCGCTTGCGCCATTGTTGATCACCAGCGCCACGATCATCGTGGTGATGCTGGCGATCGCCTGGCGCCGCAACCACTCGCAGACCTTCCTGCTGTCGGTCGCGGGTCTGAACCTGGCCTTGCTGTCGATCCTGCCAGCTTTGAAAGTCGCGCCTCTGGCCGTGACGCCCTTGCTGCAGATCGACAGCTTTGCCTGCCTGTACATGGCGCTGATCCTGGTCGCCACCCTCGCTTGCGTCACTCTCGCCCATGCCTACCTCGGCGAAGGCGGTACGGGTTACCCGGGCAACCGTGAAGAACTGTACCTGCTGATCCTGATGGCTGCCGCCGGTGGCCTGGTTCTGGTCAGCGCGCAGCACCTGGCCGGGTTGTTCGTCGGTCTGGAACTGCTCTCGGTACCGGTCTACGGTCTGGTGGCCTATGCCTTCTTCAACAAGCGCTCACTGGAAGCCGGCATCAAGTACATGGTGCTGTCGGCAGCCGGTTCGGCGTTCCTGTTGTTCGGTATGGCCCTGCTCTACGCCGAAGCCGGCACCCTGAGCTTCAGCGGCATCGGCCACGCCCTTGCGGCCACCGGACTGCCAAGCCCGCTGGCGCAGATGGGCCTGGGCATGATGCTGATCGGCCTGGCGTTCAAGCTGTCGCTGGTACCGTTCCACCTCTGGACGCCGGACGTCTACGAAGGTGCCCCGGCACCGGTAGCAGCGTTCCTGGCCACTGCCTCGAAAGTTGCCGTGTTCGCGGTCATGGTGCGTTTGTTCCAGATCTCGCCAGTGGCCAGCAGCGGTGTGTTGAGCACCGTGCTGACCGTGATCGCGATTGCCTCGATCCTGTTCGGTAACCTGTTGGCACTGACCCAGAGCAACCTCAAGCGTCTGCTGGGTTACTCGTCCATCGCGCACTTCGGTTACCTGCTGATCGCCCTGGTGGCGAGCAAGGGTCTGGCGATGGAAGCCATCGGCGTTTACCTGGTCACCTACGTGATCACCAGCCTCGGTGCTTTCGGCGTGATCACCCTGATGTCCTCGCCGTACAAAGGCCGTGACGCTGACGCACTGTACGAGTACCGCGGCCTGTTCTGGCGTCGTCCGTACCTGACCGCTGTTCTGACCGTGATGATGTTGTCGCTGGCCGGCATCCCGCTGACCGCAGGCTTCATCGGCAAGTTCTACATCATCGCCACCGGTGTCGAATCTCACCAATGGTGGCTGGTCGGCTCCCTGGTACTGGGCAGCGCCATCGGCGTCTTCTACTACCTGCGCGTGATGGTCACCCTGTACCTGATCGAGCCAAACCTGCGTCGCGTCGACGCCCAGCTGCACTGGGAACAAAAGGCAGGCGGCGTGATGCTGCTGGCCATCGCAGTGCTGGCGTTCTTCCTCGGCCTGTACCCACAGCCGTTGCTGGCACTGGTTCAGCAGACTGGCCTGGCGGGTTGATCGCTTAAGCGATACGCAGCAGAAAACACAAACGGCACCTTCGGGTGCCGTTTTTGCGTCTGGGGGACTGCTCTCCCCTTTCTCGGAATATGCCTGCAAAGAGACCGGTGGCAGCTGACATCCGGCTGATGCAACCAAGCGCTAAGGTGAGTGACGGGCTATCAGGAGCATTCAATGAAACAGGATATTTTTTCAGACGTGGTCGAAGGTTTTAAATGCCTGGCGACTGAGCAACAACGCAACATTCTGGTAAGGGGTACTCCCGAATCGCCAGCACCCTCAAAAACCTCTCGACCTTTCACCGCTAACTCGACACATGACAACGCGACCTATTGTCCGCTCACCTTTGCCTACCCCAAAAATTCTGGCTATATTTGTCCAGAATATTGGAGGGGCATCATGATCATCGTTCCGTTAGGTGAAGCAAAAAACAATTTGTCCAAACTGGTCGATGACGCTGCTTCCGGACAGATCATCACGATCGCTAAACATGGCCGAGCCCTTGCCCGCCTTGTTCCCGTGGGAAAACCCTCCGGACGGCGCATCGGAGCGATGAAAGGCAAACTGACCCTGCCTGAAGACTTTGATGCGCCGCTACCGGATGAGATGTTGGACGCATTTGAAGGGACTCCTGGATGAGGGTCTTACTCGATACACATATTCTGCTTTGGACTCTCAGTGATGATCCAAAACTATCCGGCAGAGCCAGAAAACTCATTGAGAGCGCCGCTGAGATTTACATCAGCGCAGCTACTTTCTGGGAGATGGCGATCAAGGTTGGGCTGGGAAAGCTAAGCGTTGATTTGGAAGAGGTTCGAGAATACTGCCTCGAAAGCGGTTTCATAGAGTTGCCTGTCACTTCAGAACACGCCATTGCAGTGAAAGACCTCGAACATCACCATCGCGATCCGTTCGATCGCCTTATTGTTGCAACTGCAATCACAGAACCAATGAAGCTACTCACCGCCGACCCTTTAGTCGCCAAATACACATCACTCGCTATTTTGGTTTAACTGGTTCTATCTCAACAAAGATTACGTCCATCAAACAAAAACCCGCACTAGGCGGGTTTTGTTTTTAGCTCAAGCAGGCTTCAGTCAGCCAGGCGCCAGGTCGTGCCGCCCTTGCCGTCTTCCAGCACCACACCCATGGCGGTGAGCTGGTCGCGGATGCGGTCCGACTCGGCCCAGTCCTTGTTGGCACGGGCGGTCAGGCGCGCCTGAATCAGCGCCTCGACTTCTGCTGCATCAACCCGGCCTTCAGCGCCGGCTTGCAGGAAGTCATCGGCTTCAAGCTGCAACACGCCAAGCACACTGGCCAGTTCTTTCAGGCGTGCCGCCAGACCTGCCGCTGCATTCAGATCGCTCTCACGCAGACGGTTGATCTCGCGCACCATCTCGAACAGCACCGCGCAGGCTTCCGGCGTGCCGAAGTCGTCGTTCATCACCTGGGTGAAACGTTCGACAAAGGCTTCGCCACCGGCGGCCGGAACCGTCGGCAAGCCTTTCAGCGCGTGGTAGAAACGCTCCAGAGCGCCTTTGGCGTCCTTGAGGTTGTCTTCCGAGTAGTTGATCGCGCTGCGGTAGTGACTCGATACCAGCAGGTAGCGCACGACTTCCGGGTGGTACTTGTCGAGCACGTCGCGAATGGTGAAGAAGTTGTTCAAGGACTTGGACATCTTCTCGCCATTGATGCGAATCATCCCGCAATGCATCCACGCGTTGGCGTAGGTCTTGCCGGTGGCCGCTTCGCTCTGGGCGATTTCGTTTTCGTGGTGCGGGAACTCAAGGTCGCTGCCGCCGCCATGAATATCGAAAGTCTCGCCAAGGCAGCAGGTCGACATCACCGAGCATTCGATGTGCCAGCCCGGACGCCCGGCGCCCCATGGCGATTCCCAGCTCGGCTCACCCGGTTTGGCGGCTTTCCACAAGACGAAGTCCAGCGGGTCCTGTTTCGACTCGTCGACTTCGATGCGGGCGCCGATGCGCAGGTCTTCGATTTTCTTGCGCGACAGCTTGCCGTAGCCCATGAACTTGGCGACGCGGTAGTACACGTCGCCGTTACCCGGCGCGTAGGCGTAGCCCTTGTCGATCAGGGTCTGGATCATCGCGTGCATGCCGGCAATGTGGCCGGTGGCGCGCGGCTCCATGTCCGGCTTGAGGATGTTCAAGCGCGACTCGTCTTCGTGCATTGCCGCGATCATGCGCTCGGTCAACGCTTCGAACGACTCGCCGTTTTCACGGGCGCGGTTGATGATCTTGTCGTCGATGTCGGTGATGTTGCGCACATAGGTCAGGTCGTAACCGCTGAACCGCAACCAGCGGGTCACCAGGTCGAACGCGACCATGCTGCGGCCGTGGCCCAGGTGGCAGTAGTCGTACACGGTCATCCCGCAGACGTACATGCGCACCTTGTTGCCATCCAGCGGCTTGAAGACTTCTTTGCTCTTGGTGAGCGTGTTGTAGATCGTAAGCACGATTGTTCCTTAAGACTTGATCACTGGCCCCACGAATCACGCAGGGTCACGGTACGGTTGAATACCGGAGCGCCCGGTTTCGAGTCCTTGATATCCGCGACGAAGTAACCTTCGCGCTCGAACTGGAAACGGTCTTCCGGCTGTGCATTGCCCAACGAGGGTTCAGCACGACAACCGGTGAGGACTTGCAGTGAGTCAGGGTTGATGTTGTCCAGGAAACTGGCGCTGTCTTCGGCCTTCTCCGGGTTCGGAGAACGGAACAGGCGATCGTACAGACGCACTTCGCACTCGACGCTGGCCGCGGCCGGCACCCAGTGAATCACGCCTTTGACCTTCCGGCCTTCAGGGTTCTTGCCCAGGGTTTCAGGGTCATACGAGCAACGCAGTTCGACGATGTTGCCATCGGCATCCTTGATCGCTTCGTCGGCACGGATCACGTAGCTGCCGCGCAGGCGCACTTCACCGGCAGGCTCCAGGCGCTTGTAGCCCTTCGGCGGCTCTTCCATGAAGTCTTCACGGTCGATGTAGATCTCACGGGCGAATGGCAGAACACGCACGCCCATGTCTTCTTTCGGGTGGCACGCCAGTTCGAGGTTTTCGACCTGACCTTCCGGGTAGTTGGTGATCACGACTTTCAGCGGACGCAGTACGCACATGGCGCGCGGGGCGCTGTGGTCAAGGTCGTCACGGATGCTGAATTCGAGCATGCCGAAGTCAACCACGCCGTCGGAACGGTTGGTGCCGATCATTTCGCAGAAGTTGCGGATCGATTTCGGCGTGTAGCCACGACGACGGAAACCCGACAGCGTGGACATGCGCGGATCGTCCCAGCCATTGACGTGCTTTTCATCGACCAGCTGCTTGAGCTTGCGCTTGCTGGTGATGGTGTAGTTCAGGTTCAGACGGCTGAACTCGTACTGACGCGGGTGCGCCGGTACTGGCAGGTTGTCGAGGAACCAGTCGTACAGCGGACGATGGCTTTCGAACTCCAGGGTGCAGATCGAATGGGTGATGCCTTCGATGGCGTCCGACTGACCGTGGGTGAAGTCATAGTTCGGGTAAATGCACCACTTGTCACCGGTCTGGTGGTGATGGGCATGACGGATGCGGTACATGATCGGGTCGCGCAGGTTCATGTTCGGCGAGGCCATGTCGATCTTGGCCCGCAGCACGCGTGCGCCGTCCTTGAACTCGCCGGCCTTCATGCGGGCGAACAGGTCGAGGTTTTCCTCAACCGAGCGGTCGCGGAACGGGCTGTTCTTGCCCGGCTCGGTCAGGCTGCCACGGTATTCCTTGGCTTGTTCAGGGGTCAGGTCGTCGACGTAGGCCTTGCCCGCCTTGATCAGCTCGACCGCCCACGCGTGCAACTGGTCAAAATATTGCGAGGCATAGCGCACTTCACCGGACCACTCAAAGCCCAGCCACTTGACGTCGCTTTCGATGGCGTCGATGTATTCCTGGTCTTCCTTGGCCGGGTTGGTGTCGTCGAAACGCAGGTGCGTCACGCCACCGAACTCCTGGGCCAGGCCAAAGTTCACACAGATCGACTTGGCGTGACCGATGTGCAGGTAGCCGTTG
The DNA here is from genome assembly GCF_039908645.1 of Pseudomonas helvetica. Taxonomy (NCBI): domain Bacteria; kingdom Pseudomonadati; phylum Pseudomonadota; class Gammaproteobacteria; order Pseudomonadales; family Pseudomonadaceae; genus Pseudomonas; species Pseudomonas helvetica. The sequence goes on from NZ_CP150917.1 coordinate 3,739,861, forward strand.
GGCTCAGGCGGGAAACGGGTGACGATCTGCGTGTGCTTACCCGAGTCCAGATCCGCCTGGATGATCGGGCGCAGGAAATTGACCGGCACGGCAGGGCCAGTCTTGGAATTCGAGGTGGGGTCGACAGTCGGCTTGCTCATAGGATCCTTGAACGTACAAGTGCGTGGCCAGAATAAAGGGCCTGACAAAACAAAGCCGCTATCATAGCCGATGCGGTCAAGCGCCTGACAGAGCAGGCCCTAAAACTGCTGCTTTTAATCCACTGGATATGAAAAACAGCCTCGAAATTCGCGACCATCACGCTAAACTGCGCACCTTGGCGATTTTTTGCCAAACAGGCAGGGGCTCGCACGCGTCTCGCAGCGCCCCGAAAGCCACGAATTCCTTGAAAACGTTTCTCCTTAAAAGAGTATCGATCATGACTCAAGTCAAACTGACCACCAACCACGGCGACATCGTCCTGGAACTGAACGCCGAGAAAGCCCCGATCACCGTGGCCAACTTCATTGAATACGTTAAAGCCGGCCACTACGAGAACACTGTATTCCACCGTGTCATCGGCAACTTCATGATCCAGGGCGGCGGTTTCGAGCCAGGCATGAAGGAAAAGAAAGACAAGCGTCCAAGCATCCAGAACGAAGCTGACAACGGTCTTTCCAACGACAAGTACACCGTCGCCATGGCCCGCACCATGGAGCCGCATTCGGCTTCCGCACAGTTCTTCATCAACGTCGCTGACAACAGCTTCCTCAACCACAGCGGCAAAACCGCACAGGGCTGGGGCTACGCGGTATTCGGTAAAGTGGTTGCAGGCACTGACGTTGTCGACAAGATCAAAGGTGTTTCGACCACCATGAAGTCCGGTCACCAGGACGTACCAGCAGACGACGTGATCATCGAGAAAGCCGAGATCATTGAGTGATATTGCTGATTTCAGATTTACATCTGGAAGAGGAGCGCCCGGACATTACCCGGGCGTTTCTGGATTTGCTCGCCACCCGCGCCCGTTCGGCGCAAGCGCTGTACATTCTTGGCGACTTTTTCGAGGTGTGGATTGGCGACGACGCCATGAGCCCCTTCCAACGCTCCATCTGCCAGGCCCTGCGCGAACTTAGCGACAGCGGCACGGCAATCTTTCTGATGCACGGCAATCGTGATTTTCTGCTCGGCAAGGCCTTCTGCAAAGCAGCCGGCTGCACCCTGCTCAAGGATCCGAGTGTCGTGCAACTTGCAGGTGAGCCGGTGCTGTTGATGCACGGCGACAGTCTGTGTACCCGCGACGAAAGCTACATGAAACTGCGCCGTTACCTGCGCAACCCCATCAGCTTGTTCATCCTGCGCCATCTGCCGCTGCGCACCCGCCGCAAACTGGCGCGTAAGCTACGCAGCGAAAGCCGCGCGCAAACCCGGATGAAAGCCAACGACATCGTCGATGTGACCCCCGAGGAAATCCCGCGGATCATGCAGCAATACGGCGTGAAAACCCTGGTCCACGGCCACACCCACCGCCCCGCCATCCACAAATTGCAGATTGGCGAGCAAGCCGCCAAGCGCATTGTGCTGGGGGATTGGGATCGCCAGGGGTGGGCGTTGCAGGTGGATGAGCAAGGGTTTCAGCTGGCGGCGTTTGATTTTGTGAACCCGCAGCTGGCGTTGCCAGGTAGCTGAGCGGCCCGTAAACACCACAACTCAGCCCGTAGCAGCTGTCGAGCTTGCGAGGCAGCTGCTACGTCCCCTCATCCCCCTTATCAATGTCCGCTCGCCTCCGGCCCCGCCTTCGCCGCAAACGGCGGCTTGGCCAGCCACACCAGCAGAATCAATCCCATAAAGCCCCAGCCCAGCAGCGTGAAGTAATCCACGGTGGAGAGCATGTACGCCTGGCTGGTCAGCAGGTGGTCAAGCTGCGCATACGCCGGATTGCCCGCCCCGCCCAGCGTATTCAGCGTGTCCCGGGTTGCCGGATCAAACGTGCTGAGGCTTTCACTCAGGTAAGCGTGATGCTGATCAGCGCGACGGATCCAGATCCAGGTGGTCAGCGATGCCGCAAAACTGCCGCCCAGGGTCCGCAGGAATGTTGCCAGCCCCGCGCCGTCGGCGATCTGATGCGGTGGCAGGTCCGACATCAGAATGCTCAGGGTCGGCATGAAGAACAGCGCTACGCCAATCCCCATGAACAACTGCACCAGTGCCACGTGCTGGAAGTCCACCTCATTGGTGAAGCCGGCGCGCATGAAGCAGCTCAGGCCAATTGCCAGGAACGCCAGCCCGGCCAGCAGCCGCAGGTCGAACCGGTGCGCGTACTTGCCGACAAAGGGCGACATCAGCACCGGCAGAATACCGATCGGCGCCACTGCCAATCCGGCCCAGGTCGCGGTGTAGCCCATCTGGGTTTGCAGCCACTGCGGCAGAATCAGGTTGATACCAAAGAACCCGGCGTAACCGAAGACCAACACGATGGTGCCGATGCGGAAGTTGCGATAGGCAAACAGCCGCAGATTCACCACCGGGTGCTTGTCGGTCATCTCCCAGATCACGAACACCGCCAGCGCAATCACCGAAATAGCCGCACCGATAATGATGAAGTTCGACTCGAACCAGTCCAGGTCATTGCCTTTGTCGAGGATGATCTGCAACGCGCCGACACCAATGATCAGGGTCAACAGACCGATGTAATCCATCGGCTGACGACTGATGACCACCGGACGCTCCTTGAGCTGCTGCTTGACCACCATCACCGCGAACACGCCAATCGGCACGTTGATGAAGAAAATCCACGGCCAACTATAACTGTCGGTAATCCAGCCACCGAGTATGGGACCGGCAATCGGTGCGACCACCGTGACCATCGCCAATAACGCCAGGGCCATCCCCCGTTTCGCCGGCGGATAAACCGCAATCAGCAGCGTCTGGGTCATCGGATACAACGGCCCCGCCACCAACCCTTGCACCACGCGGAAGCCGACCAGTTCGGGCATCGAGGTCGAGATACCGCAGAGGAACGACGCCAGCACGAAGAGAATGGTCGCCCACAGAAACAGCTTCACTTCGCCAAAACGCCGACTCAACCAACCGGTCAGCGGCAGCGCGATGGCGTTGCTCACGGCGAACGAGGTGATGACCCAGGTGCCCTGCTCCGAACTCACGCCCAGGTTGCCGGAAATAGTCGGCAAGGCCACGTTGGCGATGGTGGTGTCGAGCACCTGCATGAAGGTCGCCAGCGACAGGCCAATGGTGCTGAGCACCAGGCTGGGCGGTTTGAAAGACGCGTTAGTACTCATCGCGAATCCTTTGAAACGAGGCAGTCGCTGCGACCGTTACGGCCGCAGCTGAGGGATTGGCGAATCAGCGTTGAGCGGTTTTGGCCGCCAGTGAGCTGTTGTCGTGGATCAAGCGGCTAATCATTGCGTCGGCCTCGGCCAACTGACGGTCGTAGACGTTGGTGCTGAACGAAGCTTTTTGTGGCGATTGCTGCGCCAGCACCGGACCGCTCTGGTCGCGCAGGTTAACGTTGACCATTGTCGACAGACCGACCCGCAACGGGTGCTGGGCCAGTTGCTCGGCGTTGATGTGAATCCGCACCGGCACCCGCTGAACGATCTTGATCCAGTTACCGGTCGCGTTTTGCGCCGGCAGCAAGGCAAACGCGCTGCCGGTCCCGGCGCCCAGGCTGTCGATGGTGCCGTTGTATTTCACTTCGCTGCCATAGAGGTCGGCTTCGATGTCTACCGGCTGACCGATGCGCATGTCACGCAGCTGGGTTTCCTTGAAGTTGGCGTCGATCCACAGTTGATCCAGCGGGATCACCGCCATCAGCGCAGTCCCCGGCTGGACCCGTTGGCCCAGCTGGACGGTGCGCTTGGCCACATAACCGGTGACCGGCGCGATCAGCGTGCTGCGGGCGTTGGTCAGGTAAGCCTGGCGCACTTGCGCAGCGGCGGCCTGGACGTCCGGGTGGGACGAAACCACGGTGTCGTCGACCAGCGCGCTGGTGGTGGCAAGTTGCTGCTGGGCATTGGCCAGGGCGTTTTGCGCCGAGGTCAGGTCGTCCCGTGCGTGGGACAGTTCTTCCTGGGAGATCGCCCCGCCCGCCGCCAGATTCTTCCGGCGATTGAAGTTGTCCTGAGCCTTCTGCACTTCGGCTTTCTGGGCGTTGACCTGGGCTTTCATACCATCAACATTGCTGTACAGGCCGCGTACCTGGCGCACGGTGCGGGCCAGATTGGCTTGTGCACTTTGCAGGCCGACTTGCGCGTCGTTCGGGTCGAAGTTGACCAGCACCTGACCTTCGTGGACCAGATCGCCATCGTCCGCACCGATGCTGACAACCGTACCGGTGACCAACGGCGTGATTTCCACCACGTTGCCGTTGACGTAGGCGTCGTCGGTGCTTTCGCTCCAGCGTCCGTAGAGTTCGTGCCAGCCCCAGACACCCAGGCAGCCAACAATCACCAGGACCGTCAGCACCAGCAGCATGAATTTGCGTTTGCCTGGATTGCCCGCGTCTTGGGCGCTTTCAGGCGTTGGGTTGTTTTCGATAGTGGCCATGACAAGTACCTTGAATTATTGATTCAGCGTGGCAGGCGCTGCGGATGGGGTGGCCGTGGCCAGGGTGTCGGCTTGAAAGCCGCCGCCCAGTGCCTGCATCAGTTGAATCGACAGATCGATCTGCTCGGCATTCAGGTTCGCCAACTGACGTTGGGCCTGGAGCAATTGCTGCTCGATGCTGAGCACGTCCAGGTAGTTACCGATGCCGGATCCGTAACGCTGGACCACCGTGTTGTAAGAATCCTGGGCAATGTCGGTGGCGTGTTGCTGCGCACCAATCTGCCGACCGATGTCACGCAACTGGGAAATCGTGTCGCTGACATCCCCCAAGGCTTTCACCAGCGTCTTGTTGTACTGCGCAACGGCGAGGTCGTAGTCGGCGTCGCGTGCATCGAGGTTGGCGCGCAAGCGGCCGCCATCGAAGATCGGCAACGACACGGTGGGCATAATGTTGAAGAAGCGACTCGCCGAGCCGAACAGGGCGTCACCCAACAACGATTCGGTACCGGCGGCGGCGCTCAGGTTGAGGTTCGGGTAGAACTTTGTCTTGCCGGCGTCGATGCTTTTGCTCGCCGCCTCGACCCGCCAGCGCGCGGCGATCAGGTCAGGGCGACGACCGAGTAATTCAGCCGGCAACGTCGATGGCAATGCCACGGCGCTGGCCTGAAGGACTTTCGGTCGGGCAATCTCGTTACCACGATCCGGGCCTTTGCCGAGCAGCACGGCCAGGGCGATTTTCGCGCTCTGCAGGGTCTTTTCAGCGTCGATCAACGTCGCTTCGGAACTGGCCTCCAGGCTTTCGGTTTGCTGATACTGGTATTGGCTGTCGATACCGGAGCTCAGCCGGCGCTTGCTCAGATCGAGCATTTGCCGGGTGCGCTTGAGGTCGTCGTTAGCCAGGTCATAAACGATATGGGCCTGCCCGAGGTTGCTGTAGGCGCGGGCGACGTCGGCCGACAAGGTCAGTTGCGCGGCTTGCTGATCGACTTCAGCCGCGCGGGCCTGGCCCAGCGCCGCTTCCCAGTTGGCACGCTGACCGCCCCAGAGGTCGAAGGTGTAATTGAAGCTGGCACCGATGCTGCGCACCGTGGCGTAGTTGCCGCCCGCTCCGGTCGGGTCCTTGTCACGCGCCAGGCGCGAGCGGCTGACACTGGCGCTGGCGTCGAGGGTCGGCATCCGCGCGGCATCGGCGGCATAAGCGGCGGCGCTGGCCTGGTGGGCACGGGCGTCGGCGATCTGCATGTCCGGGCTGTCGTGCAGGGCTTCGCGAATCAGACTGTCGAGCTGCGGGTCGCCAAGGCTTCTCCACCAGTCGCTTTTTGGCCAGGCCGCCGGCGACAGGCTGACACCGTTAAGGGACTGCCCGGCCTTGAGGGTTTTCGCATCGAGGCTCACGCCTTGGGTGTTCAGGCCGCTGTAGCTGGCACACCCGGCCAGGCTCATGGCCAACAGCACCAGGCTGACGCGAGTACGCAAGGTTTTACTGCTCATTTGTCACCTACCCGCAGCACGGTGATCGGATCACCGGCCGCCAGCAAAATTTTCTTCAGGATCTGCTCCAGGGTTTTCAACTCTTCTGGAGTGATGGCGCCTGCCAGTTCGTTCATCGCCTCGGCACCGATATGCGGCAGACGGTCGGCCAGCTTCTGGCCTTCCCCGGTCAGTACCAGCCGTACCTGACGGCGGTCGCCTTCGCAGCGTTGGCGGGAGAGAAATCCCTTCTGTTCCAGACGATCGAGCATGCGGGTCATCGAACCGCTGTCCAGTGACAGGTGCCGGCACAGCTCAGCCGGGGTATCGACGCCAAACTGGGCCATGATGATCAGCACCTTGAACTGCGCGGCGGTGATGCCATGGGGTTCCATGTGCGTATCGATGATTCGGTCCTTGAGCAGCGCGGCGCGCCCGAGCAAGAGACCGAGGTGGCAATTCTGGAATTCGTCTGGCGTGAAATGTTTCATCTGACCACCCATTAGCTGCCTAGGCAGGGAAAGTATGTCCAGATATTACTGCTTAGGCAGCGAATGTCAACGCAATAGTTAGGAGGCTTTGTAATTAGCTGATAAATGGCGGGAATAAGATCGCAATCATTGTGGCGAGGGGGGTTGTCGAAACGCCGCACCGCCCCGTTCGGGTGCGCAGCAGCCGTCGATATCAAAATCGACGTGTGCCTGAACGAATGTGATTGCAGATTTGGGGCAAGCCCCCTCGCCACAGGGAGCGGCCCCAATCGGGGACGGGCTTAGAAATCCCGTTTGTAGAAGATATCCAGCGAACTGGCGATGCCACTGGCGGCTTCCAGGTAGACCATTTTGCTCAGTTTGTAGCGCAAGGCGATGGTGTTGGCCGGTTCGAATACGCCGACGCCGTAACGCAAACTGAGTTTCTCGGAGAGGTTGCCGCTGGCCACCACGCTGGTGGTGGTGCCGCTGCCCTGGGTGTCGAGCTGGAAGTCCTGAATGCCCAGATCCTTGGCCAGACTGCCGGTCAGATCGGAACTGCCCATCAAGCCCAGTCCCAACGCAGCTTGAGCCAGCATGTTGTTGTCTTCGCCATTGCTGGTCAGCGGACGCCCAAGCACCAGATAGGACAATGCCTGTTCCTGGCTCATCGCCGGTTCCGAGAAGATCTGCGTGGTCGGCTGCTCGGCGCTGCCGCTCAGGCGAATACCGGCGATCACGTCGTCGGTCTGGCGCACCGCTTCGATGTCCAGATACGGCTGATCGATGGGCCCGGCGAACAGCAGCCGCGCTCGCCGTACCGTCAGGCGCTGGCCGTACGCACGATAACGGCCATCGTTGAGCCAGAGCTCGCCGCGGGTGTCCATGTTGTCACCGATGTGCACATGACCTTGCAGGTTCGCCGTCAGGCCGAACCCGGTAAAGCTGAGCTTGTCCTCACCGACCGCCACATCGATGTCCATTGCCATGGCCATCGGCGGTTTGCCCGCTTCGGTCTGGTGACCGACGATCACCGTGTCATCGGAGACCTTGACCGTTGATGGCGGCAACTCACGCACGGTGATTTCGCCCTTGGGCACCTGCACCTTGCCGACAATCGCCAGTTTGTCGTTGTTGATCGAGATTTTCAGGTCCGGCGCCACTTCCAGCACGGCGTACGGCTCGACCGTGACCGGCAGTTGTGTGCCTTTGAGGCTCAGATCCACCACCAACGCCTGACCCCAGGCAACATGCCCGTTCAAGCTGCCCTGCCCGGCCTTGCCACTTTTCCAGCCGCCGTTGAGTTGCACGCTCTCACCGGCAATCTGCGCCTGAAGCTGCAACGCTTCGAATCGCGTCGGCAGCTGTGGGCCAGAGATCTCACCGTCACTGAGGGTCAGGTTGCCATTGACCTGCGGCGCCAGCAGCCCGCCCGACAAACTGCCGCTGCCATTCAAGCGCCCGGTCAGTTTCTCGACCATCGGCACAAACGGTCGCGCCACCGACAGGTCCAGACCGCTCAAACGGAATGAGCCGCTCAGCGGTTTGCTCTTGGGTAATGGATTGATCTGCGCCTGCACCATCAGCTCGCCCAACTTGCCACCGACAAAGTCGAGCTGCGTGTCGATGCGTTTCGGGGTCAGGGTGCTGGTCAGTTTCAGCGTCTGGTAAGGGAAATCCAGCCACTGATCCTTTTCCTTCATGCGCAGCGTACCGCCGCTGGCATCGACCATGATCTGGCCTTTCGGGCCGCTGGCCGGCAGGTCGAGTTGCACATCGGCATTGAGCTTGCCGTGCCAGGCAAAATCTTTCGGCAGCCATTGCGCGAGGCTGTCGATTGGAAACTGCTTGAGGTGGTAACGCAGCTTCGGTTCGGGCATCAGCCGCTGGTCTTCGCCGCACAGGCTGGCCTGCCCGGACATCCAGCAATGCGCGCCGAAGGTCAGCTTGCCGTCGGCCAGGCGTTCGATTTTTGCCGGATTTTGCAGCTTCCAGTCCTGGCCGCCAGCCTGTATGTCGCCACTGGCCAAACGGCCGCGCCAATTGCCTTTATCCAGATTGCCGTCGAGGCCCAGCGCCAGTTTCAGTTGCGGGCCCAGCAGGTCCAGTTGCAGCTTCTGGCTTTTGATATCGCCCTGGCCGCTGGCGGTCAGCGTGCCCAGTTGAGTGTCGCCGGCCTGAATGCCGCTGCCCTTGAGGTCGATCTTCGCCCGTTGCGCGCTGTCAAGACTGGCGTCGAGGTTCAGGCTTTGCAGGCGATTGTCGTCGAACGCCAACTGCACGCCTTGCAGGCTGAGTTTGCCTTGCGGTGCCTTGAGGTTGCCGGCGACGTCGACCCGACCGTTGAGCTGACCGCGCAACTGCGGCCAGAGCTGGCCGAGACGTGGTGCCTTGATGTCGATCTGGCCGGCGAGTTTCTGTTGCAGACTGCCGCTGCCATCGATGCGGTTATCGCCCAGACGAATGTGCAGCGCGCTGAGGTTCCAGCGCTCACCCGCGCCATCGGCCTTGGCTTGCAAGACGGCCGGCTGACCGCGCAGCTTGCCCTTGAGGTCGAGATCGGCGTTGAGGCTCAGTTGTTCGTTTTTCATTTCACCCTTGCTGCGCAACGGACCGGCGAGGGTCCCCGGCAGCTCCGCCAGCCAGTACGCCGGGTTGATCGCCGACAAATCCAGCGCAGTATCCCAGGCAATGCCATCGGCGAACTGCAGGTTCAAATGCCCTTCGGCCTTGCCCTGCCCGGCCACCAGTTTGAATTCCGGCAGGAAGATTTTCGTCAGGTCGCCGCTGAACGGACTGCTCAGGCTGAACGCTCCGGCCGGACCATCCAGCGCCGCCTTGAAGTTGCCCAGGTAGTTGCCGTCGCGGTAGGACACTTGACCATTGAAGCTGCGCAGCGCCACCTGGGGTTCGGCGATCAGCGGGTACAACCGATGCCACGGGAAGTCCAGCCAATCGATTTTCGCCTCGGCACTCAGCCCCTCGGACCAATCGAGCTGGCCGCTCAGCTTGAGGTTTTGCGTGTCATTGGCGCTCAGATCGAGCCCGGCGATCTGCGCGCCCTTGGCGTCGACCTTGCCTTGCAGCAGCAACGCGACCGGGCCCTGCTCCGCTGGCAATGTCGCTTTGCCGAGCAACTGATAACCGCTTTTCAGGTCACCGTTGCCGGTCAGTTCCAGCTGATTGAGCTGCAAGGTGTCCGGCAAATCCGCGCTGGCCTTGAAGCCATCGGCGGTAATCCGCACCTTGGCCGGCAGGTTTTCCACCAGTGGTTGCAACTCACCCGTCAGTTGACCTTGCAGGTAACCGCTGCTGTCGGCGCGCAGGTTCAGGGTTTTCAACAAATCGCCGTCGACTTTCAGCGCCAGCGTCCACGGTGCTTTACCCGGTGCCGGCAAGGTCAGCTTGCCTTCGACGCTGAGCGGCCAGTTGCCGGTTGGTTGCAGCAGCCCGGACAAATCCAGGCTGAGGTCGTCGCGTTGCAGATGTACGGAGTCGATCTGCAAGCCCTTGGCCGTCCAGTGCGCGGCCAGTTGCAGGTCTTTGAGCTGCTCGCTGCCGTTGAGCAACAGGCTGCCGATCTGCACCTCGCCCAACTGGATCGCCACCGGCAATTTCAACTCGGGCAGGCTGATCGGCCCGCTGCTGGCTTCGCTGCTCGGGGCAAATTGCAGAATGACTTGCTCAGCCTTCAATTGCTCGATGCACAGGGTCATGCGCAGCAGGCACAGTGGCGACCAGGCGAACAATGGCTTGTTCAGCTCGACCCGACTGCCCGTTTGCTGCCAGAGCAAATGATCGGCACTCCATTGGCCGCCCAGGCGACCCTGGAAATTCTCCACGCTCAAACCCGGCACTTGGCCCAGCGTCCAACGGCTGCCTGCTTGTGTACCGAGCAAGGCACCGATGCTCAGCAACAGCAACGCCACCAGCGAGAGCATCGCCAGCAGCGCTATTTTCAAACCACGCTTCACAGCTCAGGCCCCATGGAAAAGTGCAAACGAATACCACCGGGATCATCCAGCGCATGGGCCAGGTCGAGGCGGATCGGCCCGACCGGCGAAACCCAGCGCACGCCGACGCCGACCCCGGTCTTGAGGCTCGGCAGGTCCAGCGTGTTAAACGAGTTGCCCTGATCGACAAAGGTTGCGATACGCCATTTTTCGGCGATGGAATATTGATACTCGACGCTGCCAGCCACCATGTAACGCCCACCCACGCGCTCGCCAGCGGAGTTTTCCGGCGACAGGCTCTGATAGTCGTAACCGCGCACGCTCTGATCGCCACCGGCAAAGAAGCGCAATGACGGCGGTATGGTTCGATAACCATTGGTGGCACTGCCACCTAACTGTGCACGAGCGAGGAACCGATGGTTGTCCCACACCGTGGTGATGCCTTTGACCAATGCAGTGCCATACACCACGTTATTGTCCGAACCCACCCCTTGCTTGGCCACCTTGCTCTCGAACTGCAAGCGGTAACCGTTGTGCGGGTCGATGCGGTTGTCACTGCGCAGATAGGAATAACTGATGCCGGGCATCAACAAGGTACTCAGGCCCGAATCGTCGCCCAGGCGATATTCCTCGCGCTGCCATTTCAATGAGATCACCCGCTGCCAGCCGCTGGGCAATTTGCTGTGCCATTCAGGGCCTACGGTCAGCAATTTGCTCAGACTGTCAGTGTTGGCCAGTTCTTCATTTTGATAACCACCGGCAAAGCGCAGCTTGTCGGTGAGCGGCGGATCCAGTGGCACGTCGTACCAGAGGCCGACGTTCTGCCGTGGCGCCGAGACTTCCGCTTCCCAGCCATAACTGTGGCCTTCGGCGTTGACCCAGTGCCGGGTCCAGTTGGCCTTGGCCCGTGGCCCGACGTCCGTCGAAAAGCCCAGCCCCAGGCCCATGGTGCGCGGTTTGCGCGTGTCGAGTTTGACCGCCACCGGAATCACATCATTGGCCGCAGCAGTCGGTGCCGCATCCACCCGCACCGCGTCGAAGTAGCCGCTCGATTGCAACGCCTGATTGAGTTCGGCGATCAGTTCGGAGTCATACGGTGCGCCGCTCTTGAACGGCACCATGCGTTGCAGCAGGTCTTCGTCGAACGGCGTATCGCCGGTAAAACTGACCTTGCCCAAGGCATAACGCGGGCCACTGTCGTAAATCAGCTCGATGTCGGCGACACCGGCCCGAGGATCGACCAACAGTTTCTGGCTGGTAAAGCGCCCACTGAAAAAGCCGAAGCGCGAAGCCTGATTCTGGATCAGCCGCTTGGCGTCTTCGTAATGGCCGTGATTAAGCACAGCACCGGATTTGAGCAGGTCGCTCTTGGGCACACGAAAGGATTTGAGGCTCGCGGCCGGGCCGTCGACACGAATGGTCACGTTGCGCAAATGCACCGGTTCGCCGGGGTCGATGTTCAACACCAACGTTGGCGACTTGCCGTTTTTGACTTCGCTTTCTATATGGGGCTGGTAGTAACCCAAGGCCTGGGCGGCCTTGCGGGCCTGCTCTTCGGCGCCACGACGAAAGCGCAACAAGGCTTCCTCATCGCGATCGCCGAGGCCGCCGATATAGCCCTCTATATTGGCCTTCAGTTCATCGTTGGACGGTTTGATCCTGACGTCCAATTCACTTTGCGCCAGGGCCGCTACACTGCTGAACAGCATGAGCAAACCGCTGGTAAATCTTCCTGGAAACTTCATAGGCGCGGATGCTATCACGAGCGTGGGGGCGTGATAGAGCGAACAATCTGAACAATAATTCGATCTCAACCCGTTGCGCTGTGCAACACCTGCGGATTGGCGTGGAAAAACACGTGTTCGAGAACAGGCCCTACAGCGACCTCGCCAATCTCTTCATAACCCTGCCGCTTATAGAACTCCAGATAACGCGGATTCCCAGTGTCGAGTACTACACCTTGGGAATGCTCGTCGACGGCGCACCAGTTATGCACGGCTGTAAGCAACTGCTCGCCGAAGTGCCGACCTTGAAACTCCGGATGAATCCCCAGCAACGGCAAGACATGCACCGAGTCCGATGGCAGGCAGGCCGCCACCGCCGCGTGATACTCCAGATAACGCCGGGTGCAACGCAACCCGGCGCTCAGCACCATCCGCAGGCGCCAGGCCCAACTTTCGGTGATGCCCAGACGACGTTGCGGCGGCGCGATCAGCGCAATGCCGATCAACCGGTCATTGATCAGCAGACCGATCGCCGGCAATTCCTGTACAAAATGCTGTTCGACCAGTTCCCGTATCGTGGCTCGCACCCGGTGTTCATAGCCAGGGCGTTCAGCCTCGAACAGGTACTTGAAGACTGGCTCGTGTCGATAGGCGTGGTACAGCAAGGAGCGAGCTTCGTGCGAATAGCCACTGTCGAGCCGGTGGACATCAGCAATGGCAGTTGAGGTTTCAGGCATGACGGTCTATCTCCCCTGAGCGGGGCTAAAATGGCCCCGTTCTTATAAGTACGAACCCGCTACAAAGCTGATCGTTCCCACACTAAAGGACATTAGCAGTGCATCTGCCCTACTGCCATGCTGGCTGACTTCGTACATGTCAGCTAGCATCGCACTTTTGCCAGGACTGCCGACCATGAAGATCGTCTCGTTCAACATCAATGGCCTGCGCGCTCGCCCCCATCAACTGGCGGCACTGATCGAGAAGCACCAGCCGGACGTCATCGGCTTGCAGGAAACCAAGGTCGATGACGTCCAGTTCCCGCTCGCCGAGCTTGAGGCGCTGGGCTATCACGTGAGCTTCCACGGCCAGAAAGGTCATTACGGCGTCGCCCTTATGTCACGCCAGGCACCGCTCGCGTTGCACAAAGGCTTTGCCAGCGACGAAGAAGACGCCCAGCGCCGCTTCATCTGGGGCACGTTCGCCGATGCCAACGGCGTACCGGTGACGATCATGAACGGCTATTTCCCACAGGGTGAAAGCCGCGACCACCCGACCAAGTTCCCGGCCAAGGAGCGCTTCTACAACGACTTGCAGACGCTGCTCGAAACCCAGTTCAGCAATGACCAGCCGCTGGTGGTGATGGGCGATGTGAACATTTCCCCGGAAGACTGCGACATCGGCATCGGCCCGGACAACATGAAGCGCTGGCTGAAAACCGGCAAATGCAGCTTCTTGCCGGAAGAGCGCGAGTGGATGGCCCGTTTGAAGAACTGGGGCCTGGTGGACAGCTTCCGCCACCTGAACCCGGACGTAACGGATCGCTTCAGCTGGTTCGACTACCGCAGCCGTGGCTTTGAAGACGAGCCCAAGCGCGGCCTGCGCATCGACTTGATCCTCGCCTCCCAAGGGCTGCTGCCACGGGTCAAGGCAGCCGGTGTCGACTACGAACTGCGCGGCATGGAAAAACCTTCGGACCATGCGCCGATCTGGCTTGAGCTGAGCTGATCGCTGCGATCGTTCCCACGCAGTGGGAACGATCATTGCGTCGTCATATTTCAGCAACCTTTCTGTCTTATTCTCCCGACACTTCCTGTGACCTTGAAAGGTGTCGGCTCGATGCTGCGCGTCCTGTTACCGCTGCTGCTCTGCGGTTTGCTTCCGCTCTTTGCCACCGCCGCTGAGCTGCCGATACCCGAGCATGGCCCTGCCCTGCGCATTCAAGGCTCCAACACCATCGGGGCAGCCCTCGGCCCGGCGCTGGTCAAAGGGTTGTTGCTGGAACAAGGGTTGCTGAAGGTCCATAGCGAAGTCTCGGACAGAGACAACGAACAGCAAATTGTCGGCCAGACGGCCCAGGGTCGGCGGGTGGTCGTGGACATCGCCGCCCACGGCTCCAGCACCGGGTTCGCCGCACTGAAAAACGCCAGCGCCGACCTGGCGGCGTCTTCGCGCCCGATCAAGGACAGCGAACTGGTCGACCTCGAAACCCTCGGCGACCTGAAAAGCCCGAACGCCGAGCAAGTCATCGCCATCGACGGCCTGGCGATCATCCTGCACCCGAAAAACCCGCTGACGCAGCTGAACACCGAACAACTGGCGCGGATTTTCAGTGGTGAAGTGAAAACCTGGGAAGAACTCGGCGGTACCGGTGGCCCGCTGAACCTTTACGCCCGGGATGACCATTCGGGCACCTATGACACCTTCAAGGAACTGCTCCTGAGCCATCGCGGGAAAACGCTGGCGGGTTCGGCAAAACGCTTCGAATCCAGCGAGCAACTGTCCGATGCGGTCAGCCAGGACCCGCAAGGCATCGGCTTCATCGGCTTGCCTTACGTGCGTCAGGCAAAAGCTGTGGCGATTGTCGATGGCAACTCACAGCCGATGTTGCCGCTCAACAGCCTGATCGCCACCGAGGACTATCCGCTGTCGCGTCGGTTGTATTTCTATTTGCCGCCTGATGGCCAGAACCCCTGGGCCGACGCGCTGGTGAAATTCGCCCAGAGCAGTAAGGGTCAGGCGATTGTTGCCGCCAATGGTTTTATCGCGCAGACCGTGCAAGCCATGAACGTCGCGCCGAACCCGCAGATGCCTGACGACTACCGGGCAATCATTGATCATGCACAACGACTCACGGTGAATTTTCGCTTCGAAGAAGGCAGCGCCAACCTGGACAACAAGGCCCGACAGGACCTGTCGCGGGTGCTCGACTATTTAAAGCAGCACGACAAGCTGAACAAACAGGTGACACTGGTTGGCTTCGGCGATGCCAAGACCGATTCGCAGCGGGCGGCCCTGCTATCGAGGCTGCGTGCCATGGCCGTGCGCCGCGAGCTGGTGAAAAGTGGTGTGGTGTTTCGCGAGATTCGTGGCTTTGGAGACGAAATGCCGGTGGCGGCCAACAGCGCCGATGAAGGACGGATCAAGAATCGCCGGGTGGAAGTCTGGGTTTACTGACAGCCGCGCTCACTCTGGCGATTCAGGCTTGCGCAATAAATAGGTGTCCATGATCCAGCCGTTGGCCAACCGCGCGGCTTTCCTGACCCGCGTTATCTCTTGCGCAACGTCTTTGAGCTTGCCGGAAATAAGAATTTCATCCGGCGTGCCAAGGTAGGCGCCCCAGTAAATCTGTTGCTCCTGATCGGCCACCTGCAGGTAGGAATCTTCTGCATCGAGCATCACCACCAGGCTGTCGGCGTCGCTGACCTGGCCCGCAGCCAGGCGGCGGCCGGTGGTAATTTCAATGGAGCGCCCAATGCGATTCAGCGGCACCTTGTGCTGCGCCGCCAAGGCCTGGACGCTGCTGATGCCGGGAATCACCTCGAAGGTGAAGGTACAACGACCGGACTCGAGGATCGCCTGCAAGATCCGCAGGGTGCTGTCGTACAACGCCGGATCGCCCCACACCAGAAACGCCGCACACTCATCGTCCGTCATCTCTTCATTGATCAAGCGCTCGAAGATCTGTTGCTTGTCGCGGTTCAAATCGACAACGCTGGCGTTGTAGTCCACATCGCCGCGCACCCGCTCGGGGCTGTCGGCCTCGACGAAGCGATAAGCCGGATCGGTGATATAGCGCTCGCAGATTTCCCGCCGCAGGTCGATCAGCTTGTCCTTGCTCTGCCCCTTGTCCATCAGAAAGAACACATCGACCCGATTCAACGCATTGACCGCCTGCATGGTGATGTATTCGGGATTGCCGGCACCAATGCCAATGACCAGTAGCTGCTTCATGGATGCTTCACCTCGCTGTGCATCATGGTGTCTAACGGCTCATCCGTAGATAAACGCACCAATTTCCTACACGAACTAAAGCACTAGCGTACAGCATCAGGCGAAACCCACGCAGGCCTTGTCGGACAAGACTTTCGCCCCACTTTAGTGCTTTTCAGGCACATGAAAAAATTCACTAGACATGTAGCATAAATTACATAAATACTGATTTAACGGATTATGAAATAAAAGCAACACACCCCTCTAGCAGGAGCTCGGATGCCCTCACTCAGAGACCGGATCACCGATCCCGGCCTGGACCTCACGCCGTCGGAACGCAAAGTCATACGTGCATTGCTGGACCAGTACCCGCGCAACGGGCTGGGCCCGATGTCACGCCTGTCCGAGCATGCCGGCGTCAGCGATCCGACCATCGTGCGCCTGGTGAAAAAACTCGGCTTCGGTGGCTATGCCGATTTTCAGGACGCACTGCTCAGCGACATGGATCACCGGCTGCGCTCGCCCAGTGCACTGTTGCAACCGCGTTCGCACCTCAAGCAAGACGATGTCTGGACCCATTACCTGGCGGACAGTCACCGCGCCCTGCTCGAAACCCAGGCCCTGACCCAGCCCGAAGATGTGCGCATCCTGGCCGAATGGCTGCTGGATACACGGCATCAAGTGCATTGCTTCGGCGGACGCTTCAGCAGCTTCCTCGCCCACTACCTGCTCAATCATTTACGCCTGTTGCGTGCAGGCTGCTTTGCCCTGGAAGACAACGCGCAACTGCCCGATCGGCTGTTCGATGTGCAACGCCAGGACGTAGTGCTGGTGTTCGACTATCGACGCTATCAATCCCAGGCTCTGCGCGTTGCCAGCGCGGCCAGGAACCGGCATGCGCGCGTCGTGCTGTTCACCGATATCTACGCCTCGCCGCTGCGCGAGATGGCGGATCTGGTGATCACTGCGCCCGTAGAGTCGGCGTCGGCCTTCGACACCCTGGTGCCGGCGCTGGCCCAGGTCGAGGCCTTGATTGCCTGCCTGACGCCGCGTTGCCCGGATCTCGCCGAGCGACTCGAAGGCATCGATGCACTACGAAGCGATTTCACCACTCACCTGCTGGAGGAAAAATAAGGATGTTTATGCTCCCCCATCACTCGCCCCGTGACTTGCCGTTTGCTACCGACCACACCGCGTTGCTGCTGGTGGACATGCAACGCGCCTGGCTTGAGCCGCAGTTCGACCCGCATCTGCAAGGGCCCGACGCCAAGTACTTCCTCGAGCGCACCCGCCAACAGGTGATTCCCAACCAGCTCAGGCTGTTGGCCGCCGTGCGCACGGCTCGGCAGAACGTTCTACACACGCTCATCGAAAGCCTCACCGCCGACGGTCGAGACCGCTCGCTGGACCACAAACTGTCGGACATGCACCTGCCAAAAGGCAGCCCGCACGCCGCCATCATTGAAGAACTGACACCAGCCGAAAACGAAATCGTCTTGCCCAAGACCTCCTCCGGGGTCTTCAACTCGACCAACATCGACTACGTGCTGCGCAACCTGCAAACCCGCCATCTGATCATCGCCGGCATCGTCACCGACCAGTGCGTCGACATGGCCGTGCGCGATGCGGCTGATCGCGGCTATCTGGTAACACTGGTAGAAGACGCTTGCGCGACCTACACCGAGCAACGCCATCTGGCGTGCCTGAACGCGATCAAGGGTTATTGCTGGATCACCGACACGCAGACCGTGCTCGACCGTTTGCAGGCGTTGCAGGCATGAGCCGCGCCAACAGCAGTGAGCCCCTGACGCCCGTGGCCATGACCACCATCGTCACCACCGACCTGATCGGCGTGACCCGCGGCCGCTCGTTTCCCAGCGATGAACTCGAACACTACAAAGCCGCCGGTTGCGGTTGGGTCCCGGCCAACAGCGCGCTGACCCCGCAAGACATCATCGCCTCCAGCAACCCGTGGGGTGCCTACGGTGACTTGCGGCTGATCCCCGACCTGGCCAGCCGGGTGACGGTCAACAACGGTCCCGATGCCAGTGCGCCGGCCCTGGATTTCATCCATGGCGACATTTGCGAAACCGATGGCCGTCCATGGGCGGCCTGCCCGCGAACGCTGCTACGCAACGAAGTACAGCGTTACCACGATGAGCTGGGGCTGCAGATCACGTCGGCCTTCGAGCACGAATTCAACCTCACCACCGACAGCGCCCAGGCCGAGCATCTGGCGTTTTCGCTGGAGGCCCAGCGTCAGGGCGCAGCGTTCGGCGGTTGGCTGCTCAGCGCCTTGCGCGCAGGGGGGGTCGAGCCGGAAATGTTCCTGCCCGAATATGGCAAGCACCAATACGAAATCACCTGCCGGCCGACCCAGGGCGTCGCGGCGGCCGACCGCGCGGTCAACGTGCGCGAGATCACCCGTGAGATCGCCCGGCAAATGGGCCTGAACCTGAGCTTTGCACCCAAGACCTCGGAACACGCCGTGTGCAACGGCGTGCACCTGCACCTGAGCCTGCACGACCTGTCCGGCGATCCGGTGTTGTACGACGCCGGGACCGCGAATGGCCTGTCGACCCTCGGCCAGCACTGGTCCGCAGGCGTGTTGCACTATTTGCCGGCCCTCTGCGCGTTGACCGCGCCGACTCCGATTTCCTATGAGCGCCTGCAACCGCATCATTGGAGCGCGTCGTACGCGTGCCTGGGCCAACGCAACCGCGAAGCCTCGCTGCGGATCTGCCCGACCGTGAGCCTGGGCGGCAAATCCGAGGCCGCGCAATACAACCTCGAATTCCGCGCCATGGACGCCACGGCCTCCCCGCATCTGGCGCTGGCCGCCGTGCTGATTGCCGGCCGACTGGGCATCGAGCAACGCCTGGCGCTAAACGCGATCACCGATGAAGTCCCGGATTCGCTGAATGAAGAACAACGCCAGCGCCGCGGCATCGTCGCCCTGCCCGTCTCACTCGCTCAGGCCCTGAACCACCTGCGTCACAGCGAGGCCTTGCTTGAAGCCTTGCCAAGCGCCTTGCTCGACACCTACTTCGCCGTCAAAACCGAGGAACTTGCCTTGACCCAACACCTGTCACCCGCCCAACTCTGTGAGCACTATGCGCGCCTCTACTGAGTCCGCCGAGTTCGGGTTTTACACCGAGCCGGCGTACAGCCTGAGCCGGGAAGCGTCCGAGCACCCGCTGATTCTGGTGTGTGAACATGCCAGCCGCTACATCCCGACGGCCTTGAACGATTTGGGGTTGAGCAGCGAAGCCGCGCACGAGCACATTGCCTGGGACATCGGCGCGCTGGCGCTCGCCGAAAGCCTGTCCAAAGCCCTCGGCGCGACCCTGCTGGCGGCCAACTACTCGCGTCTGCTGATCGACCTCAACCGTCCATTACAGGCCCCGGACAGCATCCCGGCCAAGAGCGAAATTTACCCGGTGCCGGGGAATCAGAACCTCGACAAAGCGACCCGCGACTACCGCCGCGAGTGCCTGTTCACGCCGTTTCACACACGCCTTCACCATCTGATCGATGCCCGCCTGGCCGAAGGCCGCGCGGTGCGGGTGGTGGGTATTCACAGCTTCACGCCGATCTACTTCGGCCAACCTCGAGCGCTGGAAGCCGGCGTGCTGTATGGGCAGGCCGAGGAGTATGCGAACCGGCTGATCGACGGGTTGGCCAGGCATCCATTGCGGGTTGCCGGCAATCAGCCCTACAAAATCAATCCGGCGAGCGACATGACAGTGCCGGTTCACGGCGACGCCCGTGGCATCGATTCGGTGCTGATCGAGGTGCGCAATGACCTGTTGCGCAATCGGCTGGCGGTCCAGACCTGGAGCGATTATCTGGCGCCGTTGCTGTAGAACCGAAGCCTCAAACGAACTGTTTCAAGCTGAAAAAACACCGATGGTTGTACCGGTAAAACAACGATAACAAACGCTGTAACGTGTTTTTACCAGCCTGGTTCAAACACATTGCCGCAGTGACCTACAAGGAGAACCGCTTCATGGAAATAGAAGAATTCGGCTACAAGCAAGAGTTGAAACGCAGCCTGTCGCTGACCGATCTGGTGGTTTACGGGATGATTTTCATGATCCCCATCGCCCCGTTCGGCGTATACGGCTACGTCAACCAGGAGGCGCCCGGCATGGTGCCGCTGGCCTACATCATCGGCATGGTGGCAATGCTGTTCACCGCCTTGAGTTACGGCAGCATGGCACGGGCCTTCCCGATCGCCGGCTCGGTCTACTCCTATGCTCAACGCGGGCTGCACCCGCATGTCGGCTTTATCGCCGGCTGGCTGATGCTGCTCGACTACCTGCTGATCCCGCCGCTGCTCTATGTGTATGCGGCAATGGCGCTGAATCACCTGTACCCGGACATTCCCAAGGTCGGTTTCATCCTCGCCTTCCTGGTCAGTGCGACCTTCGTCAACCTGCGGGGAATCACCTTTACCGCACGGATGAACATCATCTTTCTGCTGGCGCAACTGGTGGTGCTGGGGATCTTCCTGTTCTACGCCTGGACCGCCTTGCACGGTGGCGCCGGTAACGGCCAGCTGACCCTGGCGCCGTTGTACAACCCGGAGCACTTCAACTTCGCATTGCTGATGCAAGCGGTGTCGATTGCGGTGTTGTCGTTCTTAGGCTTCGATGCGATTTCGACCCTGGCCGAAGAGATCAAGGGCGACCCGGGCCGCAGCGTCGGCAAAGCCGCGTTGATCACGCTGGTGGTCATGGGGGTGATTTTTGTCGTGCAGACCTGGATCGCCACGGACCTGGCCGCCGGCATGGGCTTCAAGTCCGCCGATACCGCGTTCTATGAAATCGCCGAAATCGCCGCCGGCAGCTGGCTGGCAACCGTTACCGGTGTGGCCACGGCTCTGGCCTGGGGCGTGGCGGTGGCGATCACCTCGCAAGCCGCGGTATCGCGCCTGCTGTTCGGCATGGCACGCGACGGCAAACTGCCCAAAGTGCTGGCCAAGGTCCACCCCAAACACAACACCCCGTACATCAGCATTTACCTGGTGGCGGTGCTGTCGCTGCTGATCTGCTACCTGTTCATCAACTCGGTGGACACCCTGACTTCATTGGTCAACTTCGGGGCCCTGAGCGGCTTCATGCTGCTGCACCTGACGGTGATCAACTACTACTGGCGTCGGCAGAAGTCCGGCCAGTTCATCCGTCATCTGGTCTGCCCGGTGATCGGTTTCGTCATCGTCAGCGCCATCCTCTACAACATGGGTGTCGATGCGCAAAAGCTCGGCGGTATCTGGATTGCAGCGGGCCTGGTCTATCTGTTTTTCCTCAACAGAATCGGCGCCAGCGCTGTGTTGCCGGACCCTTCCAACAGTTAGAAAAGGTCAGCATTTAAAACGTCGAGCGGTCGCTGACAGGGATTAGCCGACCGCCGTTGTAGTGCGTGGAAACCGACAGTGATAGTCAAGCCTGATGCCCGGTATCAGGCCCTTTGATACAGGAGTACATCCATGCTGGCCTTACGCCCAGTTCAGTTATCCGACCTGCCTCAGTTGCAACAACTTGCGCGTGACAGCCTGGTGGGTGTCACCTCGTTGCCGGACGACACCGAGCGCCTGCGCCAGAAGATTCTCGCATCCTGTGCATCGTTTGCCAGTGACGTGAAGAACCAGGGTCCGGAGAACTATTTCTTCGTGCTGGAAGATCTGGCCAGTCAACGGCTGCTGGGCTGTTCGGAAGTCCTCGCGACCGCCGGTTTCAACGAGCCCTTCTACAGCCTGCGCAACCGCCCGTTCACCAGTGAGTCGCGCGAGCTGAACATTCATCACGGGGTGCCGGCGCTGTCGTTATGCCAGGACCTCAGCGCCCATACCTTGCTGCGCGGTTTTCACATCAACACCGAGCTTGAACGCACGCCCTCCTCGGAAATGCTTTCACGGGCCCGACTGATGTTCATCGCCGCCCATCCGCAACGCTTTTCCGACGCCGTGATTACCGAAATCGTCGGCTACAGCAGCGACACGGGTGAATCGCCATTCTGGGATGCGCTGGGCAAGCACTTTTTCGACCTGCCCTACGTCGAGGCCGAACGCCTCTGCGGCTTGCAGAACCGAAGCTTTCTCGCCGAGTTGATGCCGCACTACCCGATCTACGTGCCGATGCTGCCGCAAAGCGCTCAGGCGTGTATTGGCCGGATTCATCCGGATGGCCAGGAAGCCTTCGACATCCTTGAGCGTGAAGGCTTCGAGACCAACAGCTACATCGACCTCTTCGACGGTGGGCCAACACTGTTTGCGCGCACCCCAAGCATTCGTTCGATCGCCCAGACCCGCACGGCCATTGCCCGCTTGAGTTCACACAGCGGCGGCAAGACGCCGTATCTGCTGAGCAATGACTCTTTGGAAAACTACCGGGCAATTGTCGCCGAACTGGACTGGAGCGCAGACGAACCCGTCATGCTCGACGCCACTCAACTCGATGCGTTGCAACTGGACAACGGCGGCCCGGTTCGGCTGATTGCGCTATGAAGCAGGTCTTCCGCACTCAAGGAGCTCCATCATGATCGTGCGCCCGGTTCAAATGACTGACCTGCCTGCGTTACTGGCGCTGGCACGCAGCGCCGGCCCGGGGTTCACCTCGCTGCCGGCCAACGAAGAACGTCTGACCCTGCGCGTCCGCTGGGCGCAGCGGACCTTTGCCGGTCAGGTTGAACGGGCCGACGCCGACTACCTGTTCGTGCTCGAAGACGACGATCATCAGGTGATCGGCGTCAGCGCCCTGGCAGGTGCTGTCGGGCTGCGCGAACCCTGGTACAACTACCGCGTCGGATTGACGGTCAACACCTCGGCGGACCTGGGAATCCGTCGACAAATCCCGACCTTGTTCCTCAACAACGAAATGACCGGCCAATCGGAAATCTGCTCGTTGTTCCTGCGCCCGGATCAGCGTCAGGGCCATAACGGCCGCCTGCTGTCGGTGGCGCGATTGCTGTTTGTTGCTGAGTTCCCGCACTTGTTCGGCAAAAAACTGATCGCCGAGCTACGCGGCAGCGCCGACGAGCACGGGTGCTCGCCGTTCTGGGACAGCCTGGGTCGACATTTTTTCAAAATGGATTTCAGCCACGCCGATCACCTGTCCGGGCTCGGCAACAAGTCGTTCATCGCCGAGCTGATGCCACGTCAGCCGCTGTACACCTGCATGCTCACAGAGCAAGCCCAGGCGGTAATCGGCAAGGCCCATCAAAACGCCGAACCGGCGCGCAGAATCCTCTGCAACGAAGGCTTTGCCCATAAGGGTTACATCGACATTTTCGACGGCGGCCCGGTCATCGAAGCCCAGGTCTCGAAAATCCGTGCCGTGCGCAACAGCCAGTCTCTGGACCTGATGGTCGGCACACCTGACGACAACGCGCCGCTCTGGCTGATCCATAACCAGCGCCTGGAAAACTGCCGGATCACCGCCGCCCGCGCCCGACTGGTCGGCAACAGCTTGCTGGTCGATCGCCTGACCGCCAAGCGCCTGCAATTGCAAGCTGGCAGCTCGGTACGCGCCGTGCCGATGCTCAAGCAACAACAGCAGGCGGTTGCCGCATAACGTGCCAGACAAACAGCAAAAAACCCGCACATGGCGGGCTTTCTGCTTGATGGGGTCAAATCCTTTTGTCAGTTCAATCTGCGCTTCAGGATGTGAGTAATTCGTGAAAAGCCTGTCGCAGGATCGAGAAAAAGACAGACCGCACTGAACACTCTATTTAACTGAATCCAAAACCGGTTCCGGCAACCGCCGCCCGAGCACATCCAGCAGATCACAACCGTCACGCAACGGGATGGCGCACAGCAAGGCGAAATCGTTGAGGATCACCGAATCGCTGGCAATTTCGCCACGCATCGCCAGGTTTTCCAGCACCTGAGTCACCGCACGAATGCGATAACGGGCAGCGTCGAGCAGGATATCGAGCGGCGCGTGGGTGTCGACGAACAGGGTCGGCATGTCAGAGCAGTTGCTGGTGAGGGCCATGTAGCGGTTGGAAGGATGGGAGGTTGGCGGAACGTAGGGTGGATTGGGGGTGTAGGTGTTCATTTTTGTGACTCCTAACGTATGGGTTGAAGCCGCCAGACATCACTTCCACGCAATAGGTGGCGGCTGTACGCAGGTGTGGAAGACCGGGACGTTAGGCACCCGGCGCGCTCGAAAGCGCCCCGCGCACAGCCACCATAAAACTCAGACGATAAAAAACGCCGAACTGGTGGCGCTTTGTGCGCCTAACGATAGAAGGGCTTCCACACCCTGTCACTGAATTTGCAGTGACAGCCCAAAGACTATCGATGCAGCCCATCACGCACCAGTTCATGCACACCGCCACAGCATGCGGGAAATCTCCGACAAGTTCGCCCGGAAACTTCATCGATTGAACGGACGCCATCGCGGGCAAGCCACGCTCCCACAGGTTTGCGCGCGTTCTGTTGATCGTTCCCACGCTCCGCGTCAGCTCGTGAATCGGAACGCGGAGCGTCCCCGGCGGCATTCCCACGCGGAGCATGGGAACGATCTCAAGCCCTACGCGCCCCAACCACTCAGGCCGGCTGTCAGGCCGCCGTGCTGTGGCTTTTGATCTTGATCCACCCGCCCCTTCGGGAGGCCGAGTGGAGGTGTTCATCAGGGGGTGGGCGCGCAGCGCCGTACGGCGCAGCCGGACACATCGAGAGGAGGTCGTCGCGAAGCAGACCGTAGGCGATGCCCCCTGATGGACACCGGAGCAAGGGTACGCCGAGCCTAGGCGAGGTGCCGGACGCTTGGGGCGAAGACCTTTGGTTACTTTGGGGCGTTTGCCAAAGTGACCCGCTGTAAGAGCGGAACCGTAAGCCGCCGTTACCGCAGAAATGGATATGTACACCAGCGGGAGATTGGTCGGCTATCGGGCCGCCATCGCGGGCAAGCCCGGCTCCCACAATGGATTGATGTACATCTGCAAGAGATAGGCCGGCTGTCAGGCCGCCATCGCGAGCAAGCCCGCTTGTATGTTTAGACTTGAAGGGGTGGGTGGGACTAAAAGCCCGATTCTGACTCTAGCCAGTACAGACCGTGGGAGACTTCGTCCCACCCCTTCTACCCAAAAGCGCCAATAAGGAATTCATCGGCAAGGCCGACGATAGAGACAAGCCAGCGCAACGGTAGACCCCAACAAGCTCTTAAACCCTAGCTCCGAGGATTCGTCATGACAATCCTTACTTCGCAAACGGTCGTGGGTGTTGATGTGGCCAAGGCCGAGGTGCTCGTCTATCGCGCCGATCTGCAAACCACACAAGCCATCCCCAATAATCGGGCAGCACTCAAACGCTGGCTCAAGACGCTGCCCGCCAAAAGTGGCATTGCCGTCGAGGCCACCAACATTTACCACTTGGACACGGTTGAGTTGGCCCATGAGTTGGGTCATCAGGTCTACGTCGTGGACGGTTATCGCTTGAGTCATTACCGCCGCGGTGTCGGCCAACGAGCTAAAAATGATCCGTGCGATGCCCGTCTTCTGGCTCGGTATCTGGCGCATGAACAGGCTGGGTTACGCGCTTGGAGCCCGCCGCCCAAGGCTTACAAGGCCCTGCAAAGCCTGCTTCATCGACGGGCAGCACTGATCAAGGCGCGTGTCAGTCTGGCTCAGAGCTGGGCCAATGAGCCGCGCCTGGAAGAAGAGCTGAAATGTCTGATGGGGACGTTTAAGCACTCGGATTTGGCCATTCAAAAAAAGCTGCGTGACCTGAGCAAAGAGGCCGGAGCCGCCGAAAATATTGAGCGTTGCAAGGCCATTGAAGGCGTCGGTGTACTGACGGCAACCGGATTTGCGACGGCTTTTTTGCGTGGCGAGTTTAAGGACAGCAATGCCTTCATCGCTTTTTTGGGCATGGACTTGAGGGTTGATGACTCGGGAAAAAAGACGGGGAGTCGCAGTCTGACCAAGAAAGGGGATCCGGAAATACGGCGTTTGGCCCACAACTCGGCCATGGCCGCCTGTCGTTCAGCGACCTGGAAACCCTTTTATGAAGGGTACCTGGCCAGAGGTTTCAAGAAGACTCAGGCCCTGGTAATCCTTGCCCGAAAACTCGCCCGGGTGGCGTTCGCCCTGATGAAAAACCAGAGCGAATACCAACCGAATCGACCGTTGCAGGGTTGTCCTGCAACATAGAATCTCCCACAGGTGAACTGCGTACATCTGCGGGAGATTGGTCGGCTGTCCGGCCGCCAAGGTCAACAGATCGCAGCCTGCGGCAGCTACAGACGAACTTCGTCCTTGAGGATGTCAAACAACGCCTGCGCCGCCGCCGACAACTCATGCCCCGGCTTGGTCAACACCCCAATGGCCCGCTCAATCACCGGATCACTCAAGGTAATGCAACACGCCCCAAGCTCACGCATCTGCTCGACACACAACGCCGGCACCGCACTCACCCCCAGCCCACTGGCAACCATCCGCCCGACGGTCGCCAACTGATGACTCTCAAACTCCACCGGCAACTTCATCTGCCGCGCCTGCAAGTGCTCCTCAAGCATCACCCGCACCGTCGACGGCCGCTGCAACGTGATAAACGGCTGCTCCAGCAGCGTTTTCCAGTCAATCTCGGCACGCTCGGCCAGCGGCGAATCACTCGGCACCACCGCGACAAAGCGATCCATATACAACGGAGTGAATTCCAGCGATGAACTCTGCGTCGGCTCAAACGCCACGCCAAGCTCCACGTGACGGTCACGGACCATTTCCAGCACCTGCTCGTTGATCACGTCGTTCACCGTGACGTTGACCTTGGGGTAGCGCGCACGAAAGGTCTTGAGAATCGGCGGCAGCAGGTTGCCAGCAAACGACGGCATCGCCGCCAGGGTCACCCGCCCTCGCTGCAGGGTGAAACGCTGACGCATTTCATCCTCGGCGTTGTCCCAGTCAGCGATCAACCGCCGGGCCAGCGGCAGCAGGGACTCGCCCTCCGGGGTCAGCGCAACGTTGCGGGTGGTGCGGCTGAACAGCCGCCCACCGAGCCCGTCTTCCAGCGCCTTGATGGTCAAACTCAACGCCGACTGCGACAGGTGCAGCCGCTCACAGGCCACCGCAAAGCTCAAACTCTGCGCCACTGCCAAAAACGCCCTGATCTGCTTGACTGTCATCACCGTCCCTCACCCTGCTGACTACAACCGATTACTGAGTTTTATCTATTAATCAACCTTAAAAATCAACTTATCAAATCAATCTGATAGAGCAACACTCCACCCCATACGGCTAGCCAGCCGCCCACAAAGAATAAAAGAGGTGCATATGGCAGGTTTCGACAAGCGCGTGAGTTCCTATGAGGAGGCTCTGGCAGGCCTCGAAGACGGTATGACCGTGATCTCTGGCGGCTTCGGGTTGTGCGGTATTCCGGAAAACCTGATCGCCGAGATCAAGCGCAAAGGTACCCGTGACCTGACCGTGGTTTCCAACAACTGCGGCGTCGACGGTTTTGGCCTCGGCGTCCTGCTGGAAGATCGCCAGATCCGCAAAGTGGTCGCCTCCTATGTTGGCGAAAACGCCCTGTTCGAAAAGCAACTGCTGAGCGGCGAGATTGAAGTCGTGCTGACCCCGCAAGGCACCCTGGCGGAAAAAATGCGCGCTGGCGGCGCTGGCATTCCGGCGTTCTTCACCGCCACCGGCGTCGGCACGCCAGTCGCCGAGGGCAAGGAAATCCGTGAATTCAAGGGCCGTCCGTACCTGATGGAAGAGTCCATCACCGGCGACTTCGCCATCGTCAAAGGCTGGAAAGCCGACCACTTCGGCAACGTGATCTACCGCCACACCGCGCAGAACTTCAACCCGCTGGCAGCCACCGCTGGCAAGATCACCGTGGTCGAAGTCGAAGAGATCGTCGAACCCGGCGAACTGGACCCCACACAGATCCACACCCCAGGCATCTACGTCGACCGGGTCATCTGCGGCACGTTCGAAAAACGTATCGAACAACGCACCGTGCGCAAGTGATCCTCGCCCTCAGCCCGAACAGTGGAGAATAAAAAAATGGCTCTTACCCGCGAACAAATGGCTCAGCGCGTCGCCCGCGAAATGAAAGACGGCTACTACGTGAACCTCGGCATCGGCATTCCGACCCTGGTCGCCAACTACATCCCCGAAGGCATGGAAGTCATGCTGCAATCGGAAAACGGCCTGCTCGGCATGGGCGCCTTTCCGACCGACGATAAAGTCGATGCGGACATGATCAACGCCGGCAAGCAGACCGTCACCGCGCGCATTGGCGCCTCGATTTTCTCGTCTGCAGAATCCTTCGCGATGATCCGCGGCGGCCACATCGACCTCACCGTACTCGGCGCTTTTGAAGTCGACGTACACGGCAACATCGCCTCGTGGATGATCCCCGGCAAACTGGTCAAGGGCATGGGCGGCGCGATGGACCTGGTGGCCGGTGCCGACAACATCATCGTCACCATGACCCACGCCTCCAAGGACGGTGAATCGAAACTGCTGCCGTATTGCAGCCTGCCGCTGACCGGTGCCAATTGCATCAAGCGCGTGCTGACCGATCTGGCCTACCTGGAAATCGAAAACGGCGCATTCATCCTCAAGGAGCGCGCACCCGGTGTGAGCGTCGAGGAAATCGTCAGCAAGACCGCTGGTAAACTGATCGTTCCCGAGCATGTTCCGGAAATGCAGTTCGCCTGAACCGCACCTTGAGGAGAAATTCGATGCAAGACGTTGTGATTGTTGCCGCCACCCGTACCGCCATTGGCAGTTTTCAGGGTTCGCTGGCCAGCATCCCGGCACCGGAACTCGGTGCCGCGGTGATTCGTCAATTGCTCGCACAAACCGGTCTCGCGGCGGATCAGGTCGATGAAGTGATCCTCGGTCAGGTGCTGACCGCAGGCTCCGGCCAGAACCCGGCGCGCCAGGCGTCGATCCTCGCCGGCCTGCCGCACGCCGTTCCGGCACTGACCCTGAACAAGGTCTGTGGTTCGGGTCTCAAGGCGCTGCATCTGGGCGCGCAAGCGATTCGTTGTGGCGACGCCGAGGTGATCATCGCTGGCGGCATGGAAAACATGAGCCTGGCGCCGTACGTGTTGCCGGCCGCTCGCACCGGCCTGCGCATGGGCCACGCGAAAATGGTCGATAGCATGATCAGCGACGGCCTGTGGGATGCGTTCAACGACTACCACATGGGCATCACCGCCGAGAACCTGGTGGACAAGTACCACCTGACCCGTGAGGAGCAGGATGCGTTCGCCGCCGCTTCGCAACAAAAAGCCACGGCGGCTATCGCAGCCGGGCG
Organism: Pseudomonas helvetica; assembly: GCF_039908645.1. Taxonomy (NCBI): domain Bacteria; kingdom Pseudomonadati; phylum Pseudomonadota; class Gammaproteobacteria; order Pseudomonadales; family Pseudomonadaceae; genus Pseudomonas; species Pseudomonas helvetica. The sequence goes on from NZ_CP150917.1 coordinate 3,769,229, forward strand.
TTTTGCCGACGAGATCACGCCGATCCTGATCCCGCAGCGCAAAGGTGAGCCGTTGTCCTTCGCGGTCGACGAACAACCGCGCGCCGAGACCACTGCCGAGTCTTTGGCCAAGCTCAAACCGGCCTTCAAGAAAGACGGCAGCGTCACCGCCGGCAATGCCTCTTCGCTCAATGACGGCGCCGCTGCGGTGTTGCTGATGAGTGCCGACAAAGCCAGGCAATTGGGCTTGCCGGTGCTGGCAAAAATCGCCGCCTATGCCAATGCCGGCGTCGACCCGGCGATCATGGGCATTGCTCCCGTTTCCGCGACCCGCCGCTGCCTCGACAAGGCCGGCTGGAGCCTCGATCAACTGGACCTGATCGAAGCCAACGAAGCCTTCGCCGCGCAGTCACTGGCGGTCGGTAAAGAGCTGGAATGGGATGCCAGCAAGGTCAACGTCAACGGTGGCGCGATTGCGTTGGGCCATCCGATTGGTGCGTCCGGTTGCCGGGTGCTGGTGTCGTTGCTGCACGAAATGATCAAGCGTGACGCCAAGAAAGGCCTCGCCACCTTGTGCATCGGTGGTGGTCAGGGCGTGGCCCTGGCGATCGAGCGGGCCTAAACCCGCAGGGGTTCAACAGTCAGCGTGCGGACCCACGATATCCGCTCGCTGACTGGCAACACACCCGGCGCGACTTCGGTGGCGCCGGGTCTTTTTTTGCCTCGCGAACACTGTTTTTCCAGGAACCCGTCCATTAAGAGAAAAGCGCGTCGAACACAAAACCTGTGGCGAGGGAGCTTGCTCCCGCTCGACTGCGAAGCGGTCGTAATCCGGCAATCGCGTTCCATCTGAATGCTCGCGGTGACTGGCTTCAGGGTCGCTTCGCGACCCAGCGGGAGCAAGCTCCCTCGCCACAATGGATCTATCACCCAAAGGTTTGATCAATCATCCAAGGGTTGCGGTGGTGCTGCCGGTTTTGCTCCTTTGCCCTTTTTTCCGCCCTTGACCGGCGCAGCCTCTACGGGTGGCGGCGCAGGTGGCGCTGCCTCTTTCTCGGCGGCTGGAAGCTGGTCAACGGTGGCGAACAGATCCTTGGCTTCGATCGGCCCGAGGTGGTCGAGTTTTTTCTCGCCGTCCTTGCCCACCAGAATGACCTTGGTCTCGCCACTGACGCCCAGTTTCAACTCGCGAATCAGCGCCATGGTGGTTTGTGCATCGAGGTCCTTGCCGTCACGTTGGCCCATGAGGTTGACCACGGTGTACAGCACCATATTGCGTTCTTTGAAGGCCTGGCTGTTGGCCGGTTCCGCCAGGGACTTTTTCAGGCTGACCAGTGTCGGGTCGATGCTGCTGGGAGCGATGACAATCAGCGGCCGGGTCCTGCCGCGTTCCTGGGCCAGGGGCGTGTCGTTGTCGGCGGCGAATAGAGGGCCGGCGACAGCGAGCAGAGTTGCAAGGGTCAGTGACCGAATGAGCATGCGCATCTCCTTTTGATTTCCACACTTTATGATTGCGCATCAAGGCGAAAGATCCAGTTCCGTCGCCTGAAATTTCTATCGCCATGCTGCGAAGCTTAGGCGAGTGGGCTTAATCCGCAACCGAATTTCGCGACACGGGTTTAGGCCATTTAGTTTGTCCAGGCTCACACCGCCAAGGCCAAAACACACGGCGCAGGTTTTTATCGCGTACTACACTTTTATTTGTCCCCCATAGGGGGGACGTTGCCAAATCCGGGTCCGTAAGCAGCGAGTTTGTCGAAGAAACCCGCCCATGACGCTGGAGACAATGGCTACTCGTAATCGTCCTGTGGGGCTCGGCCCCACAGTGACGTCATGCAGGACGACGTTTTCGCGTCCCACTCGCCCGGACATGTCGCGTGTCCGGGCATTCGCGTAGCAGACGGTTTGGCTTCACAACACGCCTGCAGTGTCGCCCTGATCATCCATCTGACTGCCGCCTGAAAGGTTGCTGCCTCTGCACACGCCCTCCTTCACCGGTGGTCTTTTTTCAGGAGGAGCAGTTATGGACGAAGCCAAACTCAATGACTTCATGGGCAAGGTGGTTTCCGACATGGGCGGCGCAGCGATGCTCGCGAACATGATCCTGGGCGATGAACTCGGTTTGTACCGGGCGATGGCCGACAGCCAGCCTGTCACCCCTGAAGAACTGGCCAGCAAGACTGGCTGCAATGCACGACTGTTGCGCGAATGGCTCAGTGCTCACGCAGCCTCTGGCTACATGGAGCACGTCGACGGAAAATTCCGCCTGCCAGAAGAACAAGCCCTGGCGCTGGCGATCGAGGACTCACCGGTTTATGTCCCGGGCGGCGCCGCAGTGATTGCCTCGTTTTACCATGACAAAGACAAACTGATCGCCGCCATGCGTGGCAATGGTGCCCTCGCCTGGGGCGATCACCACAGCTGCATGTTCAAAGGCACCGAACGCTTCTTCAGACCCGGCTACCGCGCACACCTGGTCGGCGAGTGGTTACCTGCGCTTGAAGGCGTGGTGGACAAACTGAAAGCCGGGGCCAAGGTCGCGGATGTCGGTTGCGGCCACGGCGCTTCAACGGTGGTCATGGCCAAAGCGTTCCCGGCCTCCAGTTTTGTCGGCTTCGACTATCACGCGCCATCCATCACCACTGCTACCCAACGCGCTGAAGAAGGTGGCGTGGCCGATAGTGCTCGCTTCGTTCAGAGTACCGCCAAGAACTTTCCGGGCAATGACTACGATTTGATCTGCTACTTCGATTGCCTCCACGACATGGGCGACCCGGTGGGCGCTGCCAAACACGCCTATCAGGCGCTCAAGCCCGACGGGACGGTGCTGTTGGTGGAGCCGTATGCCAATGACCGTCTCGACGAAAACGCGACCCCGGTAGGACGGCTGTTCTACGCCGCGTCAACGTTCATCTGCACGCCCAACTCGTTGTCTCAGGAAGTCGGCCTGGGGCTCGGGGCTCAAGCGGGGGAAGCACGGCTGCGGGATGTATTCACCCAGGCCGGATTCACGCATTTCCGCCGGGCAGCAGAGACACCGTTCAACCTGATTCTGGAGGCGCGGAAATAAGTGCTGTAGGTGACATCCCGTGTCAGGCGCTGAAGGAACAGCGCCCGGCCTGGATCAAAACACCAATTTGTAGCCGATGAACACCAGCATGACGGCCAGGCAAGGACGCAACACACCGTCGGAAATTTTCCCGGTCAGGTGACTGCCGATATAGATCCCCGGCAACGACCCCATCAGCAAAAAGCCCAGCAGGTGCCAATCCATATTGCCCATGCTCGCATGCCCCAGTCCCGCAACCAGGGTCAGCGGTACGGCGTGGGCGATTTCTGTGCCGACCAGGCGTTTGGTTGCCAGGAACGGGTACAGGATGAACAGCGCCACAGTTCCCAGGGCGCCGGCACCGATGGAGGTCAAAGCGACCATCGCACCGAGTATCGCGCCCGTGACGATGGTCAGCAGGTTCAGGTTCAGGTTACTGAGGTGGTAATGATCGCCCGCATGTTTTTGGGCAAACGCCAAGAGTTGGCGCTTGAAGAAAATAGCCAGCGCCGTCAGCAGCAATACAAAGCCCAACGCCTGCTTGATAACGGTATTGGTCGCGTGCGGATCCGTGTTGAGGTATTTCAGGAACAACAAGGTCATGACAACGGCGGGCACACTGCCCAACGTCAGCCAGCCGGTAATTTTCCAGTCGATGTTCCGGTGCTTTTGATGAACCAGCACACCACCGGACTTGGTGATCGCCGCGTACAGCAAATCCGTCCCCACGGCCGTGGCCGGGTTGATGCCGAACCATAGAAGGATCGGCGTCATCAACGAGCCTCCCCCCACACCGGTCATTCCGACAACGAACCCGACAACCAAGCCTGCGACTACAAAACCCAAATTACCGAAGTCCATTGCCATACCTTACAAAACCAGCGCGACGACTTAAAAATCTGGCAGTCAGCATAGCGATTTTTCTTATAACCACTTATACCAATATGATCTGACTTTATAACTTCCCGCCATCAATCGTAGCCGCCAATCCCCCTTGTGCCGTCAGGGCACTGTCTCCTTGTTGCGCCATGACCGTCTGGCTGAAACAGCAGCCTGTTTGATATTTTTATTTTCACACATTTGATTTATGAAATAAAACGTGTCATTTATACATTCCATGGACACGCAACCCGCTGCACCCCCTCGCCAGACTGGAAGGCATTCACCCCCAAACACCCTATCCACGGAGTCAACAATATGAACAAGACCGGACTTCTGGCTGCTCTGGCATTTTGCGCCGTCAGCACCCTGGCCCACGCCGACGAAGACAGCTTGCGTATCGGTATCGAAGCTGCCTACCCGCCGTTCTCCTTCAAGACCCCGGAAGGCAATATCAGCGGGTTCGACTACGACATCGGCAACGCCCTGTGCGAAGAAATGAAGATCAAATGCCAGTGGGTTATCCAGGAATTCGACGGGATGATCCCCTCGTTGAAAGTGCGCAAGATCGACGCGGTGCTGTCGTCGATGTCGATTACCGACGACCGCCTGAAGTCAGTCGACTTCAGCGAAAAGTACTACCACACCCCCGGCAAGTTCGCGGCGAAGGCCGGCCAGGCGATCAATGACCCGAAGGTCGATCTCAAAGGCAAGAAACTCGGTGTGCAACGCTCCTCCACCTACGACCGTTACGCGACCGAGCAACTGGCGCCCGCCGGCGTCGAGGTGGTGCGTTACTCCTCGCAAAATGAAGCCTTCCTGGACCTGGCCTCGGGCCGACTGGACGCCACCCTCGCCGACATCGTCAACACCAACGAGAGCTTCATCAAGACCCCGGCCGGTAACGGCTTTGCCTTGGTAGGACCGGACATCAATGACCCGAAATACTTCGGCCGGGGCGCCGGGATTGCGCTGCGCAAAGGCGATACCGCGAACGCGGCACGCCTGAACACGGCGATTGACGCGATCCGTGCCAACGGCAAGTACCAGCAGGTCATGGCCAAGTACTTCGCGTTCGATATCTACGGCGAATAAGCCTTCCTGTAACGCTGGCGTCGGTCTTGCGCCGACGCCGCTTTTCTTGCTGGTCCCGCGCGCCTGCCGGCGCTTCGGGTGAGGAACTTCATCATGCTTCACGGCTACGGATCGAGCATTCTCGATGGCGCCTGGCTGTCGATCAATCTGGCTCTGAGCTCCATGGCACTGGCCATTACCCTGGGCCTGATCGGCGCGGCGTTTCGCCTCTCGCCGCTCAAATGGTTGTCGACGCTGGGCGAAGGCTACACCACAGTGATTCGCGGTATCCCCGACCTGGTACTGATTCTGCTGATTTTCTACGGCGGCCAGGACCTGGTGAATCGCATCGCCCTCGGGCTCGGTTACACCCACTACATCGACATCAACCCGTTTGTGGCGGGTGTCTGCACCATGGGTTTCATTTTCGGTGCCTACCTCTCGGAAACCTTTCGCGGCGCCTTCATGGCGATCCCGCAAGGTCAGGCTGAAGCCGGTGCGGCCTATGGCATGAGCAGCGCCCAGGTGTTCTGGCGGATTCTGGTGCCGCAGATGATTCGCTTCGCGATCCCCGGCTTCACCAACAACTGGCTGGTGCTGACCAAATCCACGGCGTTGATATCGGTGATCGGCCTGCAGGACATGATGTTCAAGGCCAAGAACGCTGCCGACGCGACCCACGAACCCTTTACGTTTTTCCTCGCGGTGGCGGCGCTGTACCTGGTGCTGACCAGCGTCTCGTTGCTGGTGCTGCGCGCATTGGAAAAACACTACTCGGTCGGCATCAAAGCCGCCGTTCTGTGAGTGGGAGCGAACCGACCATGCTCGACTACAACCTGATCTGGGAAAACCTGCCGCTGTATTTCAGTGGCGCGTTATTGACCCTCAAAGTACTGCTGATTTCCCTGGCTTTTGGCCTGATGTTGGCCATTCCACTGGCATTGATGCGCGTCTCCCGCTCGCCGCTGATTAACTTCCCGGCCTGGCTCTACACCTACGCCATTCGTGGCACGCCGATGCTGGTACAGCTGTTTTTGATCTATTACGGCCTGGCGCAGTTCGAAGCGGTACGCCAAAGCGTGCTCTGGCCGTACCTGTCCAGCGCGACCTTTTGCGCCTGCCTGGCCTTTGCGATCAACACCAGTGCCTACAGCGCAGAGCTGCTGGCCGGCAGTCTGAAGTCCACCCCCAACGGCGAGATCGAAGCCGCCAAGGCGATGGGCATGTCACGCCCGACCCTGTACCGCCGCATTCTGCTGCCGTCGGCCCTGCGCCGGGCGTTGCCGCAGTACAGCAATGAAGTGCTGATGATGCTGCAAACCACCAGCCTCGCGTCGATCGTCACCCTGGTCGACATCACTGGTGCGGCGCGCACGGTCAGCTCGCGGTTCTACCTGCCGTTCGAAGCGTTCATCACTGCCGGCCTGATCTACCTGGCCCTGACCTTCATTCTCGTGCGCCTGTTCAAGCTCGCCGAACGTCACTGGCTGGCGTACCTGGCCCCACGCAAGCACTAAGGAAGTCCCATGGAACACATCCACTACGTTTTGCCCTGGAGCGCCTGCGGCACTGAACGCACGCTGTCGCTGTTTCGATTTGGCAGCGGCTCGCGCAAGGCCTACATCCAGGCATCGCTGCATGCCGACGAACTGCCTGGCATGCGCGTCGCCGTCGAACTCAAGCGCCGTCTGCGCGAGCTGGAATTACAAGGCCGCCTGACCGGCGTGATCGAACTGGTGCCGATGGCCAATCCGATCGGTATCGGGCAAATGTTCCAGGCCACCCATCAGGGACGCTTCGAATTCAACAGCGGCAAGAACTTCAACCGTGACTTCCCGGAACTGGCCGAAGCCGTGGCCGTGCAGTTGAAGGGCCAGCTGGGCGAGGATGCCGAGGCCAACGTGGCGCTGATCCGGCGTGCCATGATTGAAGTCATTGCCGACATGCCGCTGGCCGAATCGGAACTCGACGGCCTGCGCCGCCTGCTGTTGCAGCACGCCTGCGACGCCGATGTGGTGCTGGACCTGCACTGCGATTTCGAGTCGATCATGTTGCTGTACGCCCTGCCGCAAAACTGGCCGCGCCTGCGTTCACTGGCCGCACGCCTGAACGCTGAAGCCGTTCTGCTGGCCGAGGACGCTGGCGGCAATGCCTTCGATGAAGCCTGCGCGATCCCCTGGTTACGCCTGGCCGAGCTGTTCCCGCTGGCGAACATTCCGCTGGCCTGCGTGGCGACCACCATCGAACTGCGCGGCATGGCCGACACCGAACGCGAGCCGTGCATGGCCAGTGCCGAGCAAATCCTCGGCTACCTGGCCGAACAGGGCCTGATCAGCGGCGACTGGCCAGACGCGCCGGCCACTTGCTGCGATGCGACTCCTTTTGCCGGCGCGCAATACGCCTATGCGCCACACCCCGGTGTGGTGAGTTTTCTGCAACCGTTGGGTGCCCGGGTCTCGGTCGGCGACCCGCTGTTCGAAGTGCTCGACCCGCTGACCGATCGCCACAGCGTGGTGAAAGCCAGCACCGACGGCATCCTTTATGCCCGCGAACGCCTGCGCTTTGCCCAACCGGGCTTGTGGCTGGCCAAGGTCGCAGGCTCTACCCCCATTCGCCAGGGTCGCTTGCTCAGCGACTGACTCAAGAGAACCGACACCATGAACACACTTGAAATTCAGGACCTGCACAAACGCTACGGCACCCACGAAGTGCTCAAGGGCGTGTCCCTGGAAGCCAAAGCCGGCGACGTGATCAGCATCATCGGCTCCAGTGGCTCGGGTAAAAGCACCTTCCTGCGCTGCATCAACCTGCTGGAGCAACCCAACTCGGGCAACATCCTGCTCAATGGCGAGCAGTTGAAACTGGTCGCCAACAAGACCGGTGGGCTCAAGGCCGCCGAGCCCAAACAGCTGCAACGCATGCGCTCGCGGCTGGCAATGGTGTTTCAGCATTTCAACCTCTGGTCGCACATGAGCGCCCTTGAAAACGTCATGGAAGCGCCGGTGCATGTGCTTGGCCTGGACAAGAAACTCGCCCGGGAAAAGGCCGAGCACTACCTGAACAAGGTCGGCGTGGCCCATCGCATGGGCGCTTATCCGGCGCACATGTCGGGTGGCGAACAGCAGCGCGTGGCGATTGCTCGTGCGCTGGCGATGGAGCCGGAAGTGATGTTGTTCGATGAACCGACCTCGGCCCTCGACCCGGAGCTGGTCGGTGAAGTGCTTAAAGTCATGCAGGACCTGGCCCTGGAAGGCCGGACCATGGTGGTGGTAACCCACGAAATGGGCTTTGCCCGGGAGGTGTCGAACCAACTGGTGTTCCTGCACAAAGGTCAGGTCGAAGAGCGTGGCAACCCGCGTGAAGTGCTGGTCAACCCACAGTCCGAGCGCCTCCAGCAGTTCTTGGCCGGCAGCCTGAAGTAAGCCGCTTGCCGACCGTTCCGGGTGCTGCACGCCAACGGTCGGCTTCGGATACACTGGCGCGCACTCATGTCAGGGACCAGACCTGGTCCCTTCCAACCTCCTGCGGATGTTGAGCCGGTTATGCCTACTCCTTCGAAAAACACCACGGTCTACGCCGCGCCGGTCATGCGCAAACTGGCAGAAATTCTTGCCGACTTGCAGCCATCGCTGCGCAAGGTGGCAGACTTCATCCTGCGTCATCCGCTGAAAGCCGCGACACTGACCATCGAAGAGATGGCCCATGAAACCGCCACCTCACCGGCGGCGGTCAACCGTCTGGCCAAGGCGTTGGACCTGGGCGGTTACAGCGGCATGAAAGCCGAGCTGGTCGCGACCTTGCAGCAGATGGTCTCCCCGGTGGACAAACTGCGTAACGAGCTGGCGCACCGCCCCGGTGGTGCGTTCGGGCTGCACGAGCAAATCCAGAGCGCCACCAGCAACCTCGGCACCGCCGGCACCAACAATCACCCCGACACCTTCGAAGCCGTGGTCACCTGCCTGATCGAGGCGCGCAAGATCTACATCCTCGGGTTTGGCAACAGTGTCTACATGGCTGGTCTCGCGGCCTCGACACTGATGCCGTTCTGCGCCGACGCCACGGCGATCAGCATGGAAGGCGGCAACGAAAACGCCGCCTATCGACTGGCTGCGATTACCGATCAGGACGTGCTGCTGGCGATCTCGCTGCCGCGCTATTCCCTCGACACCCTGCAGCTGTCGCGCTTTGCCCATGAGCGTGGCGCGACGGTATTGGCGATCACCGACTCGCCCGCCTCGCCCTTGACCCACATTGCTCAGCACGTGCTGTTTGCACCGGCCGACCACCCGGTGCTGACCAGTTCCAACATTGCGGTACTGGCGCTGATCGAAGGCCTGGTTGCCGGCGTGATGGCGCGTAATAAAGAAGCGGTGAAGCTGGCGACCGAACTCACTGAAAGCGTGATGAATTACCTGCACATTCCCGGCAGCAGCAAAACCCCGAAAAAGTGAGACGGTGGGTCACAGCCACCAGCGCAGCAGGAAAAAGAAGCCCATGCTCAGCAGCATGCTAATTAGGGTACTGCGGGTGTAGAGCACCAGGCCGATGGCGACCAGTGAACTGATCAGGTACGGATTGTCGTACTGCAGATTCAGTTGATGGTCGGGCATGAACACAATCGGCCCGCAGATCGCCGTGAGCATGCCCGGCACCGCAAACCCGAGAAATTGCCGCGCGTTGCTGCTCAGGCGCACGGGCAACCGTGGTTCAAGGAACACATAGCGGTTGAGAAAAACCAGCATGCCCATTCCGAAAATAACCGCCCAGACCATCATGTGCGCGCTCCATAAAACTTGTTGCAGACAAACCCGGCACTCATCCCCAGCAAGCCGGCCAGCACCAACGCCGAGCCCAAGTGCCAATAATTGAAGAGCACCGAGCAGAACAGCGAAACCGCCACGCAGACGACCGTCGGAACGTTGCGCACCACGGGGGTGATCAACGCGATAAACGTGGCCGCGATGGAAAAATCCAGTCCCAGGCGTTCAAGGCCCGGAATGCTGCTGCCCAGCACAATCCCGGCGAGGGTGAAGAGGTTCCATGCCACATAAAAGGTCAGGCCCACCCCGAGGGCGTACCAGCGATTGAACTGCCGTTGGTCAAATTGACTGGTCAGCGCGAACAGCTCGTCGGTGAGCAAAAAGCCCAGCCCTACCCGCCAGCGACCCGGCAACGGCGAAACCACCGGACGCATGCTCATGCCGTACAGCAGGTGTTGCGAGGTCAGCAGCAAGGTGGTCAGCAGAATAGAGAAAATCCCGGCGCCGCCCTTGAGCATCCCGATCGCGACCAACTGCGCAGCACCCGCAAAGACGATGCTCGACAAGCCCTGGCCTTGCAGTGGAGTGAGGTTGGCCTCAATGGCCATCGAACCCGCCAACAGCCCCCATGGCGCAGTCGCCAGGGACAAGGGCATGATGGCAGCGGCACCGCGCAAGAAAGCACTGCGCGGCAATAGATTGTCAGACATAGCGCTCTACAACGAAGGAAAGGTTGCCAACTGTGTCAGCCGATCAACCTCCTGTCTTGAACAATCTTGCGTAATTGCACATCCAGGCGCAGGCAGGTGATTGAGCACTGACCGGTAAAAAGTACTGCTCGATAAACATGGCAGCGACAGGAGATGGTCTATTTTTAATGGGTGTCGACTTCGGGTCGTTTGAGTGCAGGTGAACCTTATCGCCGGATGGCCGGTCGATAGGTGCAGCCCAGCCAGGTTGCCGGTGACCCCGTCGGTGGTAGCAACTGGCCCGTTTTATTCGCTGGAGAACGCTCCCTTGATAACGACCCGACGCATGGCCACGCTTAAAGCCTGGGGCGCCCACGGTTTTACCGCAACCGGCGTGGTGACCGCCTTCCTGGCGACCCTCGCCTTGTTCGATAACCAGCCCAGGGCCTGCCTGCTGTGGCTGGGCGTGGCGCTGATCGTCGACGGTGTGGACGGCGCGCTGGCGCGCAAGGTGAATGTGCAAACGGTACTGCCGCATCTCGACGGCTCCATACTGGATCTGGTCATCGACTACCTGACCTACGTGTTCATCCCGGCCCTGTTCATCTACCGTTACATCGACTTGCCAGCCTACACCCCGCTGCTGACCACCTCGGTGATCCTGGTCTCGTCGCTCTATTGCTTCTGCAACGTCAACATGAAGAGCAAGGACAATTACTTCCAGGGTTTCCCCGCTGCGTGGAACGTCGTCACCCTGTGCCTCTACATCATTGCGCCGACACCCTGGCTGACGCTGCTGACCATTATCGGCCTGGCGCTGTTGACGGTGACCCGGATGAAGTTCCTGCACCCGTTTCGCGTGCGGCGGTTCATGCCGATCAACATTGCCGTGACGTCCATCTGGTTGCTGTGCAGCCTGTCACTGATCCTCAACCATCCGACCGCCAACCCTTGGGTCATGGGGCTGTGGCTGGCGATGTCAGCTTACTTTCTGGGGATCTGTATCTGCCGCTCGGCCGCAGACTGGCTTGAGCGCACTCACCATTAATGGAGGCATGAATGCCTATCCATATCGTGCAACTGGGCACGCCCCGTACACCCCATGAAGGGCTGCGCCTGGGCACAGTCCGTCGCCCACCGCGCGGCGTTCCGAAAGCCGAATTCGCCAGCCGCGACTTCTACGACACCTGGCTCCCCGCCCTGTCGCCCAGCGCGGAGCTGGTAACAGAAGCCAAAGCCGCGGAAGACGAAAAAGACTGGGAAGCCTTTCGACGTAAATTCAAGGCCGAAATGAACCACCCTGCCCCCAGCCAACTGCTGGATTTGTTGGCCGCCCTGTCTCATCAAACGTCACTGGCCATCGGCTGCTACTGCAAGGAAGAACGCCACTGCCATCGCTCGGTGTTGCGGGAGCTGTTGATTGCTCGCGGGGCACAGGTTGCAGCGCTTGAAGAGGTGTAGTTGGGTGTTTGCTTCGAGGGGCGTTGGCGGCGGGATGTGAGCGGCAGAGTTCGGATGTGGATTCAACCGGTCGATGGGAGATGTATCCAGGCGAGACAGTTGAAGAGCATCTGTCGGCAACCCGGACGACGGCAAGCGATACGCTACACTTTCCTGGCTCCGCCGCGGCACCTGAGGTGCCAAACCCTCGTCTCCTGATCTGGAGGTATCCAATGAGCGCTAACAACATACTCACTTCCTTCACCGGCTGGGCCGCGACGGCGGCCGGCGCGCCACTGGAGCGCTATAGCTACGATCCTGGTCCATTGGGGGAAGAGGAGGTAGAAGTCGCCGTGGAGTATTGCGGCGTCTGCCACTCCGACCAGTCGCTGATCGATAACGAATGGGGCATCAGCCAGTATCCCTTCATCCCCGGCCACGAGGTGGTCGGCAGTATCGTGCGAGTCGGCACACAGGTACGCGGTCTCGAGGTGGGGCAACGGGTGGGCATTGGTTGGTACAAGGGCAGTTGCATGCATTGCTCCTCGTGTATCGGAGGCTCCCATCATCTGTGCGGCACCGTCAAACCCACCATAGTCGGCAGCAACGGCGGCTTCGCCGACCGCCTGCGTTCGCACTGGGCCTGGACCCTTCCAATACCGAGCGGACTCGACCCGGCCATGGCAGGCCCGCTATTCTGCGCCGGCTCGACGGTGTTCAACCCTCTGGTGGAATTCGACGTCAAGCCCACCGACCGGGTCGGCGTGGTGGGCATCGGCGGCCTCGGTCATCTGGCACTACGCTTCCTCAACGCCTGGGGCTGCGAAGTCACGGCCTTTACCTCGTCATTGAGCAAGCAGGACGAAGCCAGGCGCCTGGGCGCGCACAACGTAGTCGCCTCGACCGACAGTAACGCGCTGAAGTCCATCGCCGATACTTTGGATTTCCTGCTGGTCACCGCCAACGCCGACCTCGACTGGCCAGCCATGCTCGGAACCCTGCGCGGCAAGGGCCGCCTGCATTTTGTTGGCGCCGTGCCTGGCGCGATTCCAGTGCACGTGTTCAATCTGCTTCCCCAACAAAAGAGCCTGTCCGCCTCGCCGGTCGGCTCGCCCAGTACCACAGCGACCATGCTGGAATTCTGCGTACGCCATCAAATCCTGCCGCAGGTCGAGCACTTCCCCATGAGCCGAGTCAACGAAGCCATCGATCACCTGCGCAGTGGCAAGGCTCGTTATCGCATCGTGCTGGATGCCAGTAAATGACTGAATGGCGCGTGGGGTGACGCCCGTACGCGCCTTTAAACTGCGCTCCCCCCTTCACTGGCTCGAACGGAGAAGGCGCCGACCTCTCCGTTTGCCTCGCATAGTTCATCAGTGGATGGTTTGGGATCATCGAGAAACTTTGGGGGGTGTAAAAAACTAAAGGGGGGAAGCTATGGTTTAAGACGCGTTTTGTCTCGCGAGAGACATCCGCTTTGGGTCGGTTACATCCCCTCGCGACAGGCAGCAATCGGCCATTAGTTGCCCCCCTAAAGCGCAGATATCGGCCAGGAGCAGACATTCGAACCGCTGACCAATACACTGCCGCGACAATCGTACTCAAAAAATTTTGTGCAAATGTTCACACAAGAAGAAGGGTTTCAAATGAGTCTTGATCTGTGCTTGGAAGCGGATAGTACACTCACAGCCCCGATACTGGGGAAAGCCTTAAACAATGCTGGTGCCTGGGAAATCATCGTTGCTGGCGACAGATTGGAAGCTACCTTTATCTCGGGACTAACGTTGAGTACCGATGGCGTAACCACGGACTCTAGGATTTATGCTGAGAATACGAAGGGCATCGACTTCCGTGTTGCTATGCGTTGTAGCATCAGAATCAAAGGCCCCGAGCCGGAGGGGCAGTCTGCTATGGAAGATCTGGACAAAATAGCCCAATCCATCGCTCAGATGTGCTCGTCCCTCTTCCTGATAAGCTTCCAGCTCGAAGAAACATTGTACTGGCGGGACGCAGCGGGGCTGCATCGTCCTGGATGCCAGAGCCTCCAAAAACAATGACGAATCTACCTGGACGCACTCTGTCTACTACTGGGCATTTGCTGCACATCTCAACGAAATGGCTATTAGCTGCTTTTCGCGATGGGCCGTTTTAGATCGGTTCCGGCCTGTCTCGACCGCAATAAAACGGTAAAAAAGCAGATGCTTGAATATGAAGCAGTTAAATCCAGAATATTTACTAAAAGAAAATGTACATGAAGAAGCTAAGTAATGATTTCAGTGGAGCACTCCGATCGTTTGCGTACTTCATGGCAAGTGGAAGCCACTACATGCTTGAAAACGTGGAGTACCTCGACATTTATGGCTCTGAGCCGAGTGCAATTGAGATGGTCTTCGCGATATTCGCGAACGTAATAGAGATGGACAGTGAAGGCAAGGTGCTAAATTTCACCTACGCCCAAAGAAGAGCGACTGACTACTTAAGGTCATACTGCGACCCATCGTTCAAAGTAACGCCGCCTCTTGAAGACTGGGAAACTGAGCTCTATGGACCGCCCTCACTCGAACACTAAGAAATGGCTTTAGCTCGCAGACACGAGGGACCGGAAAGGGTCCAGAGTGTGTAAAAACGCTTCACCAAAATTGAAGTATGCGCATCTACGTTAAATCTGAAATTTATCGGTACGTCAGCAGATATGGATTTCGCGTAGAGGCGCGATTTCCAGTCCGTTTTTTGTACCTGTCGCGCTGAAAAACATTTTTACACAGCCTCGGCCGATAGCTGCCTGCCATAAAAATGCGCCTGTGCCTTCGCTGGCTCGAAGCTGATGGGCGATGAGTTCCCTAGTCCGCTCAAGTACTTGCTGGCTTGCGATGCGGTATCCTAGCCAACTCGTTAAACAAGGAAGAATAATGCGCTCGTCGTCATTTCTGTCGTATCTCAAGCTCCCGGCCGCTCTGCTGATTGCCGGTCTCACAACTGCTTGTTCCAACTACCACTACAAGGATTACCAAGGCGATTGGGCGCCGGACTCGATGACGCCATATGACCTGTCCAATAACGAGGCCGATGCGCCGGTGGTGTATTTCGCCACCACCCGCTTTCGTGGGTTGGGAGTGCAATTCCATCGACTGTTGCTGGCCACGCATGTGGACGACCAACTGCTAGAGGGTGCCGGGCGGCACTCGATCCTCGACGTTTCCGGCAAGCAGGCGCTGCGCTTGAAACCGGGCAAGCACTCGCTGAGCTGGTGCTGGGCATCGATGAATGCCTTGGGTACCGGTGGCGCCAAGTGCGGCTTCGGTGCTCGCGATGTGGAGTTCCGCACAGGCCAGCGCTATGTCGTGGATTTCTCCACTCGCGACGACATCAGTGGACCTCCGGGGCGTGTAGTCTCGACCATTACTATCGAGTCCGAGATTCGAAATCTGGATACCCATGAAGTGATCTATCCGCTGAGAGATGTTGCGAAGATGGAGAAGGAATAACGATTGCGACGATCACCGTCACGAACTGAGTTGGGCGGTGATCGAAAGCTGCGTGGCGAAGGACAGCTTCCGATTGCTGCCTTTCACAAATGCCCGCAATCGACTGAGGCTGTGTAAAAACGTTTTTGAGCGCGACAGGTACTCGAAATCGGACTGGAAATCGTGTTTCTGCGCGAAATCCACATCTGCTGACGTGCCGATAAATTTCAGATTTAACGTAGATGCGCATACTTCAATTTTGGTGAAGCGTTTTTACACACTCTGGACCCAATGCGATCATCGAGATTGTGGCCATTGATCCTGAATTTCACACCAAAGTGCCTTGGACGTTACTTTGACATGCGCATGCTTGTCGGAAGTAAAGCCATCCTCTGATGAGCCAGCGATGGTAATGGTGTAAAGATAAGAGGTGTTGCGCAGACGCTTACTTTCGGTCCAGACTTTCGCCAAAGCCACGGATCATCTGCAACAACGACTTCACCCGCAGCGGCAGATTCCCGGCCGGGTACACCGCGTGCATCTGCGGGCTTTCGCCGCTGCTGGAGGTGAGCATGTATTCGGGACAGACCCGAAGCAGGCGCCCCGCTTCTACTTCGGGCTCTGCGATCCAGTCCGCCAGACGGGCGATGCCGACGCCCGCCAGGGCCGCCTGGAACACCGCCGAACCGGAGTTGAAACGAAACTTGGGATCGGCCCGAAAGCTGATGGCCTGCGTCTCACTGCGGAAATTCCAGTCTTTTAGAATCCGCGGCGCCGTGTGCAGGATCAGCGAGTGCGCTTCCAGCGCTTCGATGGAATCGGGCGTGCCGCGCCGCTCCAGGTACCCGGGGCTGGCGTACAGGTAACGTGAATAATTCCAGAGCGCAAAGCCGATCAGGTCACTGGATTGCGGATACCCGCCACGAATCGAGAAGTCCAGTTTGCTCTTGGCCGGGTCGATGGTGTCATCGGTGAAAATCCCATCGACGTTCACGTCTGGATAACGCTCACCGTACTGCGCGATCAGCCGGGGCAATACCCCGTGGCCGAGAAACTCGGGGGCGGAAAAGCGGACCCAGCCGTAGGCCTGGCCGCTGATTCCGGCCAGGTCTTCATCCGCCTCACGTTGCAGATCCAGCATTTTGTAGGCGTGGGGCAACAAGCGCTCACCCGCCTCGGTCAAGCTCACGGCATTGGAGGAGCGATTGAACAACTTGACCCCGACACTTTCCTCCAGGGCTTGAACAGCGCGGGTCAGCGAACTGGGGGAGCGCCCCAGCGAACGTGCCGCCGCGACAAAACTGCGCTTGCGAGCCACCGTCGCAAAGGCTTCGAGTTCCCCCAACATATCCAGTGCCATTCACCACCTCGTTGCACTTTTCACAACGTGGCATTGCAACACAAAAAAAGCTGTTCCGTTAACCTTCCTGCTCAATGCACACCGCTGGACTTTCACCACTCCTTCATCGTCAGGGCCTGATTTCATGATCGATATTGTCATCCTTTGCGTGTTCGCTTTTGCTGCCGGCCTGATTGATGCGGCGGTGGGCGGTGGCGGACTGATCCAGATACCTGCGCTGTTCAACGTGCTGCCCACGGCGCAACCCGCGGCACTGCTGGGTACCAACAAGGTCGCGGCAGCCTGCGGCACCGCATTCGCGGCCCGGTCTTTCGTGCGCAAGGTGGTGATCGACTGGGGGCTGGTGATTCCCGCTGCCTGTGCGGCCTTTGTCATGTCCTTCTTCGGCGCGGCCACCGTGTCGTCCGTCCCGCAGTCGGTGATCCGGCCGGCGGTGTTGGTGTTGATCGTGCTGATGGCGATCTACACCTTCTGGAAAAAGGACTTCGGCGCCCTGCACAAACCCATGCACATCGGTACCCGGGAGAAACTGCTGGCGATCGTCATCGGCGGTGCGATTGGCTTCTACGACGGACTGTTCGGTCCCGGCACCGGCAGCTTCCTGATCTTCCTGTTTATCCGCTGCTTCGCCTTCGACTTCCTGCATGCCTCGGCGTCGGCCAAACTGGTGAACATCGCGACCAACGTCGCGGCGCTGATCTTCTTCATTCCCACGGGTAACGTGCTCTACCTGATCGCCCTCCCCATGGCCGCATTCAACATCCTCGGCGCGCTGACCGGCACCTGGCTGGCGGTGCGTAAAGGCGTGCCCTTTGTCCGGGGCCTGTTCCTGGTGTTGCTGGTGATCCTGATCAGCAAACTGTCTTACGACCTGTTCGTGTGAACCTGAGCCGTGGTTCTGACTGTCCCCGTAGCATTCTATTCATGCGAAATCCGACAACAGTGTTTGTCCAATAGGACGCTGTCTGGGAAAGGGATAAACATCTAGCATCGTTTCTACCCGGTGAGCACATTGAATAAACATCAACTAACTCACGAGGTAAAAACGATGCAGGTCAACCCCTTGAGCGATACGGTGAATATGATGAATATGTCAAAAGTTGCGATCTTCCTTGCGCTTGGCAGTTTAGGTGCACAAGCATTTGCAGACGAGAGCCATTCAACAGTGGCCACCCGTCAGACACCGGTAGAAAGTTACACTTACGCAACCAAGCTCGACATTAAAAAAGTCATTGCAATGACAGACGTTGCGGACCAGTGCGGACCGGTTCCTGTTCAAATGACCTATGAAGACTCTCACGGTCAACAGCACGTCCTTCAGTATCAAGTCATGGGAACAGGCTGTTCAAACGGTTGAGCACTGTGCGGACGATGGAGGGTCGACACTCCATACCTGCCGCGCTAGCGAGCTCGAAAGCTGTTGTCTTTTCTGGCTGAGCGAACGATTTCTTCATCGGATGCCAGCAAGCCCGGAATGTAATCTTTAAGAAATTCCACCCATGTCTTTATTTTTGCATCCACGAACTTTCGTGATGGATAAATGGCAAACAAGTTGAACTCTTCAAAATGATACTCCGGCAGTACCCGCACTAACGTGCCGGCCCTGAGTCCGTCGACCGCAGAGGCAATCGGCTGAATCCCAATCCCCATCCCATTCGTTATGGCAACAGTCATGGCGTCAGCCGTGTTGACGTGAAACGGCGACAATGGAACGTTAACGGTCTCCACGCCTTCGGGCCCCTCAAATACCCAGTTTTCAACCGGCATTACCGTATTCACAATTCTCAAACAATCATGTTCGCCAAGTGATTTCGTGGAATCGGGATTCCCGCGTTTCTTCAGGTACGCGGGCGAGGCACAGAGAATGCTGTAAGTGATGCCGAGCCGCTGAGCGACAAACCCTGAATCGGGTAGATCCCGCGCTAAAACAATCGAGATGTCATAGCCCTCCTCCAGCAAGTCAGGTAGCCGATTGGTCAGTGTCAAATCAAACATTACCAAGGGATAAATCTCTCTATACCTGGCAATGGCTTTGATCACGTAATGATTACCGACGGCTCCCATCGCGTGAATCTTGAGCCTGCCAACGGGCATGACCTGCGCGGTACCCGCTTCCTCTTCGGCCTCACGTACCTCCTCAAGAATTTTCTCGCAGCGCTGCAAATAGCGTGCACCTGCTTCGGTCAACGACTGGCGTCGGGTCGTGCGGTTAATCAGGCGTGTTTGAAGCCTGGCCTCCAGACTGGAAACCGCTTTGGAAACGTTAGTTGTGGTGGTGTCCAATAGCTCAGCCGCCGCCGTAAAGCTGCCGCTCTGAGCGACAGCCACGAAAAAACGCATGGTCTGGAAAACGTCCATTGCTTTCACCTCTGGGAGGATAAAAAGGGGTGGCCCTGCAGAAGACCATCCCCCTTGTCGCACGTTACTTCTTGCCCGGAATAAATCCGGGCACACCGGTTTCCACCACCGAGTTGAATCGTACCCGGGTCGTAATATCGTCCTTGATTTCAAGCATGGCCCTGTGAGGCAGGGTAGAAATCGCAAAGTTTTCCTGGATATGGCTCAACGTTGCAGACGTGGTCAGGAACGCCACGCCACGTTGTACAGACCAGGCCAATGCAACTTGAGCCGGGGTCTGTTGCAAGCGCCGGGCGACGCCTGTGATCACCGCATCTTCCAGTACATTCGGCTGCATGCCATGCCCCAGTGGTGCAAACGCAAGGACGATAATTCCATGCTGCCGACAAAACTCGAGCAGTTCCCATTCAGGCAGATAAGGATGCGATTCAACCTGCACGACGGCAGGTTTTATCCGGGCCACTGCCACAATCTCTTGTAATGCCTGCAGTGTAATGTCGGATAACCCGATGGACTTGCACCGCCCCTCATCAACCAGACGCTCAAGTGCTCGCCAAGTCTCGATTAATGTCACGCCGGAGTCGTAAATGATTCTCCCCTGCTCGTCTCTTGGTTCCTGGTCTTCGCCCGGCTGAAAGGCAAAGGGCGTGTGGACGAGGTAGCAATCGATGTAATCCACTTGAAGTCGCCGGCAGCTGGCTTCAAAAGCCGGCAGAACCCGCTCGGGGCGATGGTTGGTGTTCCAGAGCTTTGTGGTAATAAACAAGTCTTCGCGCCGGACCTTACCAGTCTCCAGGAATTCCTTTATGGCCACTCCGACCTTGTCTTCGTTTCGATAGCGCTCTGCACAATCGAAATGGCGAAAGCCTGTTTCCAGCGCGTGCTTGATGGCTTGTGTTGTCACGCTCAGATCCCGGAACAGCGTGCCAAATCCAACGGCTGGCATCGCACCCGATCCGTGGACAATAGGGAACTTTGTATCGCGAAGTTCATCGTGAAACGCTTCGTATGACATGTCTTTACTCCGATGTCTGGGGCCACAGCCGCAATGGCGATAGTGGTCTCTGGTAAAACGCAGCCGCTATTGATAAACAGTTTTCGGCGCTTCGCGGCTGGCAACGCGTTGCTCGGACACACCCACCGAATTACCGCCGAGCGCCACATACAACCGCACCGTGTCGAGGTACTGCGCCGCCTTCACTCTGAGTTGACCGAGTAACGCCTGCTCATAGGCACGTTCCGCTTCCAGCACCTGGAGAATGCTGTTCTCGCCTTGCGCGTAGGCTTGCTGGTTCAAGCGAAAACTGGTTTCGGCCGCGCGTAATGCGTCCTCCTGCGCCAGGTTTTCTTCCGAGTCATGGTTGATTGCCTGCAGCGTGTCTGCGACCTGGCCAAAGGATTGAATAACCGTTTGCTGGTAGCCGGCGAGTGTCGCCTTGTAGCCGTCGACGGCAGCCTGACGTTCAGCCTTGAGCGTGCCGCCATCGAAGATCGGCCCCGCCAGCCCCGCAGCAAGACTCCAAAGTGCAGCGCCGCCATTACCCGAAGCCGCCTGGGCAAGAGACGCGGACAGCGTTACATGGGGATAGAGATTGGCTGTCGCGACCCCGACGGCGGCGCTGGCCATGTGCAATTCAGCTTCTGCTTGCAGTACATCCGGCCGGCCGTGGGCCATTTCCGAGGGCAAGCTGACTGGCACGCTTGACGGCAAGGCAAACTCGGAGAGATTGAAGTCCGGGGCGACCCAGTCTCCCGGGCCTTTTCCCGTCAGGACCGACAAAGCATGCCGGGCCGAATCACGCTGTTGAGCGAGGGGCGGCAACAGCGTGCGGTCCTGAGCGAGCCGCGTCTCGGCCAGCGAAACGTCGATCTGCGTGGTGGTGCCATTGGTGTGCGCCATGCGCACGAGTTCAAGGTTCTTCGCGTCATTGGCGAGCAGTTTATCGACGGCTTCCATCTGCGCGTTTGCCGAAGCAACCAACAACGCCTGGCTCGCAACATCGCCGGTCAGGGTCAGGTACGCCGCTTCGTAGCGATGTTTCTGCAGACTCGTAAACGCTTCCTGCTGCTCGACCAGCCGCTTGGTACCGCCAAAAGCGTCAAGGTCGAAGCCAACCCGTGGCCCAATCGAGTAGAAATTGGAGACGGTTGGCTCGGGGCCGTTGTGGGTCCGTTGGCGGCCGGCGTGAGCGCCAAAATCGACCTGCGGATACAGTGCCCCCTCCGCCGCGGCAACAGAAGATGCCGCTTGGCGGATCGTCGCATCCGCCGCCACGAGCTCCAGATTGCCGTCGATTGCCCGACGTACAACCTTGTCGAGCTTCGGCGAATGGAAGGCAGACCACCAGTCACCGCTGACCTTCTTGCCCAGCTCAATGTGCTGCTCAGTAACCTTGTTGCCGCCCTCGCCAAGACGCTGCTCGGCCTGTTGATCATAGTGCTGCGACAGGCTCTGCGCGGGCTCTTTATAGTCAGGGCCGACGGTACAGGCGGACAGGAACATAAGCGCCGACACCGCACCGACCGTCGTTGGGAGCTGCTGTCTGTTGAGTACGAACGTATTGGATTTCATTGGGCAGACTCCACGAAAACTAGTTGGTCGGAACGGGTTTGCGAAGAAAGACAACCAGTGGGCTCACCACCAGCATCGCCAGCATCAAAATCTTGAACTGGCCGATAACCGCGATAAAAGCCGCCTGGCCGGTGATCATTTCGTTAAGCCCCCCGAGTGCTTGCAAGGACGTCGACGCCGTCATGGAATGTGCCGCGGCGCGATAAGGCGTCAGATGGCTTGCCAGCGCCACGTGCATCGTTTGCGTGTTGTTGAAGAAGAACACTTGCACGATGGCAACGCCGAGGGTGCTGCCATAGACACGGGCCAGATTGAAAAAACCGGTACCTTCCGGGCGGAACCTGGGATCGAGCGTGCTGAAAGCCACCTTACTGATCGCCGGCATCAAGATGCCGAGGCCGATGCCCTGGAGTGCACCGGCCACCGCCACGGGCCACCAGTCCATCAACGGCGAATAGCCAAGCATCAGCCAGTTGGCATACGCCACCAGCGCCACGCCCACGGCAACAAAGAGTCGCGAGTCGATCCGAGCAGGAACCCGGCCCATCAACAGAAATGCACCGACAAGCCCGACACCTCGCGGTATCGTCA
This sequence comes from Pseudomonas helvetica, assembly GCF_039908645.1. Classification (NCBI taxonomy): domain Bacteria; kingdom Pseudomonadati; phylum Pseudomonadota; class Gammaproteobacteria; order Pseudomonadales; family Pseudomonadaceae; genus Pseudomonas; species Pseudomonas helvetica. The sequence goes on from NZ_CP150917.1 coordinate 3,791,444, forward strand.
GGTAGCCGGTCGTGTCAGGTGGGTATCCGAGAATTTCATCCAGCATCGGCGATGTCAGGGCCATCGTTGGCAACAGCACAAAACCCAGTGCGAAAAAGATGATCGTCGACAGCACGAAATTGCGGTCTTTGAACAAGTTTTTGTTGAGGAAATGCACCTTCGCGGTCAGCACATGAACAACGAACAGGTAGAGCCCCAGTGCACCTGCCAGCGCTTCCAGCCAGATCTCGGGCGAAGCGAACCAGTCCAGACGCTCGCCGCGGTCGAGCAGCATTTGCAACCCGATCATTCCCAGCGTGAAGGTGCCGACGCCGAAGAAGTCGAAAGGCGGACTTTTCTCAGCCTTTTTCTCGGCCAGCAACAACGTCACCACCACGAAGATAAACGCCGTTAGCGGAAGGCTGATGGAGAAAATCGAGCGCCAGTCGTAATGCTCGCAGACCCAGCCACCGATACTCGGACCGCTGACGATGCCCAAGAGCACAATGGCCGTGAACATCGAAGCGAATTTCGTGCGCCGCGCAGGTGGCAGTGTCTCCATGGCAATGGCCATCGAAAGCGGTGCCAGCAAGCCACTCGCGGCGCCTTGAATGATGCGCGCACCGACGAACTCCAGCGGAGTCGTTGCCTGCATGGCGAGCAACAAGCCAAGGACGAACAAGGCTATCGCGGCTTGATACACAACCTTCAAGCCGTAGCGTCCGGCGAGCCACTGCGCAATCGGCAGGGTAACGGCGCTCGCCGCGAGGTATGAAGTGAATACCCAGCCAGCCTGGTCATCGGTCATCGACAAGGCGCCCTGAATAAACCTCAGTGCGGCATTCGGCAAAGGCAGGTTCGCCGACTGCATATAGGTCGCGAGCAATGCGGCGAACCTGAGCGTGCGCGAGCCCTCTCCCGCCGGATTTCCAGCAAGAGTGGCGCTCATCGGTCGGTACCTGCGGTCAACAGAGCCTTGAGTGGGTGCCACCAAGGCGTGCGATACCCGGTGTCGACTTTGACCGTGGCACTGGTACCCGAGAAAAGCGGCAGAGCAGGATCCACTTCATCGAGTTCGAGTCGAACCGGTACCCGCTGGACAACCTTGACCCAGTTGCCGGTCGCATTTTCCGGTGGCAGCAGTGCGAAGTCCGACCCGGCGCCCGGACTCATGCTGGTCACGTGGGCCTTGAATACGTGATCAGGGTACGTATCGACACTGATGGTTGCTTCCTGGCCCCGACGCATATGGGTCACTTCCGTTTCACGGAAGTTGGCCTCCACCCAGATCTGGCGATCGGACAGCAAAGCAAAGGCCGGCGCACCGCTGTTGACGTAGTTGCCAACCTGCAAATCGTCGACCTTGGCCACGATGCCATCCTGCGGCGCATACACCGTCGCGTACGAGAGATAAAGCTGCGCTTCGTCGAGCTGAGCCTTGGCCTCGCGCACCATCGGGTGTTTATCGGCTTCGATGTCCGGATTGCCGTTCAAGGCAACGACCGTGCTGGCGATCTGCTGTTCGATCGACGCTATTCGTTGCCGGGCAACTTTAAGGTCGGTGTCTGCACGCTCGTAAATGGCGCGCGAGACGAACTCGGTGGCGACCAGGGCTTTCTTGCGGGCAAATTCCCGCTGGTCGAAATCCGCCGACTCTTTGGCCGATTGCAGTTCCGCCTGCTGCTGGCGGTAGCTTGCCTTGAGCCCATCGATGCGAAGCCGCGCGACGCTCAGTTGCGCTTCTGCGCGGTTAATCGCGATCTGGAACGGCTCCGGGTTGATCCGAAACAGCACCTGGCCCTTGCGAACAGGCTGATTGTCCTCGACCGCGATTTCGACAACTTGTCCGGAAACGCGGGCGTTGATCGACGCCTTCGCTACTCGGGCATAGGCGTTATCGGTCGAAACGTAGGGCTCGCCCGTCACATAGTGTGAGTACCCAACCGCTGCGACGAGAGCAGGAACACCCACCATAAGGAGTGGTCGCAACTTCTCTTTAAACGGTTTCTTGATGGGCCTGTCGGCCTGGTTCGGCCCTGGGTGCTCGAAGGTTTGCGAAGCTGGAATGTCGAACTGTCTGGTCATGATCGAATACACCTTTAACCGGGAAATCGGGCTAATACGGGCAACGATCGCCTGCGCCCCTGATGTCAATAATTGCTGTGAGCAATCAAGCTCGTGTGCGTCAGGAGGATCGCTCTGCCGCATCTGTTTCATCGCCGCAACACCCAGTTCGAGCTCCGCTGCAACAAACCTGAAATTCAGGAACTTCTGGTTCCTTAATTTTGTGCGATGGTGTAAGAATATGCCGTGACTCACCTTCATTCAAGGAATTTGTACAACATGGCACAAAATAAAACTGCAGAGGGCAAAGGCCGTGGCCGCCCTCGCGCGTATGACCCGCAGACAGCGCTGCAGCAGGCGCTTGGGGTTTTCTGGAGCACCGGATATTCCGGCGCGTCTCTGGATAGCATCGCAACGGCGGCCGGCATGAATCGCCCAAGCCTCTATGCGGCATTCGGTGACAAGCACGCGCTCTACATCAAAGCGCTTGAGCAGTATTGGGAATTTGCCGCGGCGGCCATGCATGAGGCGCTGACAGACAACGCGCTGACACTCGAGCAGGCGTTGATGCGTTTCTATGAGGGGCAATTGTCGATCTACTTCTCGGGCGAAGGCCAACCGCGCGGCTGTTTTGCGATTGGTACGGCGACGACCGAGGCCGTCGAGGATGCTGAAATACGCGACGTGCTTTCGGATCGGTTGAGCAGGCTCGATGCTGAACTCGAAACGCGTCTGCGGGCAGCGATCGATTCCGGCGAGTTGAAAAGCGATGCCGACCCTGCAGCCCTTGCCGTACTCGCGTCATCCCTGCTGCACAGCATTTCGATACGTGCCCGGGCGGGCAAATCCCGCGAAGAATTAACGGAACTTGCACGCAATGCGGTCAGCGTGATCTGCGGTTGAGAGGTTTTATGGCGGGTGAAAGACTCGAAGATATTCTTGCCGAGCGGCTTGCCGTGATTTTCTGTGGCATCAATCCGGGCATGACGGCCGCCGCCCAGGGGCATCATTTTGCGGGTCGCGGCAATCGCTTCTGGCGCACACTGCATCTCGCCGGTTTTACGCCGGAGGAAGTACGCCCGGAACACGATCAGACGATCTTGCAGTATCAGTGTGGGTTAACCGCAGTGGTCGAACGGCCAACGGCGCGGGCGGATCAGCTGTCTACACATGAGTTCATCGCTGCCGCAGCGGATTTTGAACAAAAGATCACACGCTATGCACCACGCTTTGTGGCGTTTCTCGGCAAAGCCGCATACAGCGCATTATCCGGTCAACGAGAAATTGCATGGGGGCTTCAGTCAAAGACCTTTGGTAATGCCTCGGTCTGGGTCCTGCCCAATCCCAGTGGACGAAATCGCGCGTTCACGCAGGATCAACTGGTCGGTGCTTACCGCCAACTCTGCCTGGCAGCAGGTTCGGATCGGTTTTCCGGTTGATCCGAGGTCACTTTACTTTTCCGTCATACAGGGGATAGATAGCGTGTTACGCCGCCTACTTGATACCTGATGTAATCAATCGAGAGATACGATGCCCCGGCATTTTGACGATGTGCAACTCGGCAGCATTGAGCTGTTCTGTTTAGCCGTTGAGTTTGAGAGTTTCACTGCCGCCGCACAGGCCGCCGGTGTGACGCCTGCCGCCGTGAGCCGCTCGGTGTCACGCCTGGAGGAGCGTCTGGCGGTGCGCTTGTTTGTACGCACCACCCGGCAGATACGCCTGACCGAGGCAGGTCGGGTCTATTACGAGCAATGCCGGCAAGCGTTGACTCAACTGGTTGACGCGGAACGTAAAGTGACGGGCCAGCAGCAGGCGCCCTCAGGGGAATTGCGCATCAGCGCACCGACGCCCTATGCGCATTTTCGATTGCTACCACGCCTTGCCGAGTTTCGTCGACGCTATCCACTGGTCAAGGTAGTCGTGCACGTCAGTAACCGGAACATCGATTTCGCTGAGGAAGGTTACGATCTGGCGATCCGTGGTCGAGCGCCCGATGACTCGGCGCTGATTGCGCGCACACTCGAGAATGCGGAGCTGGTGGTCGTAGCCTCTCCCGAGTACCTTCGGCAGCATGGCATTCCGCAGGCACTGTCGGACCTGGAATCACACGATTGCATTCAATTTGAACTGCCCAGCAGCGGAAGGAATGTGCCGTGGACCTTCATCGTCGATCAACGGTCGGTGAGCGTGAACACCTCTGGAAATACCACCTGCCTTGAGGATTATCTGGCAACGATCACGATGGCCAGACACGGCGCCGGGATCGTGCAGTCGTACCGGTTTACCGTTCAGGCGCAAATCGAAAGCGGTGAACTGGTCGAGGTACTCGGGGAGTTTGGTGGCGCTACCCGCCCCTTCATGTTGCTGTATCCCCATGCCCGCTATCTACCGATGAAAGTCAGAGCGCTGATTGATTTCTTGACGGCCCCAGAGTCAGTTCATTGATTGCCAGGTCAGGCGCTCTTTCTCTGGGGGCTGAACACAAACCGATTCGGAAGGCTGCCGCTTACCCCTTCTAGTTCGGGTCCAACAATCCTCCACTCCAGTTACGCGACACCCGAGTTCCGGTGAATTTCGCCACCACCATGCCCTGTTGCACAAGCCGGTCCCGATAGCGTGTCACCATCCGCCCCGCTTGCTCGGCAAACAGCAGCACTTCGGAAGATGGATCACCCGGACGCCCCAGAATCCGCGCAAACCGCTGCCCTTCTTCGACGAAATCGCCCAGATCCTTTTCAAAGATCAGCACCCCGGGCTGCGGCGCGAGAATGGTCTCCATGTGGCTCATCTCTATCGCCTCGACAGGCCAATCGCCTGGCGACAGCGGCTCATCGATCACCCCGCACGCGCAAAGCCAGGCGTATAGCCCCGCAGCATCCTGCTCGGCAAACCGGTCGCTGACATCGCCCTGCCCACGCAACTCCAGGGTCGCCGCCAGGTGCTGATCGGTGACGCCATCGCGCAGCCAGGGCGCAATGATGGTTTCCTCGAAGGAGCCATCGCCACCGTCATCCCAGATGATCGCCACCGCCATCTTCATCGCCGCCGCCAGTTCACGGCCACGTGGCCAGAAACTGCGGTGAACATAGAGGTACGGCATTGCCTCGTCATCGGTGTGCAGATCGAGCATTAAGTCCGCCGTAGCCGCCAGTTGTACCAGGCTTTTTTGCCAGGCCTGGACAGGAGTCGAAGGCCGAGCCATCGCTGTCGACTGGTCGAATGAACGGTTGAAGTTATGGCCGGTGGCGTCGTGAAACCGACCGAGTATTCGCCCATGGCGAAACTGTCCGATGCCCAGGGGATTGGCCTGGGGCACCACGGTCACACTGCCCTTGAGCCGGCCCTCGGCCTCGGCGATATGGAGTCGCTGCATCAACAGGTGCAGGACCAGCATCCCGGCGATTTCATCGGCGTGAACCCCCGCCTGCAGGTGCACTTTCGGCCCGTCGCCATTGCCCTCGAATCGCCACACGCCGACCCGCACCGCGTCGCCGTTATTGTTCCGAACTGCGAACGAAATGTCCTGCGCCATATGCTTGTCCCCTCGTCATGACTGTTGACCCCGATGCTCGACGGACTCTGGATCGAGGGATGCCTGAGCCCCGAAACCTTCAGCCCCGCCAACGAGCTCGCTGTCGGTTGTTGCGGGATAAAGGGGTTGCGTCACGGAGCATTCGGCGCCGACGACGTCTTGTGCCGGGTGACGGCCAACGATCATGGCCAGGGTGCCGCTGACCGCGATCAGCCCGGCGCCAATCATCAGCGACTCATCCATCAGCGTGCCCCAGACCAGATTCGATAGCAGGAACGCCCAGACCAACCCGGTGTACTCGAACGGCGCCAGCAAAATCGCCGTGGCCCGCTGAAAACTGGCGAACAGCAAGAACTGCCCGATACCGCCCACCAACCCGGCACCCAGCATCCCCAGCCAGGCCGAAGTCGGCGACGGAGTGTGGGTCCAAGGCAACGCCAGCATCATGCAAATGACAAACACCCCATTGGTGATCAGCATCTGTTCCAGCACTGACGTCTGGTCATCCACCTGCCGCAACTGGATGTAGGTGAAGGCCCAGCACATCGCTGCCAACAGCGTCAGCACGATCGGCAAGGGCTCGGTCATATTGCTGGGGCGACAGGCAATCATCACGCCGACAAAGCCGATGACCAGGGTGAACCACTGCCAGCCGCTGGCACGTTCCTTGAGGATGACGACCGCCAGCACCGTGACCATGATCGGTGCCGAAAAATACAGCGTGGTCATCTCCGCCAGAGTCAGGTCCCGGGCTGCCGTGTAATACAGCAGCCAGGCAACAAGCGACAGCAACCCGCGCACCACCAGCAAGCGCCGGCTCGGTGAACGCCAGACCCGTTGAACCAGCCGCAGGCGTCCGGCCAGCAGACAGGCGAGTACCACCACGAGGCTGCGCCAGAACAGGATGCTGACCACCGAGTAGTCGGCCACCAACCACTTGATGCTCGCATCCTGCAACGCCAGAAATGCGTAACCCAAGGTGCACAGGCCGATGCCCTGCAACGACCGGTCAACCCGTGGCGCGCTCATTACACCGCCCTGCGCAGCGGCGTCCCGCGCCGTTCGGCAAAGGCGAACAGCGCCTCGATCAGGAACGTCAGGCAGACATACACCCCGGCCACCAGCAGCAACGGTTGATAGACTTGCAGGGTCTGGGCACGGACCACGTTGGCGGCGCCCAACAGATCGATTACCGCGATGGTCGAGGCCAGCGCCGTGGACTTCAGCAACATCACGGTCTCCCCGGCCAATGTCGGCAACAGCAACCGCATGGCCCGTGGCAAGCGCACCCGCAGCAGGGACTGGCGCGGGGTCATGCCAAATGCCGAGGCGGCTTCCATTTCACCCTTTGGCACCGCCAGCAGGCCGCCGCGAATCACTTCGCCGACATAGGCCCCCACCGACAGCACCAGGGCGAACACGATGTACCAGTAGCCGTCACGCAGATAAGGCCAGAGAAAACTGCCACGGATCAGCGGAAACTGCGCAAACAGACTGCCAAGCCCGTAATAGAAGATGTAGATCTGGATCAGCAACGGTGTCCCGCGAAACACGCTGGTGTAGAACAGGCTGGCCTTGGCGATGACGTTATTCTTCGAGATCCGGGCCAGCGCCACCAACACCGCCAGCACAAAACCGAACGCACTGGCAAACAACAGCAGGGTGATGCTCGTTTGCAGCCCTCGGCCCAACAGCGCCGCGTATTCAACTATCCACGCTGGAATCATTTCATTCACTCAGCCAAAGGCATCCAGCGACGAGTACGTCGCTCAAGCCGTCCCGACAGGTAGTTGGACACCAACGTCACCACGTAATACATCGCCGCGGCCGTGAGGTAGAACAACAGGTAGTGACGCGTCGAACCCGCCCCTTGCTTGGCGGTGTACAACAGCTCGTTGGTGCCGACCACGCTGATCAATGCACTGTCCTTGATCAGGTTGATCCACAGGTTGGCCATCCCGGCCATCGCATAAGGCGCCATGATCGGCAGCGTTACGCGCCGGAACAGTCCGAACCCGCTCTGGCCGAACGCCCTCGCCGCCTCGATCTGACCAAAGGGAATCGCCTGGATCGCTGCCCGAAAAATCTCCGAGGCATAGGCGCCTTGCACCAGGCCCAGCACCAGGATTGCCGCCAGAGGGCCGCTGACATCCATCGCGCCGTAACCCATCCAGGCCATCAGCGAATTGAGGAGCATGGAACCGACGTAGTACAGCAACAGGATCAGCAACAACTCCGGGACGGCCCGGAACAATGTGGTGTAGCCACGCATCAGTGCCGCAATCGGTTTGGGCGCATTCAACTTGAGACAGGCCACCACCAGGCCAATGAACAGCCCGACCACAAAGGCCCCGGCCGATATTTGCAGGGTCATCCAGAGCCCCTTCAACAGCGCACTGCCCCATCCTTGTTCGCTGAAATCGATCAACTCGAACATTGCTGGCATTTCAACTCTCCGGTCGGTGGCCGTGAAAACACCACCTCATCCTTAGTGGGAGCGTGGCTTGCCCGCGAAGCTTTTGGCGGCCTCAAGGGCCTCATCGCGGGCAAGCCCGGCTCCCACAGGGATCTGCGTTTCACCTAGGATTTGCGCTTAGAACGCGGGCTTCACGCTGGTCCCGAAGTAGCTTTGGGAGAGGTCGTCATAGTCCTTGCTCGCCAGCAGGGTCTTGATCGCCTTGTCGAGATTGGCCTTGAGCTCGGTGTCATCCTTGCGCAGACCGGCGCCCACGCCTTTGCCGAAGATCGGGTCATAAGGCACCGTGCCCAGGTAGGCCAGGTCCTTGGCATCCGGTGTCTTGACGAATGCCGCCATGGCCGTGCCGTCCGCCATCATCAGGTCGACGCGACCGGCAATCAGGTCGGCGTTGGCCGAGTCCTGAGTGTCGTAATACTTCACGTCGGCAATTTTCTCGTAGTAAGCCTTCAGGTAGCTGGCGCTCACTGTCGAGTTCTGCACCGCGATGATCTTGCCCTTGAGGTCATCCGGGTACTTGTTCACCGCCGTGCCCTTGGGCCCGACAAGCGCAATCGCCGAATCGTAGTAGGCCTTGCTGAACGCGATCTGTTTTTCGCGCTCTTCGGTCACCGACATGGAAGAGAAAATTACGTCGATCTTCTTCGCCAGCAGCGACGGGATGATCCCGTCCCACGCCACTTCCTTGATCTCGCACTCGGCTTTCATTTCGCTGCACAGCTTGTGGATCAGGTCGACTTCAAAGCCTTTCCATTCACCATTGGCCTGCTTCTCGGTGTACGGCGGATACGGTTCGGCGGCGACCGCGAACCTGATCGGCTGGGCCTGCGCCGCGCTCATGCCGGCCAGCATTACGCAGGCCACGCCGGTCAACCAGTTTGCCAAACGTCGATTTCCCATGATTGTTCCCCGTTTTTTTTTATGTTATTAGCGAGTCTGATGAGCGTTGACGAACTGCCGGCAACGCTCGCTGCGTGGGTGTACGAACACTTCGTCCGGCGAACCGGCTTCCTCGATCAACCCTTGATGCAAGTAGGCGACTTTGGAAGAAACATCGCGTGCGAAGGCCATCTCATGGGTCACCAGGATCATGGTCCGGCCTTCTTCGGCGAGAGAGCGGATCACCCGCAGCACTTCGCCGACCAGTTCCGGGTCGAGTGCCGAGGTGGGTTCATCGAACAGCATGACCTTGGGCCGCATGGCCAGGGCCCGGGCGATGGCCACCCGTTGTTGCTGTCCCCCGGAGAGAAACGCCGGGTACTCGTTGCGCTTGGCCGCAAGCCCGACGCGTTCAAGCAAGGCTTCGGCCCGTTCAGTGGCCTCCGCACGGCTTTCACGCAGGACCTGAGTCGGCGCTTCGATGAGGTTTTCCAGCACCGTGCGATGGGGCCAGAGGTTGAAGTTCTGGAACACCATGCCCAGGCTCGAACGGATCCGTACCAGCTGTTTGGCGTCGGACACCAGTGGCGCGCCGGGACGGTCGAAGTTCAGCTGAATGCTTTCGCCGTCCACCAGAATGCGCCCCTGGTCCGGCACTTCGAGCATGTTGATGCAGCGCAACAAGGTACTTTTACCCGAGCCGCTGGCGCCGATCAGGGAGATCACATCGCCTTCGCGGGCCGTCAGGGAGACGCCTTTGAGGACTTCGATATTGCCGAAGCGTTTGTGCAGGCCATCAACCTCGATCATGGTCTTGGCCGCGACCGGCTCAATGGTCGCTTGGCTGGTCACACGAGTGATCGCCGGTCGCGGCGCTTCGCCTTTCAACACCCGGACAAAATCGCGAATACGCTGGCAGGCCTGGGCCAGTCGTTCTTCACCGAGCGTGAACGAGAGCCGCACAAAGCCTTGTGCCGGTTCGCCGAAAGCCGCCGCATCGAGAACCGATACCCGCGCCTCGCGCAACAAACGCCAGGCGAACTCCAGAGAACTCAGGCCAGTGCCCCGCACGTCCACCAGCACGAACATGCCGGCATCGGGCGTGAGCACTGAAACACCCGGGCAATCGGACAAGCCTTTCACCACCAGATCACGACGACGGCGATAGATTTCGCGCATGCCGTGGGTCACCTCCTCATGGGCCTGCACAGCCTTGAGCGCGGCCTCCATGACAAACCCCGGCAAGCCGTAGAGCATGCTCAGCATCAGGGTTTCGGCATGCGCCACCAGGGTTTCATCGGCGACGATCCAGCCGATCCGCCAGCCGGTCATGGCATGGGATTTCGACAGGCTGCCGATGACCACGCAGTGCTCGGCCATGCCCGGCAAAGCCGCCAGACTGAGGTGTTCGCGTTCGAACGCCAGGCTCTCATAGACCTCGTCCACCACGACCCACAGGTCATGGGTGATGGCGAGGTCGGCGATGGCTTGCAGCTCTTCGCGATTGAGCACCACGCCGGTGGGGTTGTTCGGATTGGAGAGGAAAATCGCCCGGGTGCGCGGGGTGATGGCCTTGGCCAGCACCGCGGCATCGAGCCGGAAACCCGAATCCGCCGCGCAAGGCACCCGCACCAGCGTCGCGCCGGAGGCCTTGAGCGTCGCCTCGTAAGTCACGTACATCGGGTCCAGGGCAAGTACTTCGTCGCCGGCAGTCAGCAAGCACAGCGAGGTGATGAACAGTGCGTTCTGCGCTCCCGCCACGTTGATGACGTTTGACGCTCGCAGCTCACGGTCGAACAGTTGGCTGTATCGCGCGGCGATGGCTTCGCGCAAGGCCAGTCGACCGGCGATTTCGGTGTAGTGCGTGTCGCCCTCACGCAGCGCATCAACCGCGGCATCGGTGATGAAGTCTGGCGTGGGGAAATCCGGGTCCCCGACGCTGAGGATGATGACATCCTCACCACGACGCTGGGCGTCAAACGCCGCATTGTGAATATCCCAGGCAGCAACGCCCTGGCCTGAGATCCGCTCAACAAAGGGTGAAAACCGCATGCCAGTGCCTCGTTCGGGAAGAAGAAACGCAAGCCCGCAACCAGCCGGGGAAGAAGGTGGAACGAACATAGTCCAAGCTGAACAGTCGTTCAACAGAAAAGTCACGAGGGTTCGCGTTCAGCGTCAACAGGTCGTTTTTACGACAGTCGAGGCACTTTCCAGTACTCGAATGACAGGCAAAAGTGAGGTTGCGGTGACGCTAATGACGGCAGGCAACCCGAGTGGATTGCGCGAAATGGACGTTGCAGGTTCCGCTGCCGCGCCAGCGGTCATTGCGATGTGACGATGAAACCAGGGTTTCGAAAACAGTGATCAGACCAGCAGATCGACGGTCTGCAACATGCGCCGATAAGGCGAGTCCGGATGCCCCATCTCGAAGTGAATGGTTTCGATCAGACATTCCAGAAACCGCTCGGCCGCCGGCCGCAGGGGCTGTCCGCTTCGGCTGATGGCTCCCACCGAGGCGCTGCTGACCGGTTCGCGCAACGGCAAGGCGCACAAACCTTCTCGCTGAGCGCAAATCTCCACCAGTGGCCAAGGAAAGATGCTCAACATGTCGGTTTCACGCAGCAGACTCAAGATGATCGATAGCGAATGGGCGTAATGCACATGCCCTTGCGTTGTAATCGTCCCGTCTTGCTGCGACGCCAGAATCCAGTCGGCCAACGCCAGTTCCTCTAAGGCTCGACAGTTCGACAAGGGATGTTGCTGACGGGCCACCACCGCGCAGTCAGCGGTGAACAGCGGGAGATAGGTCAGGTCGGCGCTGGAACACCGGGTATCAAGCCGTCCGATGAAAAGATCGACGCTCGCATCCCGCACCCGCGGACAGGCGACGGACGAAAGGCCTTCATGCAGTTCAAGTTGCACGTTTGGAAACAGTTGGCGAAAACGCACGACTGCCTTGGGCATGAGCGTCATCGCTAACCACGGTGTGACGGCTACCGACAAACGTCCAACCAGTTCCCCGTTGCAATCAGCCAACACTTGACGGGCATTGACCATCTGCGCCACCAGCAAGCGTGACTGAATCAACAGCTTCTTGCCGAGTTCGGTAAACACAATCCCGGTGGTATTGCGGATCAGCAATTGCGTAGCGGTGTCTGCCTCCAGCTTCTGTATCGCCTTGGTGACTGCGGCCGGCGAGGTGTCGAGCCTTTTTGCAGCACCGCGAATGCTGCCTGCATCGGCCACTGCCACCAGTGCGTTGAGTTGATAGAACTTCATAGTGTCCACCGGTGTTAACCCAGGGTTGCCTTGTTCACTTTCGATTGCCTACTGGCCTTGGCTTTGGCCCTCTAAGCTCAGACCAACGCCACCTGGGCTTCTGGCATCACCAGAGGACCGTATCAGAAAAAGCCCAGGCATTTTGATGAAACGCATGATGTCGTGAGCCATAGCGTTGGATGTGGCCCTGGCGACAGATTTGTTTCTCCTCCTGGTCACAAAGGAAAGACGCTGCCAATGACTCAGTTCATGCCGCTATTAAAAGAGATCGAGCACGAAATGCGCGAACTCCGCCACCATCTCCATGCCAACCCTGAACTCGGTTATCAGGAGGTCGAGACCAGCGAACTGGTCGCCGAGCGATTGACCCGATGGGGATATGAAGTGACGCGTGGCTACGCCGAAACCGCGGTTATCGCCACGCTTAAAAAAGGTACCAGCCCTCGTGTGCTGGGCATTAGGGCTGACATGGACGCACTGCCTATTCTAGAGAAAACCGGCCTCCCCTATGCGAGCCGGATACCCGGCAAAATGCATGCGTGTGGCCATGACGGGCATACCGTGATGCTCCTCGCCGCTGCATACGCCCTTGCCCATGGTCATCCGTTCGATGGCACCGTACACCTGATTTTCCAGCCAGCCGAAGAAGGCCTGGCCGGCGCCCGAAGAATGATTCAGGAAGGTGTGCTACAAAAATTCCCCTGCGATGCGGTATTCGCTGCACACAACATGCCTGGCTATCCCGTCGGAAAACTCGGGTTCCGAGCCGGGCCCTTCATGGCCTCCGCCGACCAGGTCAATGTCACGATTCACGGAAAAGGCGGTCACGGCGCAATGCCGCATTTGAGCGTCGACCCTGTGGTGGTCTGCGCAAGCATCATCATGGCCTTGCAGACAATCGTCTCGCGCAACGTTTCACCTCAGGACATGAGCGTTATCACCGTCGGGGCGATTAACGCCGGCAAGGCGTCCAATGTGATCCCGGACAGCGCGCACATGCTGATGTCGGTCCGCTCGCTGAACAATGCGGTCCGAGACCGTCTGGAGAGCCAGATAAAACGCCTCATCCACGCCCAGGCGGAAGCGTTCGGCGCGACAGCCGAGATTCACTACAGTGCCGACTACCCGTTGCTGGTGAATGACGAAGAAATGACCCGCTTCGCCAGCCAGGTGGCCATCGACTGGCTCGGTGAGGACGAAGTAATGAGAGACATCGTGCCCTTCAATGGCAGCGAGGATTTCGCCTATTTCCTGCAGCAATGCCCAGGCTGTTACCTGATCATCGGCAATGGCGACGGTGAAAAGAGCTGCATGGCTCACGACCCACGCTACGACTTCAATGACGACATCCTGATCCGTGGCGCTGGCTATTGGGTCAAGTTGACCGAGGCTTTTTTACCGCTTAACGCTTGAGCAAAGACCTGCAAACCGTAAAAACCAATAAAAAACGAGGTCATCATGCAGCTACGCACACTTCAATACACCGTCATGCTATTCGGGCTGATCATCACCCCGCTATCGCAGGCACAACAAGTGATCAAGTTCGGCGTTGACCCCAGCTATCCTCCGTTCGAGCAAAAGCAGCCGGACGGTTCATTGAGTGGTTTTGATATCGATCTGGGCAACGCCCTGTGTGCCGAGCTAAGCGTCAAATGCATTTGGGTCGAGCAGAACTTCGATGGCATGGTCCCGGCGTTGAAAGCGAAGAAATTCGACGCGATCCTGTCGGCATTCAGCGCCACCGAGGCGCGTCGCCAGCAGGTCGATTTCAGCCATAAGATCTACACCGCGCCGTCTTCTCTCGTCGCCAGGAAAAACGCCGGATTGCTGCCGACGGCAGCGTCATTGAAAGGGAAATCCGTAGGCGTTGTACAAGGCTCACTGCAAGAAAGCTTTGCCAAGTCGGAATGGGGCAGCCAAGGCGTCGAGATCCTTTCCTACCAAACCCAGGACCAGGTGTTTTCAGACCTCATCAACGGGCGCCTGGAGGCTGCGTTCCAGGCCTCGGTGCAGGCCGATATCGGGTTATTGCAAAAGCCTCAAGGTCAAGGATTTGCCTTCGCGGGTGACCCCATCACCGACAAACGCATCATCGGCGATGGCGTCGCAATCGGTGTCAGAAAAAACGAGCCTGATCTGCGAGAGCAGCTGAATACCGCCATTGCCGGCATTCGCCAATCAGGCCAATACGACCGAATTGCAAAGCAGTATTTCAACTTTGATATTTATGGCGAGTGAGGTAATCCCCATGAACGAAATGACTCAATGCGCTGAGCCTCGTCTTGCCGTCCCCGTCAGTGACGAGATTGTGCGCGCCTTCCAGACTCAGGGCGCGGTGTGCATCCGCAATGCGTTTTCTGCGCAGCAAATCAGCGAACTGACCCAAGGCATCGAATTGAACCTTGCCCATCCCAGCCCTCGCGCAAAAGTGGCGAGCAGCGCCAGCGACCCGGGATGGTTCTTCGAGGATTTTTGTAACTGGCAAGAGAATGAGCACTATCGCAAGTTCATTTTCAACTCCGCCATCGCGCCTATTGCTGCCGCCCTGTTGAACAGTCAACGCGTGCGCCTGCACCATGACCACTTGCTGGTCAAAGAGCCCAATACGCGCCAGCGCACGCCTTGGCATCAGGACCAGCCTTACTACAACATCAGTGGCTCGGACACCGTGAGTTTCTGGATTCCCGTCGATCCAGTGCCCAGGGAATCGACTCTCGAATTTATAGCGGGTTCACACAAGGGCCCCTGGTTGATGCCTCGGTCTTTCATGGACAGCCAGGCCAAATGGTTTGCCGAGGGAACCCTGGACGAGCTACCGGACATCGAAAACCATCGCGACGACTTTCCCATCCTGGGATGGGCATTGTCGCCGGGCGACATGGTGTGTTTTAACATGTTGACCTTGCATGCTTCTGCCGGGGTCGGAGGACAAAACCGCCGTCGCGCGTTTTCAGTAAGGGTCATAGGCGATGACGTCCGGCATGCTCCCAGACCCTGGGCCACCTCACCCGATTTCCCTGGACTGCGAGAGACCCTGGCACCCGATGCTCCTCTGGAGCACGCGCTGTTCCCGACACTTTGGCATCGCGGGATTTGAATCTCCGAGCGATGCATAACGACTGAGCACCAGCGCCGACAGCTATAGACGGAAGCGCAGCACCAGGGCTTGCTGGTTGTTGGCTACTTGCTGCAGGTGCTCGCCGCTGCTGCGGGTATGTGCCGCATTGCGCCGGTTATCACGGGTCATGTCGTGCAAGCGGTGCATATGCTGATTCACCTCCTGTGTGGTTCCGGCCTGTTCGTTCGCAGCGACAGCGATCTGCACCGCGAGGGCGTGCACGCCTTGCAGGGAGTTATCCAACTGGCTGAGCGAGGTCAGCACGACCTGGGTTTCACGCTCCAGCGAATGCGCTTGTTCGGCCGAGGCCTGCATCGCCTGCAAGGCTTCGGTGGACGAACTTTGCAAGGTGCTGGTGATGGCAACAATTTCTTCGGTGGCGCTGCTGGTGCGTTGAGCAAGGTTACGCACTTCATCGGCGACCACCGCAAAGCCACGGCCTTGTTCCCCGGCGCGCGCGGCTTCGATAGCGGCGTTGAGCGCCAGCAGGTTGGTTTGTTCGGCAATGCCCCGGATCACCGCGAGCACGCTGCCGATTTGCAGGGCGTCGCTGGTCAGGGTGTCGACCACTCTGCCCGCCCGACCGATGTCATTCAGCAGGCGTCCCTGCTGGCCGATCATCTGTTGCAAGGTGCCCTGCATCTCGCCAAAGGCACCCCGTGCGGCAGTACTGCCTTGTGCGCTGTCGGCAGCGTTGCGGGCGATGTCCTGCACGGTGCAGGACATTTGTTCGACGGCGCTGACAACCATTTCCAGCGACTCTTGCTGCAGATCGAGGCGTTCACTGGTTTGCCCGGCGGCACTTAGAATCTCACTGCTGGCCTGACCAACGTCCTGGCTGGATTGGCGCAGACGCTCAATCACATCGCGCCAGGCCAGGGCCATTTCATGCAGGGCCAGCATCAAGCCCGCCTGTTGTCGGTGCTCGGTCGGCAGGTTCAGCTCGCCTGCGGCCAAGCGACGGGCCAGCACGGTCATATTGCTCGGTTCGCCGCCCAGCGGGCGCATCACACTGCGGCTGACCAGCCAGGTGGCGATGGCAACGGCGGCGACGGTCAGCAGGCCGAGCAGCAAGACCTGCCACATCAACTGACGTACCGGGGCAAACGCCTGGGTCTGATCCATTTCGGCAATCAGGGCCCAATGGTTGTCATCGAAGGCGATGGGGACAAACACTTTCAGCGCAGTGTTACCGTCCAGCCCCGGTTCGGCGAGACGCCCCTGCTGGCCTGCCAGGGCATTGCTGACGGCACTGCCCGTGAGACCGGTTTGTGCATTGAGGCTGCGGTTGACCTGGCGTTCAGGGAAACGTGCCGAGTCCGAGCGCAAGCCGGCATCACTGCCGACCAGGTAGGTTTCGCCTTTTTCCCCCAGGCCCTGGCGGGTTTGCATCACGTTATTGAGCGGGGCGATGGGTAACTCCAGAACCAGGATCATTTGTAGCTCACCGTTCGACATGACGGGGGTGGCCAGATACTGGGTCGGCTCTTTGCTCGATGGGTTGTACTGCAGGTCGCTGATCAACGGTTTGCCGCTATCGCGGCTTTGCTTCACCAGACGCGCCAGCGAGGTGTCGCGCAGGCTGTCTTCACCGAGGTTGTGCTTTTCGTCACTGTCGCTCTGCACACTGAGCATGATGGTGCCATCGGGCATGATCAGTTTCAGCTCGCGATAACCAAAGGTGCTGATGAAGTGTTGAAACATCGGGCGGTCGTAATGGGCGGTGCTGATCAGCGCGGTATCGTCGAGTCCCTGGTAACTGTTGCTCAGGTTACTGGCCAGGGTGCTGATCTGGTTGCGCCGTTCCTGCCAGTTATCCAGCAATTGCTGCTGTTTGATATGGGCAACCGCCTCGAGAGCGTTCAGCGTCTGCTCGCGCAAGGCCGTACTGGCTTGTTGATAGACCGTAAAGGCCATGCCCAGAACCGGGATCAAACCGATCAGCAGGTAGCTTAGGGCTAACTTCAAGCGTAACGGCATGTTCAACGACTCCACGGGTAGAAGGGTTACAGATCAAGGCATCTGTAAAATATTCTGCAAGAACCGTGCAAATTACCGAACACACTGTTTTGTATCAGGCCACAACGTCTACCCTGATCTTCACTGACCTCGCGTAAATGCAGGCCTTCGTGGCGCGTCAGATCCGAAGGATGACAAGCTCACCGGAGAGTTCGAGATAGCGGAGTGAGGTGTAAAGACAGCGTCGAAAACGACGACCAGGCATACAGAAGGAGGAACAGCCAAGGGAGAAAGTGCGGTTGTCGGCATCGACGGGGAATGTCTGGGTGCCGCTTCAGCCGATCATGTCGAATCAGCTGTCTGCCTTTGAGCAACGCTTTGAATAACGTCGCCCGGCAAAGACGCTCATCCCGAACTCGCGCAAAACCTGGTGGTTGAGGGAATACCTGGATGAACTTGGGAAAATGGCAGGGGCGGCTGGATTTGAACCAACGCATGGCAGGATCAAAACCTGCTGCCTTACCGCTTGGCGACGCCCCTGTAGCTGTTGCTGAAAGCCCCGTGAGGGCCTCTGCAAGAACGCGCGGAAATTTATCAACTTTTGTTTCGTCTGGGAAGCCCCAAAAGCACATAAATTGGTTTTAAAACAGCCACTTGCTTTTGATCGAATTAAACAACCCTCCCCTGCCCGAGCCTGAGGCAATCGTTGCAAGGGAGGGACGCCGAGTGAATTACTTCGGTTGCGCCACGGTGCGCAAATAGGGTTTCAACGTCTTGAAGCCCTGCGGGTATTTCTTCTTGGCTTCTTCGTCGGACACCGACGTGGGAATGATCACGTCCTCACCCGGACGCCAGTTCACCGGGGTGGCGACCGTGTGCTTGGCGTTTAATTGCAGCGAGTCGAGCAGGCGCAACACTTCATCGAAATTGCGTCCGGCACTCATTGGGTAGATCAGCATCGCCTTGACTTTCTTGTCCGGGCCGACGATGAACACGGAGCGCACCGTCGCGTTGTCCGCGGCAGTGCGTGAGCCGCCGCTGGCATTCGGGTGAATCATGTCGTAGAGCTTCGCCACGACCAGGTTTTCGTCGCCGATCATCGGATAATTGACCGCATGCCCCTGGGTCTCTTCAATGTCACCGAGCCAGGCCCGGTGGTCACTGACCGGGTCGACGCTGAGCCCGACTATCTTGGTGTTGCGCTTGTCGAACTCAGGCTTGAGTCCGGCCATATAACCGAGTTCAGTAGTACAGACAGGCGTGAAGTCCTTCGGATGCGAGAACAGGATCGCCCACTTGTCGCCAATCCACTGGTGGAAGTGGATCGGGCCTTCAGTACTTTCGGCAGTGAAGTCCGGTGCTTCATCGCCAATGCGAATTGCCATGTTCAATCTCCTTACAGTGACTGATGGGGAAGCTGTCAGCCCCTGACAGCGGGCCCGACGGCGTTGGGTGCCAGCGTTGATCCTGGCAACGCGAATCAGTATAGGAGACGTATCAAGACAGCCGTGACAATCGCTTGGCCCGGCCTTGCGGTGGCGTCGTTTTCATTTGACCAGTCGCGTTTCCTTGGAGGGTCTGTATCCAAAGTACGAGCTATAGCATTTGCTGAAATGGCTCGGTGAAACAAAACCGCAGGCCACCAGCACATCGACCTGGGACAGCTCGGTGTGTTGCAGCAGTCGCCGCGCCTCGGTGATCCGCAGTTCCATGTAATACCGTTGCGGCGTCGTGCCCAGTTGCTCCTTGAACAAGCGTTCGAGCTGTCGACGGGAACGACCGGCATAAACCGCCAGTTGTTCCAGCTCCAGCGGCTCTTCGAGGTTGGCATCCATCAGCTTGACCACCTCACGCAATGGCGCGCTCACACAGACATTTTCAGCTGGTTTGATGCGCCGATAACGAGACTCCTCGAAAGCCAGAATGTCCTCGATACCCTCGACCAGCGCTTTATCGTGTAGCCCCTTGATCCAGTCCAGCGCCATATGGAATGCCCCCGCGGGACTGGAAGCGGTGAGCCGGTCTCGATCAATGACAAAAGCTTCGCTGGTGACATGCGTCGCCTTGGAAATTTCCGCGAGTGCGGGGCGATGTTCCGGGTGAATGGCGCATCGATATCCATCCAGCAAGCCAGCGCTGCCGAGGAACCAGGCGCCATTCCACAACCCCGCCAGACTCACGCCACGCTCTGCCGCTGCTCGCAACAGGCTGATCAGCTCATCCGTCGCCTTCAGTTCTGTCCGGTAGCCGCCACAAATGACCAACAGGTCCAGGTCTTGAATGGCTGAAGAATCGAAACGCGCATCCGGACGAATGACCAGGCCGAGATCACTGATGACCTCCCCGTCATTCAAGCCGAACGTTCGGGAAGCGAACAACCCGGGGCGTAGCAGATTCGCGGTAACAATCGTATCCAGCGCCTGGGTGAACGCGGGCAGCGAGAAATGCTCGAGCAGCAGAAATCCTGCCCGGGTCATTTGAGCAGACTCACTGGGATTCTCATTCAGATAGCGAAGGTTTTTCCCCTTCATGCCTCCGCTAAATTGGCGTCGTTCGATCAATGTTCGACCTACTCGGTTGCGTTAACCCACCGGTCATTTGGTGCGTCGGTAAAGCGCAATGCTAACCGTATAAGTTTCAACACCACCAGCACCATTATGCAACTGCTCAGGCAAGCTGAAAGCCGTGCAAAACGGGTGACATGATTCACTTTCAGCGCCACGACCGCCCGTAACCCCGGACGGGCGTCAGCTCATGCTTCGCTATGCTTAACCACACACCGCTGGAGCGGGCGAATACGAGCTTCGTTGCGTGAGCGCGAGGAGCAAAGGCAGGGAGATGAGGCAGCTATCTGAAAAGAGAATCGAATAATGAAAATGCTAATGATGGTCGAGTGCCCGAATGAACCCTTCAACGCACTCGTCAGGGCCGGGAAGGTCGGCGAAGTCATCGGGCGAATCCTGGAAAGCATCAAACCGGAGGCTGCCTACTTTACCGAGCAGGATGGACTGCGCGGCGGGATTTTCCTGATCGACGTACAAGACTCCTCGCAGATCCCCAGCTTTGCAGAACCGTTCTTTCTCAACTTCGATGCCACCTGCAAGTTCCGTCTGGTCATGAGCCCACAAGACCTGCAAAGGGCTGGTCTGGAGGCGCTCGGAAACACATGGGGCTGAGGGCGATCAGTGCGGGGTGGTTTTGTCCGCCCCACACCGTCATCGGGTCGCGACGAACCCGCTGGGCAATAGCGGTTGCCGATAGCTATGATTGGAGACCATGACAGCCTCTCTCCAGATTCGACAACCCTGCCCGCCCGGCGCCTGCGATTGCAGGCGCGAACAGTTGCTGGACATACCCAGCGCGGACTTGCGCATCCTGCACCTGACCCGCCAGGAGGAAAAGCGCCTGCTCGACCGGCTGGAGAATCTGCAGAGCCTGGCCGACCTCGAGCACATGCAGCGGCGGATGTACGAGCAGTTAGGCATTCGCGTGCACATCACCCCAAGCGTGCACGAAGTGCGAAGCATGCGCGGCATCGGCATTCAGCTTCTGGACCTGCCAGGGCTGTGCCGCAAAACCCGTCAGTCGATTCCAGCCGCCATTCGTCGCGGTCTGGAAAAACACCCCGAGATTGCCTACGAGCTGCTTAACGCTCACGACCTTTTGCGCGATGCCTGAGGCGCCGCCCGGCGTGCACCTCTTGCAAAGACGCAGCGGGCGACAAGCGGTTACTGAGAACGTCTCAATGGCGCAGCAATTTGCGCAGCGGCACGCCATCCTTGAGCACGGGCGACTTGATGACGATGTAACTGAAGTACTTGGAGATGCCGATGTTCTTGTCCAGCAGGCTCTCGATCACTTCCTGATAGTGCTGGATGCTGCGGGTCATGAAGCGCACCAGATAATCGTAGCCACCGCTGATCAGATGGCATTCGAGCACTTCATCCACCAGGCGGATATTGGACTCGAACTTGGCGAAGTCTTCGCGCTTGTGATCGCTCAGGGTGATCTCGGTGAACACCGTGACCGAGTCAGTGATCTTGGCCAGGTTCAAATGCGCCTTGTAACTCGAGATGTACCCGGCCGACTCCAGTCGCTTGACCCGTTGCAGGCACGGGCTGGCTGACAGCCCCACGGCATCGGCCAGGCTGACGTTGGTCATGCGCCCGTCTTTTTGCAACTCAACCAAGATGCTGATGTCGATCCGGTCCAGTTTCACTAAACCTTCCATTGCGTACCTCTTGATTGCCGTTTGTAGGACAATCTTCTAGCAAAATCAGCGCCGTAAAGACAGCTGATGCTGAGCCACCAGGTCAGCCATGCTGTTGATGCAGTAATCCGCCGCACACGACGTTGCAGGTTTTGCCCGCCCGCGACAAATCAGGCACACATCGCTGGCCGTCTGCCGACCGGCAGACGGTCGGGTCACTTGCAGGATCTCCCGGGCCTCAAGCCCATTGGCCTGTAACCAGTCCCGATCCAGCAAGGGATCGCTGGCCAGTGAAATGAAGTCGTCGGGCATGACCCCCAAACGCTCACAGAGCAGCCCTCGATCTTCGGCATCCCGATCGCCCTGCACCAGCAAGCGATAGAACTTGCGCAGGTACAACATCGCGCCGGGCGCGTCCTCGAACAGCGACCAACTGGCCACCGAACGGGCAAAACTCATGCCCTCCTCCCAACTGGCTCGCAGCCCCCAGCGCTCGGCCAACTGCCGATGGGCGAAACACAGCAAGCCACTGAAGCCCAGCTCACCGAAACGCGAGTAGAGCGCACGCACCACCTCGCCGTACTCGGCCAATACCTGTTCCTTGTCCGGACGACCGCCAAGGCTGTCGAGCAGCGGTTGCAGCGCCGTCCAGACTCCCGAATCGCGATCGACCAGGACTTCATCGCAATCGATGAGCAACGCTCGATAATCAGTCAGCCCCATGGTACGCCAAGCCTCCAATAATGCACTCCGTCACTCCATGCGCCATAAATGCTCACGGGCGACACCTTGCAGTATCGCCCGGAGCACGCGGGAACTCAGTTCAAGACGCGTGCCAATGCTGCTTCAAGAATCTGCAGCGCTTCGTCGATCTGATCTTCTGTTGTCACCAGCGGCGCAAGGAAGCGCAGCACGTTGCGGTAAACGCCGCATTTGATCACCAGCAGCCCCCCCGCTCGGGCTTCGTCGATCAGCCGCTGATTCAGGTCCGCATCCGGGGTACGCGCGTCGTCATCCTTGATCAGTTCGATCGCCAGCATGAACCCGCTGCCGCGCACGTCGCCGATTTGCCGGTGACGGGCCTGCAAGCGCAGCAACCCCTGACGCAAACGCTCGCCCAGGGCATCGCCACGCGCCAGCAGCTGTTCTTGCTCGTAGGCTTCAATTACCGCCAGCGCTGCGGCGCATGACAGCGCGTTACCGCCGTAAGTACCACCCAGGCCACCAGGCAATGGCGCGTCCATGATCCCGGCCTTGCCAACCACACCGGACAACGGTAGACCACCGGCAAGACTTTTGGCGACAGTCACCAGGTCCGGCTGGATGCCGGCGTGCTGGAAACCGAACCACTTGCCGGTACGGCCAAAACCGGTCTGGATTTCATCGAGAATCAGCACAATCCCGTGTTTTTCAGTGAGGGCGCGCAACGCCTGGAGGAACTCCACCGGTGCCGAGAGGAAACCACCGTCGCCCTGGACCGGTTCAATGATGATTGCCGCAACCCGCTCAGGGGCAACCTGGGTGGCCAGCAACTCGTCCAGTGCCTTGAGCGCCATCTCGCTGCTGACGCCGCGATAGGCGTTCGGATACGGCGTATGGAACACCTCCGGCGCGAACGGCCCGAAGTTCTGCTTGTACGGCTGGCTCATGCCGGTCAGCGTGGTGCCGAGCAAGGTGCGACCGTGAAACCCGCCACGAAACGCAATCACCGCTGAGCGATTGGTGTGAGCGCGGGCGATCTTCACCGCGTTTTCCACGGCCTCGGCGCCAGAGGTAAAGAACGCCGCTTTATAGGCTTCGTTGCCGCCGATCATTTCGCACAGGCGCTGGGCCAGATCGAGATAAGGCTTATAGGCCACCACCTGAAAACATGCGTGGGAGACCTTTTGCAACTGGGCCTGCACCGCGGCGACCACCTTGGGGTGGTTATGACCGATGTTCAGCACGCCAATGCCGCCGACAAAATCCAGGTAGCGCTTGCCGTCCACGTCCCACAACTCGGCACCTTGGGCGCGATCGATCACCAACGGGTGAGCGGTAACCAGGCCACGTGGCACGAATTGATCGCGCTGACGGAGCAAATGAGGGGTTTCGTCGACTTTGCTGTTCATGGCATTTCCCATCGTGAGTCCGGCAACCGGGAGGTGGTTGCGATGGTGTTCAGGTTAAGGCTTGTGCGAAACGAACTACGCCGAACTTGCGCCCTGAGAAATTCGGATCGACTGTTTTCACCCCGCCAAACGGCAGATTCCTTCAGCCCGCCGAATCTGCCGGGGCATGCCTGATAGAAACAGGCGCAACGCGTTTAACCCGGCCCTTTCGACAGATCCTGCGCTGGCGTTGCGCGATGATGGACAGCCTCTTCACCCTTCAGGAAATGCCCATGGCCCTGCTTTATAAAGCTGACCCGGTACGCGGCGAACAGTGGAAAGCGCTGTTCGCCGAGCATGCCCCGGATATCGAATGGCGCGCCTGGCCGGACATCGGCGATCCCAAAGACATTCAGTACCTGGCCGCCTGGCAGGCACCGGATGATCTCGAGGTTCTGCTGCCCAATCTGCGCGTATTGTTTGCGTTGTCCGCCGGGGTCGATCAACTGGACTTGAGCCGCTTGCCGACAAACTTGCCGGTGGTGCGCCTGCTGGACCCTGGCATCACTCGCGGCATGTGCGAATACGCCAGTTTCGCGGTGCTCAGCCTGCACCGGGACATGCTGCGCTATCGCCAGCAACAAATGGCCCGGTGCTGGCAGGCTCACTTGCTGCAACCGGCAGCCAAGCGCCGGGTTGGCGTCATGGGCCTCGGGACCCAGGCCCGGCAGATTCTGGCGACCTTGCAGCCCCTGGGTTTTACGTTGTCCGGCTGGGCGCGCAGTGCCCATCAAGTCCCGGGCGTCGATTGCCATGCCGGCAACGAGCAACTGCCAGCGTTCCTGAGCCAGTGCGACATTCTGTTGTGCGTACTGCCGCTGACCGAACAGACCCACGGCATCCTCGACCGCACACTGTTCCAGCAACTGCCCCGTGGCGCAGCGCTGATCAACATGGGCCGTGGCGGGCATCTGGTGGAAAGTGATTTGCTCGAGGCGCTGGACAGCGGGCAACTGAGCGGTGCGGTACTCGATGTGCTACAGGAAGAACCGGCGCCGGTGGATCATCCGTTTTGGGACCATCCGCAGATTCTGCTGACCCCGCACATTGCGGCGATGACACAACCGGAAAGTGCGTTTGGGGTGTTGTTGGAGAATATTCGGCGGTATGAGCGGGGGGAGAAAATGGTGGGTGAAGTTGATCGCATCCAAGGTTACTGACTAAAACACCATTGAGGCATTCCCACGCTCTGCGTGGGAACGATCAACATCAACAAACTCAAAGTCGGTCAGCAATCGCCTTTCCAACATCCTGAGTCGAGCCCTTCCCGCCCAGATCCGGCGTGATCGGCCCCTCGGCAATCACCCGCTCGATTGCCTGCAAAATCCCGTCATGCGCCGCGCGATAACGCTCATCACCGTTACCGAGGAAATCGAGCATTAATGCCCCGGACCAGATCATCGCAATCGGGTTGGCGATGTTTTGCCCGTAGATATCCGGCGCCGAGCCATGCACCGGTTCGAACAGCGATGGAAAACGCCGCTCCGGGTCGAGATTTGCCGATGGCGCAATGCCGATAGTGCCAGCACACGCCGGCCCGAGGTCGGAGAGAATGTCGCCGAACAGGTTCGACGCCACCACCACATCAAAGCGGTCCGGTTGCAGCACGAAACGCGCGCACAGAATGTCGATGTGCTGTTTGTCCCAGGTGATCTCCGGGTACTGCGCGGCCATCAATGCGGTGCGCTCATCCCAGTACGGCATGCTGATGGAAATCCCGTTGGACTTGGTCGCCGCCGTCAGGCGTTTGCGCGGTCGGGTCTGGGCCAGCTCGAAGGCGAACTTGAGAATCCGGTCGACGCCGCGTCGGGTGAACACCGACTCTTGCAGCACGAACTCATGCTCGGTGCCTTCGAACATCTTGCCGCCGACCGAGGAATATTCACCTTCGGTGTTCTCACGAATCACCACGAAATCGATATCCCCCGGCTTGCGGCCGGCCAATGGGCACGGCACGCCGGGGAATAACCGCACCGGGCGGATATTCACGTACTGGTCGAAATCCCGACGGAATTTCAGCAGCGAACCCCACAGGGAAATGTGGTCCGGCACCTTGTCCGGCCAGCCCACGGCGCCGAAGTAAATCGCATCAAAACCCTTGAGCTGTTCGAACCAGTCGTCGGGCATCATCTGCCCGTGCTCCAGGTAGTAATCGCAGTGCGCCCAGTCGAGCACCTCGATGCTCAACTCCAGCTGCCATTTCTTCGCCGCCTGCTCCAGTACCCGCAGCCCTTCGGGCAGGACTTCCTTGCCGATGCCATCGCCGGCAATCGCGGCGATTCTGAATGTCTTGCTCATCAATCGTGGCTCCCCGTGTCTGTGAGTTACAGCCCGCCAATGTGGAAGGCTTTGACTTCAAGGTATTCATCCAGGCCGTACTTGCTGCCTTCACGGCCCAGGCCCGACTGCTTGATGCCGCCGAACGGCGCGACTTCCATGGAAATGATCCCGGTGTTGAGGCCGACCATGCCGAACTCCAGCGCTTCGCCGAAACGCCACGAGCGGCGCAGGTCCTGAGTGAAATAGTAGGCGCCCAGTCCATAAGGCGTGGCATTGGCCAGCGCGAGTGCTTCGGCCTCCTCGGTAAAGCGCATTAACGGCGCCACCGGGCCGAAGGTTTCTTCGTTGGCCAGCAGCATGCCGGCGTGGGTATCGCCGAGTACCGTTGGCTGGACAAATTGACTATCGCCCTCGGGAACACCACCGCAGAGCAACCGCGCGCCCTGGCTCAGGGCATCGTCGATATGCCGGGCGACTTTGCTCACTGCCGCCGGATTGATCAGCGGGCCGATGGTGACATCGGCGTCGAGGCCATTGCCGACTTTGAGCTTGCCCACCTCCTCCACCAGCCGCTGGGCGAAGCGCTCGTAGATGCCGTCCTGCACCAGGATGCGGTTGGCACAGACGCAGGTCTGCCCGGCGTTGCGAAACTTGCTGAGCATGATGCCCGCCACCGCCTGCTCCAGGTCAGCATCGTCGAACACAATAAATGGCGCATTGCCGCCCAGCTCCAGGCTCAAGCGCTTGATGTGTTCGGCGCTCTGGCGCATCAGCAAGCGGCCGACCGCTGTCGAGCCGGTGAAGGAAATCTTCCGTACGCTCGGGTTGCCGGTCAGCTCTTCACCGATGCCGGCGGGCATTCCGGTCAGCACGTTGAACACCCCGGCCGGAATCCCGACGCGTTCGGCCAGCACTGCCAGCGCCAGCGCCGACAATGGCGTCAGGTCCGAGGGTTTGACGATGATCGGGCAACCCGCCGCCAAGGCCGGCGCGCACTTGCGGGTGATCATCGCGTTGGGGAAGTTCCACGGGGTGATGGCGGCGCAGACCCCCACCGGTTGCTTGAGGGTCAGCAGTCGGCGGTCGCCGCTGGGGGCCGGTATGGTTTCGCCGTAAACCCGGCGGGCCTCTTCGGCAAACCATTTGACGAAACCGGCGCCGTAGCGAATTTCGCCTTTGGCTTCGTTGAGCGGTTTGCCCTGCTCGCAAGTCATGATCAACGCGAGGTCATCGAGGTTGTCGATCATCGCCTGATACCAGCGCTCCAGCAGCGCCGCACGCTCGGCCGCCGGGCGCGCACGCCAGGCTGGCCAGGCTTTTTCGGCGGCGTCGATGGCGCGGCGGGTTTCCGTGCCTTGCATCGCCGGTACGCGGGCAAGCAACTGGCCGTTGGCCGGGTCGATGACGTCCAGCGTCGCGGCGTTGTCGGCGCCGATCCACTGCCCGTCAACATAGGCGAGTTCTGCCAAAAGGCTTGGGTCTTTCAAACGATTCTTGAGCATGGTCGAGGTCCTGATCCGAGACACTTGCCAGTCTAGGGAGGTGCCTCGGAAGAGGATGCTGAAAGCGCCTTGAGGGCAGCGTCGGATGCTGAAAATCGCGGTGGGACGGCAGGCTCTACCGAAGGGGTTCGAGGAGCTGACAACCAACCCGCAACCCTGTGTGGATGCGGTGTGCCTGTCGAAATGGGGTTGCAGGTTTTAGGGCCGCTTCGCGACCCAACGGGGGCAAGCCCCCTCGCCACAGGGAATCGTATCGCCTGGGAATGATCATCACTGTTTCAGGGAACCGAGCAACCCCTCGAGAAACCGCTCCCCGGCCTCCATCTGGCTGATCTCGATGAACTCGTCCGGCTTGTGCGCCTGTTCGATCGAACCCGGTCCGCAGACCACCACCGGCACATCCAGGCGCTGCTTGAACAAACCGCCTTCGGTGCCGAACGAGACTTTGGCGGTGCCGGTATCCGGTGCGGCGAAGTTCTTCAGAAAGCGCACCGCTTCGACACTCGGATGGGTATCGAGACCCGGATAAACGTTGAGGGTTTCAATCTCGATGTCCGCCACACTGGAGAGCTTTTTGGCCTCGCGCACGATTACTTCCGCACGCTCTTGCATCTGCGCCAGGAACTGATCCAGATCGTCTGCCGGCAGGTTGCGCACTTCGAAGTCGAGGGTGCAGAGGTTCGGCACGATGTTCAGCGCCTTACCGCCGACAATCTGCCCGACATGCACCGTGCTGTAAGGCACGTCGTAGTCCGCATCCTGAGCGCCCTGCTCTTGCAATTGCTGTTGGCTTTGACGCAGTGCCGCGATGAAATCGCAGGCCACATGAATCGCATTGACCGAGCGCGGTGCCAGCGATGAGTGCGCCTCCAGCCCCCGACAGTACGTGCGATAAGACCCCTTGCCCTTGTGCCCGAGCACAAACTGCATGTTGGTCGGCTCACCAATCAGGCACAGGAATGGCCGCACCGGCGCCAGGTGCAACACGTCGAGCAAACGCCGCACACCGACGCAACCGGTCTCTTCGTCATGGGACAGCGCCAGTTGCAGTGGTCGGCTCAACGAATGGTCGGCGGCGTCGAGCATGGCGTCGATGGCCAACGCGATAAAGCCCTTCATGTCGCAGCTGCCGCGACCGTAAATCCGCCCCTCCTGCACCGTCGCCTGAAACGCCGGAACGGTCCAGGCCTGGCCCGCTGCCGGGACCACGTCGGTGTGCCCGGACAGCAGAATCCCCGGCAACTCCTTAGGGCCGGTGCTGGCGAACAGATTGGCCTTCTTGCCTGTTTCATCCTTGACGATCAGCGACTCGATGCCCTTGCTCAGCAGCAGGTCGCGCACGTACTCGATCAAGGCCATATTCGACTCCGAAGACACGGTATCGAAGGCCATCAGCCGTTTGAGAATATCCAGTACACGGGGTTTCATGAGGCCTTGCTCCGTTGCTCGGCTGAAAGGGCGAACCGGCGAATGGAGAACGGCTCAATCGAAGTGTTGGTGCTGCCGGTGCTGATCAGTTCGGCCATCACGTCGCCGACGCCCGGGCCAAGCTGAAAGCCGTGACCGCAGAAGCCGAACGCGTAGAACAACCCGTCGACCGTACCGCTGCGGCCCATCACCGGCAGGGAATCGGGCATGTAACCTTCGATGCCGCTCCAGACGCGGATGATGTTCAGGTTGCCGACACCCGGCAGCAGGCGCCGCATCTGCTGGATCTGGTTGAGGATGCTGCGCGGCTCGACCTGGGCCCGACGGTTCAGCATGTCCGGCTTGCTGCGGTAGCCACCGCCGATGACGATGTTGCCGCGCGGGATCTGCCGGAAGTAAATCACTTCCTCGGGAATTTTCGTGTACACGCCGATCACCGTTGGCAAGGCGTACGGCACCGGCTCGGTCACGGCCATTTGCGGGCCGTGAGTGTCCAGCGGCACCGGTTCGCCGAACTGCGCCGACAGCTTCTGGCCCCAGGCACCGGCGGTAATCAGCAACTGTTCGGCGCTGAACTGGCGACCATCGGTGGTGGTGACGGTGAACTCACCGCCAACCTTTTGCACTTCGGCGACTTCGGTCTGCTCTTCGATCCGCGCACCGAGACGCCGTGCGGCGCGGGCAAACGCCGGGGCCGCCAGACGCGGGTTGGCATGGCCGTCGTGGGGCGCGTAGGAACCGCCCTTCACATCCGGTCCAAGAAACGGAAAACGCTGGTGCAGTTCGGCGCCGCGATAGATTTTCAGGTCCAGTTGCGCCGCCTCGGGAGCGGCGGCGTAGGCCTCCAGTTCGGCGATTTCGTCTTCGCGGTAGCACACGCGCATGTGCCCACTGGCGATGAATTCGAGGTCGTCGTCGATCAACTCCGGCAAGCGTTTCCACAACGCCCAGGAACGGTTGGCCAATTCCAGTTGCCCGAGGAATCGCCCCTGGCGCCGGACGTTGCCGAAGTTCACGCCGCTGGCGTACTGACCGATCTGGTCGCGCTCCAGCAAGATCACCGACTGCCCGCGCTGGCGCAGGAAAAACGCCGCCGCCGAGCCCATCAGGCCGCCCCCGACAATCACCACATCGGCCTTCTGTAGCGTCATGGCGACACCTCCTCGGTGAGCATCGAAAGCGGTTTGACCGGCGCCTGACCACGCTGGCGACCGACCAGTTGCACATTGACGCCGGCCGCAGCGGCAATCACCTCGGCCCCCGCCTGGGAGCAATAACGGCCCTGGCAGCGGCCCATGCCGACCCGGCTGAACGCCTTGGCCCGATTGACTTCACAGGCGCCCTTTTCGCTGACGGTGCGACGCAATTCGCCGGCGCTGATCATTTCGCAGCGGCAGACAATGGCCGAGTCGGGCAAGGCCTTGGCTTGTTCGGCAGGCCAGGGAAACGCCTGGGCCAGGCCGAGACGAAACTGGTCCATCAGCGCCAGGGCGCGGCGTTGTTCGTCGCGCAACCCGGCGTCCACCGGCTGGTGCAGATCCTCCAGCAGCGCCATGGCCACCAGGCGCCCGGCGTGCTCGGCGGCATCCGCGCCACGAATTTTCGAGCCATCGCCGGCGGCATACACGTCATTTACCGACGTCCGGCCTTCTTCATCGGTGGCCAGCCACCATTGACTGGACGCCTCATCGAAGCGCAAACGGCAACCGGCCAGATCCGCCAATTGGGTTTCCGGGCGCAGGTGATAACCCAGCGCCACGGCATCGCACTCCACCGTCAACGTCTTGCCGTCGGCGGTCCGCACCCGCACACCACTGACACCACGCTGTGCATCGCCCAGCACTTGCAGCGGAGAAATCCCCAGGTGCACCGGGATCTTCGCCCGGTACAGCTGCGCCAACAGTTTCATCCCGGTGAACAGCACTCCGGGGCGCGCCAGCAGCTTCGGCAAGGCGCCGATGCGCTTGCTCAGCGGCGAAGTGTCGAGCACCGCCGCCACGTTGGCACCGGCCTTGAGGTATTGACTGGCGACCAGGTACAGCAACGGCCCGCTGCCCATGAACACCACGCGGTGACCAATCGACACCGCTTGGGATTTGAGCGCGATCTGCGCGCCGCCGAGGCTGTAGGTGCCCGCCAGCTGCCAGCCTTCGATCGGCATCAAGCGGTCGGTGGCGCCAGTGCAGAGGATCAGCGCGTCGTAATCAACCGTCGAGTGTTTGCCCTGGCTGACGCAGCACAGTTGCCCCGGCGTGAGGTTCCACACCAGCGTGTCCGGGCGGTAGTCGATCAACCCGCGCAAGCGGTCGAAGCTTTGGTGCAAGTCTTTGGCCTTGGCCGCTTCGGTGCCGTAGAGCGTGGTGTAATCGCGGGTAAAGCCTTGCGGTTGGCGACGGTAGATCTGCCCGCCATCGCGACGATTTTCATCGATCAGAATCGGCTTGCAGCCCGCCGCCAGCAAGGTTTCGGCGCAGCGAATGCCGGCCGGCCCGGCGCCGACGATCACCACTCGATGAGTGCTCAGCCGTGCAGTGGCCATATCGCCTCCGGTTGTGTAGTGACGATATCCAGCCCTTCACGGACTTCGTTGGAACAGGCACGCAGCCGTTCGCCGCTGCGGGTCCAGACCCAGCAATCCTGACAGGCGCCCATCAGGCAAAAACCGGCCCGCCGGCCCGAGTCGAACTCCGACTGACGCAGCGCCGAACCCTGGGTCAGCAACGCGACCATCAGCGTGTCGCCCTGCAACGCCTCGATGGGCGTGCCGTCCACCGTCAATTTGACGGTCGGCCGGCCCTGCTCGGCCAGCCTCACAAAACGCCCCTTCATGCATAGGCTCCCTGAATCATGCTGTTCAAATCCTGCTGGGTTTTCAGCAGCTCGGCACTGTCGTGGTGACAAAGGATTTCACTGCCGCCGACAAGCGTCCGGCGGTTTGGCGCGGTGCGATTGCACAAACCGTCGACCCGTACCGGGCAGCGATTGAGGAACGTGCACAGCTCCGGCACGTTGGCTTTGGCACCGATCGGCGGCAGCGTGCCGCAGGTGGTGCCGCAGTTCTCCAGCCAGCCCTGACGCAACTCCGGCACCGAATGAATCAACAGGTCGGTGTACGGATGGAAAGGCGCCTGGGCAAACGACTGCCGACTGCCCTCCTGAACCTTGTAGCCGCTGTACATCACCACGATGTCGTCGCACAGCGCGCGCACGGTGGAGATGTCGTGGCTGATGAACAGATAGGACACCCCCAACTCCTGACGCAGGTCGCGCAGCAGTTCAAGAATCGCCGCGCCGACCACCGTATCCAGCGCCGAGGTCAC
The DNA here is from genome assembly GCF_039908645.1 of Pseudomonas helvetica. Taxonomy (NCBI): domain Bacteria; kingdom Pseudomonadati; phylum Pseudomonadota; class Gammaproteobacteria; order Pseudomonadales; family Pseudomonadaceae; genus Pseudomonas; species Pseudomonas helvetica. The sequence continues at coordinate 3,823,620 of NZ_CP150917.1, forward strand.
TTCGTCGCACAGGATCAGGTCCGGCTTGGCCGCCAGAGCCCGGGCCAGGTTGACCCGTTGCTTTTGCCCGCCGGAGAGTTCATTCGGCCGACGCTCGGCCAGGCTCCGCGGCAAGCGCACCAGGTCCAGCAGTTCGCCGATACGCTCGCGCAAGGCGGCGCCCTTGAGGCCGAAATACATTTTCAGCGGCCGGCTCAGAATGGTGCTGATGCTGTGCATCGGATTGAGCGCGGTGTCGGCGTTCTGGAAGACCATTTGAATGCGCCGGAATTGTTCATCGGTACGCTCGGACAGGCTGCCGCCCAGTGGCTGACCATCAAAGGTCAGGCCACCCAACGCCGGCGTCAGCAACCCGGCCACCACCCGCGCCAGGGTCGACTTGCCGGAACCCGATTCACCGATCACGCCGATGGCCTGGCCCCTGCGCACCGTCAGGTCGATGTCTTCCAGCACGCGGATCGACGGCATGCCTTGGGTGTTTTTGTTGCCATAGCCGGCGGTCAAACCTTTGATGGTCAGCAGTGGCTGATCTTCGGCCACACCACAGGGCGGGCGGATCGTTGTATCCGGGCGCGCCGCCGCCAGCAGGCTACGGGTGTATTCATGGGCCGGGCCTTTGAGCAAGGGCGCGGTGGCGCTCTGTTCGAAGATCTGGCCGCCATTGAGCACCACAATCTGATCGGCCATTTGCGCCACCACGGCCAGGTCGTGGGACACGTAGACCGCCGTCGCCCCACGCTCACGTACCACCCGCTTGAAAGCGCGCAGCACGTCGATTTGAGTGGTCACATCGAGCGCGGTGGTCGGCTCGTCGAGCACCACCAGCAACGGATCGCTGATCAGCGCCATCGCCGCCATCACCCGCTGCAGCTGTCCGCCGGACACTTGGTGCGGATAGCGTTGGCCGATGTGTTCAGGGTCCGGCAGGGCCAGGTCGCGGAACAGCTCGATGGCTTTGGCTTCGAGCACGGTCCGGTTGCCCAGGCCGTGAATCAGCGCGCCCTCCACCACTTGGTCGATGAGTTTTTTCGCCGGGTTGAACGCCGCCGCAGCGCTTTGCGCGATATACGACACACGGTTCCCGCGCAGGCCTTGCAGTTCACGTTCGCTCAACGCCAGCATGTCGTGTTCACCGACTTGCACCACGCCGCCGGCCAACCGGCAACCGCGCCGGGCGTAACCGAGCAGCGCCAGGGCGATGGTGGTCTTGCCGGAGCCCGACTCACCGATCAGCGCCAGCACTTCGCCTTTTTCCAGGGAGAAGCTCACACCCTTGACGATTTCTACTTCGCCGCGTTCGCCACAGGCGACCACGCGCAGGTCCTGGACCCGAATCAATTCACTCATTTCAATGCCCCCCCGTACGTCGACTACGCCGGGACGACAGCCTGTCGATAAACAGATTCACGCCAATGGTCAGGGTGCCAATCGCCAGCGCCGGAATCACGATGGCCGGCGCGCCCTGATTGAGGCCGCCAATGTTTTCGCGCACCAGCGACCCGAGGTCGGCATCTGGCGGTTGCACGCCCAGGCCGAGGAAGCTCATGCCGCTGAGCAACAGCACAATGAAACCGAAACGCAGCCCAAGGTCAGTCAGCACCGGGTTGAGCATGTTCGGCAGGATTTCCACACAGGCGATATACAGCCGGCGTTCACCACGGGTTCGGGCCACTTGTACGTACTCCAGCGCTTCGATGTTCACCGCCATGCTGCGGGCAATGCGGAACGCGCCGGGGGTGAAACTCAGCACTGCGGTGCAGATCAGCAACGTCACCGAAGAGCCGAAGGCCGAGACCATGATCAGCGCCAGCATCTTGCTCGGGATCGAAATGAACGCGTCCATCAAGCGGCTGATGATTTCATCCAGCCATTTCGGCGAAACCACCGACAACAGTGCGCAGCTGGTGCCCAGACCGCTGGCCAGCACGGCGGCAACCAGCGCCAGGCCGACCGTGAAACGGGCGCCGACGAGGATTCGGCTGAGCATGTCGCGGCCCAGGTAATCGGTGCCAAAGGGGTACGCTGCACTCAGGCTATCGAAGACATTGTCGGAGACCACTTCACCGACCGGGTGCGGCGCCAGCCACGGGCCGAAGACCGCCACCAGCAACCAGATAAAACACATCGCTGCCCCGACCAGACCCAGCCAGGATGGCCCGTTTGACACCTTGCCAACCGACAGGTCGGGGGTCACAGGCATCGATTTCACAATGAGCTTGTTCATTGGTTTCTCAGCCTTGGATTGGAAAGAATCGCGCACAGGTCGGCAATCAGCACCAACCCCAGGTACGCCGTGCAAAACAGCATGGTGCAGGCCTGGACCAGCGCCATGTCACGGTTGGTCACCGCATCGACCATCAGGCTGGCGATGCCGGGATAGTTGAAGATCGTCTCGACGATCACCACCCCGCCCAGCAGGTAGGACAGACTCAAGGCGATGGCATTGGCAATCGGCCCGATGGCATTGGGCAAGGCATGGCGCAGGACGATCCGCACCGGGCTCACGCCTTTGAGCCGGGCCATTTCCACATACGGGCTATCGAGTTGATCGATCACCGCCGCTCGGGTCATGCGCGCCATTTGCGCAACGATCACGCAGCAGAGCGTCATCACCGGCAAGGCGTACGTGCGTAGAAATTGCAGCGGTGAAGTGATGTCGCTGGCATAGGACAGCGCCGACAACCAGCCCAGGTTCACCGCAAAAATCAGCACCGCCAGCGTCGCTACCAAAAACTCCGGTACGGCGACCATCGCCAGGGTGACAAAGCTGAGAAAGCTGTCGATGCGCCCGCCCCGGCCCATGGCCGAACCGATGCCCAGAATCAACGCCACCGGCACTGACACCAGCGCCGTGGCGGCCGCCAGCATCAGCGTGTTGGGCACCCGACCGGCCATCAAGTCGCTGACCGGCATAGCGTTGGAGACCGACAGGCCCATGTCGCCGCTGAGCAGGCTCATCAACCAGTGCAGGTAACGCAACACACCGGGCTGATCGAGCCCCAGTTTCAGCCGCAGTGCCGCCACCTGTTCCGGCGTGGCGAACTGCCCGAGGGCCTGTTGTGCCGCGTCCCCCGGCAGTACCGCCGTGATGGCGAAAACCACCATGGACACGATCAACAAGGTCACGATCGCGGCGCCCATGCGCCGGCCGATCAACCACAGTGTGTTGCTATTCATCGCCCTGTTCTCCTGCAATGTTGCTACGGCACAAACCTCATCGGCGCATCAAGCGTCCAGCCAGACCTGCTCGGCGAACATGTAGCCCATGAAGCCGCCCAACGGGTTGCTGCCATAGCCTTTGACGCGCTGGTCGACGCCGTCGATGTTGCTGATGAACACCGGGATGCCGATACCGCAGTGGTCATGCGCCAGGGTCTGCATGTCCGCGTACATCTTGCTGCGCTTGGCGTCGTCGGTTTCCGCGCGGGCGAGCATCAGCAACTGGTCGAACTGGTCGTTCTTCCAGCCCGATTCGTTCCACGGTGCGCTCGACTGGAAGAACTGCGAAAACATCACGTCGGCGTTCGGCCGCGGGTTGATGTTGCCGAAGCTCAACGGGTGCTTCATCCAGTGGTTGGACCAGTAGCCGTCGCTGGGCAGGCGGTTGACGTCGAGCTTGAGCCCGGCCTGTTTCGCCGATTGCTGCAGCAGCACGGCGATGTCCACCGAACCGGTCGCGGCAGGTGATGCCACCAGCGGCATGTTGATGCTGTCCATGCCGGCCTTCTTCAGCAGGAACTTGGCTTTCTCCGGGTCGTAGACGGTCTGCGGCAGGTCAGCGTTGTAGTAGCGCGAACCGGGGGCAATCGGATGGTCGTTACCGACCACTGCAAAACCACGGAACACTGCGGATTTGATTTGCTCGCGGTCCATCAGGTACTTCATGGCCTGGGTGAATTCCGCGCTTTTGCCGGGCATCTGATCCTGACGGATGATCAAGTCGGTGTAGTTGCCCGAGGGCGCATCGACGACGCGGTGACCGGCGCTGGCCTTGATTCGCGTGGTGGAGCGCGGGTTGACCTCGTTGATCATGTGCACGTCGCCCGACAGCAGCGCGTTGACCCGCGATGGCTCGTCGGCAATGGCGATGAACTCGATCTCGTCCAGGTAAGGCAGGCCCGGTTTCCAGTAGCCGGTATTGCGCGCAGCAATCGAACGCACGCCCGGTTTGAATTCCTTGACCTTGAACGGCCCGGTACCGATGCCCTGATTGAAGTCGGTGGTGCCTTCGGGAACGATCAGCAGGTGCGACACGGCGAGGATCGACGGCAGTTCGGCGTTCGGCGCGCTCAGGCGGATCTGTACTTCGTGGGTGCCGGTGGCCTTGATCTCGGCGAACTGCTCCATCAGCGGCATGACCTTGGAACCGGTCAGCGGGTCCTTGTGTCGCGACAGCGAGAACACCACGTCGGCGGCGCTCAGGGTTTTGCCGTTGTGGAAGGTCACGTCCTTGCGCAAGGTAATGGTCCACAGCGTGGCATCGGTGTTGTCGATGCGCTCGGCCAGCTCCAGTTGCGGCACCAGATGGCTGTCGAAACGGGTCAAGCCGTTGTAGAACATATAGTGGCGCACGTAGTCGGTGGACAGCGCACCCTTGGCCGGGTCCAGGGTATCGGCGGTGGAGCTGGACATGCCGGCGACGCGAATCCGTCCGCCCGGCTTGCCTTTGCCGGGGCTTGCGGCTTCGTCGGCGAACAGTTTGCCGGCGGCGCCGAACAGGCTGCCGGCGCCCGCTGCAGCCACCCCGGCGACACCGAGCAATTGCAACGCGTTGCGGCGCGACATGCCGCGATTGAGGCCTTCGAAGACTCTCAGGCTTTCCTGGCCGGAGATCAGTTTGGAGTCGATCTTGTTATCAGTCATATCTGTTGTACCTGTCGATAAAGAGAAGGCTCGAGTGTTCCGGTTGACCGGAACGTCCTGGAAACGCAAACGACGGTAAAGCCACAACATCAACTCAATGCAAATAGTCCTGGAACCGGTAATAAGCGCCCACCAGCGGCAGGAACCACGGCTTGCCGAAATGCCCGGGAATCGCCGGCCAGTCGAGTTCGCGCCAGGGATTGGCCTCGACCTTGCCGGCCATCACGTCGGCCATGACCTGGCCCATGTGCACCGACATCTGCACCCCATGGCCGCTGTAGCCCATGGAGTGATAAACCCCGCCGTGCTGGCCGGCACGGGGCAACCGGTCGGAGGTCATGTCCACCAGCCCGCCCCAGCAGTAATCGATCTTGACGTTGGCCAACGCCGGGAACATCTGCACCATCGCCGCCCGCAGCACCTTGCCGCTCTTGGCGTCGGAGACGCTGTCGGACATGGCAAACCGCGCACGGCCGCCAAACAGCAGGCGGTTGTCCGGGGTCAGGCGAAAGTAGTTACCGATCATCCGGCTGGTGACATAGGCTCGCCGACCGGGCAGCAACTGGTCGATCAGGCTCTGCGGAAGGACCTCGGTGGCGATCACGAAACTGCCCACCGGCACGATCCGCCGCCGATACCAGCCCAACCCGCCGTGCTGACAGGCGCCCGTCGCCAGCAGCACTTGCCCGGCGTGCAGCGAACCCTTGGCGGTATTGACCTGATAGCCACCAGCCTGGGCTTTCCAGTCCGTCACCGGCGTGTCTTGATAGATCAACGCACCGTGCCGTGCCGCCGCTTCGGCCAGACCGACGCCGAAGCGCCCGACATGCATCTGCACGCCGTTACGCTGCAGCAATCCTCCGTGGAACTGGGCCGAGTCGACTTCAGCGCGGATCTGTTCGGCGGTCAGCAACTCGACATCGGCATCGACCTCCCGGCGAATCAATTCGCAAGTCCGTGCCAGGCCCTCGTAGTGCATCGGCTTGGCGGCCAGCTTGAGCTTGCCGTTACGCTTGAGGTCGCAAGCGATCTGCTCCTGCTCCACCAGCGAAACCACGCTGTGCACGGCACTCTCGTAGGCCTTGTAATAGGCCCGCGCCTTGTCGGCACCGAGGCTGGCGCTCAGGCCGGCGTAATCCTGGGCCACGCCGGTATTGCACTGACCGCCGTTGCGACCCGAGGCTTCGCCGATCACCCTGCCGGCCTCCAGCACCACCACACTGGCGCCCTTCAAGGCCAGCGCCCGAGCCGCCGCCAGGCCGGTGAAACCACCCCCGACGATGGCCACGTCGACCTGCCCGGGCAACGCGCCGGTCTGAGCACCGGTGAACGCCGGTGCAGTGTCGAGCCAGTAGGATTCACTGCCCATGTCTAACCCGCCTCTACCAAAAAGACTGCCGTGAGAATGCCGTTGCCGTGACGACTCAGAGACCGACCAGCGCGGCCAGCCCGCCGATGTCGGTGATCTGCCGGTACTCGTAGAAAGCGTTGGCCGGGACTTCGTGACCACGGGCGACGAAGGCCTTGTTCTTGATCTTCATGTCGTGGGCCGGCATCAGGTCGTAACGGAAGCTCGACGACACATGCAAGATGTCTTCCGGGCCGCAATTGAGGTTGTCGAGCATGAACTCGAACGCGGCCAGGCGCGGTTTGTAGGCTTGTGCCTGCTCGGCGGTAAAAACCTTGTGAAACGGTGCGCCGAGCTTGTCGACGTTGGACATGATCTGGCTGTTGCTGGCGTTGGAGAAAATCACCAGCGGGATTTTGTCGGCGATTTTCGACAGGCCGGCCGGTACGTCCGGGTGCGGGCCCCAGGTCGGCACGGCGTCGTAATACAGTTGGCCTTCGTCACGGTATTCAATACCCCAACGCTTGCAGGTCCGCGCCAGCGCGGTCTTGAGGATTTCGTCATACGGCCTCCAGTCACCCATGACCTGGTCCAGGCGATAGGCCGAGAAGTCCTTGACGAACTGCTCCATCTGCTCGGGCACCACGCGATCGGCGAACAGCTCGCGAGTCATCGTACCCATGTGGAAATTGGTCAGCGTACCGTAGCAGTCGAACGTAATGAATTTGGGGCGAAGAAAGCTCATTGAGTGCGGTCCTGAAGTTCGTTGAGGTCATGGCGTGACAAGCATTCGCTCCGTTCCGGGAGCCGTGATGCATCGCTGCAGCACACCGTCATTACACCACCGTGAAATCAGCAGATGGCGTTAAAAGCGACCTCTGCTCGATACAAACCACCGTTTTAGCGCCCCCCCTCAGCAGACTTTGCGGGTCGCTCCAGCCTTGGGCAAACCCCGTATTCATGCGCTCTTATGGGCCTTTATAACGCCGCAAGGCTCAAGCGCACACCCATTCACCGCAGAACCTGCGCCGGACAGAACGAAAACGGGCGCTTCCCTGAGGAAGCGCCCGTTTGGATGCGGTTTAAAGCTTACTTCTACCCCTCGTACCCTTCGTGCACCTCGTACACCTCGTAGCAGCTGCCGAGCCTGCGAGGCTGCGTTCGGCTGCGAAGCAGTCGTAAACCCGGTGTGCGAGATCTGCCTGATGTACCGCGAGTTCTGATTTTGCGACTGCTCCGCAGCCGAACGCAGCCTCGCAGGCTCGGCAGCTGCTACGGTGTTACAGGTTGCGTCGGGCTTTATGATCGGCGTGTTATTGGACGATATCGATCAACACACTCTTGAAGCGCAAATTGGCTTCGAACGCTTCACGCCCCAGGTCCTTGCCAATGCCGGAGCGTTTGTAGCCACCGGTCGGCAGGATGTAGTCGTTACTGCGTCCGTAACGATTGACCCACACCGTCCCCGCTTCCAGGCGCCGAACCAGACGCAAGGCACGGTTGATGTCGGCCGTGTGCACACCCGCCGCCAGACCGTAAGTCGCATGCGCCGCCAGGCTCAGCGCCTGCTCTTCATCATCGAACGCCTGCACCGTCAGCACCGGGCCGAAGATTTCTTCGCAGATCGCCGGGTTCTGGTGGTCCAGGCCGGTCAGTAAAGTCGGCTGGTAATAGGCGCCACCGAGCCCCTCGAACAGCCCGCCACCGGTCAGCACTTCGGCACCGGCCTGACGCGAGCGCTGGACGATGCCATCGATGCGGCTAGCCTGCAGCCGGGAAATGATCGGCGACAGCGTGCTCTCGGACGACCAGGTCGGGCCGGGGCGCAGCTCCTCGAAATACGCCTGCAAGTGCGCGATAAACGGCTCCATGATCGAACGCTGGATCAACAGCCGAGACCCGGACACGCACACCTGCCCGGCATTACCGGTAATGGCCATGGCCACCGTGCGAGCGGTTTTGGCGATATCCGGCACATCGGCGAAGACCAGTTGCGGGCTCTTGCCGCCAAGTTCCAGGGTGACCGGTTTCGGACCGACCAGCGCACAGGTGGACATGATGCTCGAGCCGGTCGCGGTGGAACCGGTAAAGGTCACCTTGCCCACCCGCGGATGACGGCACAAGGCATCGCCCGTAACGCGGCCATCGCCCTGAATCACGTTGAAAATCCCCGCCGGCATGCCCGCCTGCAACGCCAGCTCGGCAAAGCGCAGGCTGGAAAACGGTGTCAGTTCTGAAGGCTTGAGCACCACGGCATTACCTGCGGCCAGCGCCGGCGAGACTTTCCACGAAGCCATGCTCAACGGGAAATTCCACGGCGCGATGGCGGCAATCACGCCGTAGGGTTCGGCGATCTGCATGCCCAGTCGATCGGTCTGGGTGGCAGCCACATGACCGCCATGCTTGTCGGCCAGCTCGGCAAAGAAACGAATGCCTTCGGCGACGTAGGGAATATCCCAGGCGATCACATCTTTATGGGGACGGGTCGAGCCCACCGCTTCCAGCGGCGCCAGAACAGCGGCGTCAGCTTCGATCAGATCGGCCCAACGGCGCATGACCCGCGCCCGCTCCCGGGGTGGGCGGCTGGCCCAGTCGCTGCGATTGAACGCCTGCCAGGCATCGTTGACCGCTTCATCCACCAGGTCGGCATCGGCGACCGGCAACTGGGCATAGACCTGGCCATCCGACGGCCGCACCACCTCAAGTCCCGGTTGAGCATCGCGGTATTTACCGGCAATGAAATGAGCGCTGCGCACAGCGATAAGGCGAGGATCGAAGCTATCCATGGAGCACTCCAGATAAGGGACGGCGAGTCGTGAACTCAGGCCTCCATCGTAGAAAAAAAGCCCAAGCATTTGCTGCCGACCTTGCCGGGCAATTAAGTAGTAAGTGTGGTCTTGTGGCCTCGGGCGTGCGGAATCTGCCGAATGTTCCAGCCCCTCTTGTCAGGCCTTCGCGCAGATGGGATACAGGCACCATCGCGCCGCACAGCCGGTTGATTGCGCACACTGTCCAACGGAGACTCGCCATGTCCGCCCCGCACCCTTCTGCTTATGTTTATCGCCCGATGACGACCGCCGACCTGCCCTCGGCCCATGCCTTGTCCGTGCAATTGAAGTGGCCCCATCGCCTGGATGATTGGGCCATGGTGTTGCGCCTCAGCGACGGCGTTGTGGCACTCGATGGCGAGCGTCTGATCGGCACGGCGTTCACCTGTCCCCAAGGCGACTTCGCCACCATCGGCCTGGTGATCGTCAGCGACGACTATCAAGGCAAGGGTATCGGTCGCAAGTTGATGGAACAGGCACTTGATGCGTGCCAGTCACGCACCCCGGTACTCAACGCGACCCTTGCCGGTGCGCCGCTTTACGCGAGTCAGGGCTTTGTCGAGTTCGGGCGGATTCAGCAACACCAGGGCCCGGCGCAAACCGTTACACCTGTGCCGCTGGCCGATGGTGAACGCTGTCGCCCGCTGCGTGAGGCCGATAAGGCCCGCGTGCTGGAACTGGCCAATGCCGGCACCGGGCTGGACCGGCAAACGGTGCTCAACGAGCTGTTCGATGTGGCCGAGCATTCGGCTGTCATCGAGCGCGATGGCCAAGTGCACGCCTTCGCCCTGCTGCGTCCTTATGGCCGTGGTCGCGGCCTTGGCCCGGTGGTCGCCGAGAACATCGAACAGGCCAAACACCTGATCGCCGTGTTGCTGGCCCACGTACCGGAGGCCTTCGTGCGCATCGACATTCCGGCGGACAGTGGCTTGAGCGAATGGCTGGACTCGGTCGGTCTCAAGCAGGTCGATACCGTGGCGCAAATGGCACGGGGCACACCGCCGCAAGCGGTCAACGGCGTCCGACAGTTCGCACTCGTCACCCAGGCCATTGGCTGACAACCGCGCGCAAAGCAGTCGCCGCTCTCCAACATCCTCCACCCCCCATTTGCATGGAGCGTCACCCGCATGTCTCAACCTACCATTCTGCTGTTGGCTCGCGCCGACGGCAGCCGTGTCGCCATGTCTTTCAAGGCAACGTCCTTGAGCGCTGCCGACCCCTTCAAGGAATATCGTCAGGTCACCTACACCGGGCCTGATGGCATCTGCGCCGGGACCGTGAACACAGGCGAATCACTCGATATCAATGATTTCCCGCACACCGAAGTGATCGTGGTCCACGCCGGCCACGTCGTGTTGAAATCCAAAGGCCAGACGCTGGAACTGGGGATCGGTGCCAGCGCGGTGATCGGTCGTGGGACCACGCTGCGAATCGAGGCGCAAGCCGATACGTGCTGGGCATTCTGTGCCGTGATCAGCCCCAGCGCTGAACCGACTCCTGGGCTGACAGCGCTGGACCCGCTAGCGATGCTCTCCCCTTCGGCCGCGCCGGAACCGCAAATACTGATCGGGCCCACCCCGCAGTGCCGCTCACGCAATGCCTTCGAAGACAGCAGCACCGACCTGCGCGTCGGCGTCTGGGATTCGACCCCCTACGAACGCCATGGCCGGCCGCATAAACTCAACGAGCTGATGCACCTGATCGAAGGCAGCGTCACCCTGCGGGCAGCCGATGGTACGAGCCTGACAGTCAACACCGGCGACACCGTGTTCGTACCGCAAGGCGCACCGTGCGCCTGGCAAAGCACCCGGTATGTCCGCAAGTTTTACGCCGTGAAATAAGCCCCACGGCACAACGCCGGCAACCGCGCCGGCACTGAACCCACCGACCGGTCGCGAGCCAACGCAGACCGGCCGACGAGGCAAGCCGCCTCGCTACAACGCGGTACTACGGCGCCTCTGGCTGATCGTAATTATCCAACGCCCGATTCACCAACAACTCCCCCAACGAAATCATCTGCTGAATCGCCAACGCCACATGCCGACGCGTGCCTTCCAGCTCGAACGCCAGATCGCTGGCCAGCACATTCAGCGATGCCAGGGTTTCCGAGGCGTGAGCCAGCAGGGTTTCGTTATCCAGATCAGGGATGACCGCGAAGATGTTGGAGGGACGTTTATCGGGCGGGTTGCCCTTGTCGAACGGCGGCTTGAGGTAATGATCCAGCGCCCGCTCGGCGGCGTCGTGGAGTTTTTTGGAGTCGGTTGTGGCGTAAGGGGAAGTGCTTGGGGTTTCTGCGAGATCAGGAGTGATCTTGTGCATGGTGAAGCTCCTTTTTACGGATTGAAGCCCTTTCGCTCATCGGGTTTCCAGGCCCGGTCGCTGAATTGGCAGCGACAGCCGGAGGTTATCCATTCACCTTCCCACCCGGCAACCTTGAAAAGCTGTCGGAGAATTCTCTTGAGCACCTGATGTTTGTAGGTATTTCCTAGGACTGAATCGATTGCTCTTGGATCGGACATCCACGCAAGCGGGTCATAGGTTCAACCGATAAGTAGACTGCACCAACCCCGAAGGAAAGCAGCGGCTTGATACCAGTTTCAAATCAATATCCTGCTCAAGGGCCCCGAATAATGGCCTTCCCGACCCGATCAGCACAGGAACAGTGGTAATCACCATATCGGCGACTAACCCTTCGCGCAGGAATGATTGCACCAACTGCCCACCATCGACATAGACCCGACGCACGCCTTGCCTGGCCATTTCCGCCATCACGTCCCTGGGCTTGAGGTTGGAGAAACGCAATTTGCCCGTCAGTGCCTCGGGCACCGCCGAATCGGCCAGCTGTTCAGACAGCACCACGACGGGCCGGTCGTAGAACCACGTGTCGAAGGTCAGCGCCTTCTCATAGCTTCCCCGCCCCATCACAATCACATCCTTATCGGCGATGAAGGCTGAGTAGCCATGATCCTCAGTCGGATCATCGCGCTGCAACAGCCAGTCGATGTCGCCATCAGGTCGGGCGATGAAACCATCCAGACTGGTGGCGATGAAAACATGTGCCGTGGCCATCAAAATCTCCTTTGGCCGACTTTTGAAAAATCAGCAATTTAAACAATACTTAGGGTTTGCCTGTTGATTTGCCAACGTTCAGCCCGGCTGACTACGCGGCTGGAGTGAACGTATCAGACCTGATTCTGGAGAAGCAAAATGGTCAGCAAAAACACGATTTGCCTCTGGTACGACGGCACTGCGCAGGATGCTGCAGAGTTTTACGCCCGAACATTCCCGGACAGCGCGGTCGTCGCCGTCCATCACGCGCCTGGCGACTATCCGGCGGGCAAGCAAGGCGATGTGATAACGGTCGAGTTCACGGTGATGGGCATCCCTTGCCTCGGGTTGAACGGAGGGCCGGGGATCAAGCACAACGAGGCTTTTTCATTCCAGGTAGCGACCGACGACCAGGCCGAAACTGACCGCTTGTGGAACGCGATTGTCGCAAACGGCGGCCAGGAAAGCGTATGTGGCTGGTGCAAGGACAAATGGGGCCTGTCGTGGCAGATCACGCCCCGTGTCCTGAGCGCCGCGATATCCAACCCCGATCGAGCGGCGGCCAAGCGCGCTTTCGACGCCATGATGACAATGACCAAGATAGACATCGCGGCAATCGAAGCGGCACTTGCGGGTTAGCCGGTCGACACTCCGGCCGCTTGATTTCAGACGAGACGCTGCAAGGAACGATTCATCGGCGGTTGCCTGTGCGGCAACGTACGATTTATGGCGCGGGTCTGCCCGACAGCTCTCACTTAAACGTCGCGTGAGCCCTGGGTCACGACGTCTTCCCTGGAACCTGACGATGCAATCAATGTGCTCGAGGTGGCATGAACGCGAAACAATCACACCACCTCAATACCGCGAGATCAGTTAGTCATTCGCCGCTCCCCGCCAGCCGGCCCGATGCAAGGCTTTGAGCAGCGTCTCGGAATCCAGGCCCGGCACGGCATGGCCGTTGCCTTCAGCGGTGTCGGCGGCCAGCAAGGCATTGATGATGGCTTCTTCCACCGCTTCGGTGGCGGCCAGGAACAACTCGCTGATGTGGTCGTTGTTGACCATGCTCAGGTTGTCGGTAGTCGGCGCACGCTTACTCTCGTAAGCGGCCGGCGGCACATGCTGATTACCGGTGGCGAAGGCGATGAAGATGTCACCGCTGTGGTCTTCATTGCCGCCGCCGGTGCGGGCGAGGCCGAGGCTGGCACGTTGCGCCAGACGCGTGCATTGGTGCGGCAGCAACGGCGCGTCGGTGGCCAGGCAAACGACTATCGAGCCCATGCCCGGGTGCGGCAGCGACGCCTTGAGGAACGGCGAGTCGACCTGTTCCATGTAGCGTCCGACCGGGTAACCGTCGACGCGCAATTCGTTACGGATGCCGTGGTTGGCCTGGACGATGGCCCCAACGGTCCAGCCGCCCTGAGCACTGCTCAGACGCCGTGATGCGGTGCCGATGCCGCCCTTGAATTCATGACAGATCATGCCGCTACCGCCCCCGACGGAGCCTTCCGTTACCGGCCCGCTCTTGGCCGAACGCAGGGCCTCGGCCACATGTTCAATCTTCACATGGAAGCCGTTGATGTCGTTGAGCAGGCCGTCGAAAGTCTCCAGCACCACCGGCATGTTCCAGTAGAGGCGCCCGTCATCAGGCTGTTGTTCACGGTCCAGCACAACCAGCGCATCGCGCACCACGCCCAGGCTGTGGGTGTTGGTGAAGGCGATGGGACTGGTCAAAAGACCTGCCTCGCGAATCCATTCCAGACCGGTGGCGTCGCCGTTGCCGTTCAACACATGGACGCCGGCAAAGCACGGTTGCTGGCTGGTGGAACCGGCACGAGGCTCGATCAGGGTGACACCGGTCAGGATGTCGCGGCCATTGGCGGTGCGTCCTCGCACATTACTGTGGCCGACCCGTACACCGGGCACATCGGTGATGGCATTGAGGGGGCCGGATTGCAGTTGGCCGAACTGAATGTTCAGGTCGCGGGCACGTGGTTTCATCGTCTCTTTCATGGTCTCTCTCTTGTTTCATTTGTTGCATGAAGGGGCTTGGCTAGTCATCAGCAGAGCCGAGTTTGCCAATCAAGCGCCGGTCTTGACCGTGTTCCACGCGCGAGTGCGCACGCGCTCCATCTTCAGCGGGAGTGGTTCTAGCGGAAATAGCGTGTCAAGGACTTGCTTGGACGGATACACCCCGGGGTTGTCGCGGACTTTCTTCTCGACAAGCGCGGTGGCATCTTTGTTGGCGTTTGGATAGCTCAGGTAGTTGGATGACTCAGCGATGACTTCGGGACGCAGCATGTAGTTGATGAAGGCTAACCCTTGCTCCGGGTTCGGCGCATCGTTGAGCTGCACCAGGCTCTCCACCCACACCGGGGCACCTTCGCGTGGAATGCTGTAGACGAGGTTGCGATGGTTGCCGGCCAGCTCGGAGGCCTTTTGCGCATCGGCGACACCACCAGCCCAGCCCAGCACGACGCAGATGTTGCCATTGGCTAGATCAGAGATGAACTTGGAAGAATCGAAGTAGACAATATGGGGACGCAGTTTCAGCAGCAGATCCTGGGCTTTTTTGTAATCCTCCGGGTTCTGGCTGTTGTAGGGCAGTCCAAGGTAGTGCAACGCGATGGGAATGATCTCGCTAGGGGCGTCCAGCATGGCCACACCGCATTGACTCAGTTTGGCCAGATTTTCTTCCTTGAAAATCAGGTCCCAAGAATTAACTGGCGCATCTGGGCCGAGTATCGATTTAACCTTGTCCGCGTCATAGCCGATGCCAGTCGTACCCCACAGATAAGGGGCCGCATAGCTATTTCCGGGATCGTTGCTCTGCACCTTGGCGAGGATGTCCGGGTCGAGGTGAGACCAGTTCGGCAACTTGCTGCGATCCAGTTTCTTGAGCACACCTGCTTTGATCAGGTTCGGTAGTAGGTCACCCGTGGCGACCACCACGTCATAGCCACTTCGGCCGGCCATCAGCTTGCTTTGCATGACGTCGCTGTTGTCGAACACATCGTACACAGCGCTGACGCCTGCTTCTTTCTGGAAGTTTTTCACCGTGTCCGGGGCGATGTAGTCATACCAGTTGTAGATGTGCACGGTGGGGGTGGCGGGCTGGTCGGCCCTGGCGCCGACCAGGCCGACACTGAGAAGCGAGGCCAACGCGAATTGCATATAACGAGTCGATTTCATCGGGGTGCTCCAGAGCGTTAACGGCAGGTCCGTGGACGCGCGCGCCGCTCCTGCTAGTGTGTGAATTATTGTTATGGCAGGGCTGAAATCAGCATCAAGGTTGAAGAACCGTTTTCGTGCGAGACGCCCCCTCGCGCGGGGCACAGGGGATCAGTAGTTCACGGCGACCATCAGCGTGTTCAATCTGTTCGCCAGTCAGGAACAGGCGGCGGTCATTGAGGTAGTCATAGTCTCGGCGGGCGGAGCGCAGCAGATCGAGGTCCAGCTCGACAACCTGACGGCACTCTGCCCGCCCCGCTTCGAAGAGCGTGCGCCCGAAGGGATCGATCGCTGCACTTCCACCGGCAAAAACGAGGCCTTCATCGCCGTCGCCGACTCGATTCACCATCACCGTGAATGCCTGGTTTTCCTGAGCGCGAGCCATGATCGCGGTGCGGTGGACAGGGCCGTAGGGATCCATGTTGCCGTTAGTGACCAGAATCAGCTCGGCGCCGAGTTGACCGAGGGCTCGAGCGCTTTCCGGCAACTCAATGTCGTAGCAAATCAGGATGCCGACACGGACTCCCTTCCAGATCGCAGTGGCATAGCGGTCTCCCGGCTGGAACAGGCCGCGTTCCGACGGCCAAAGGTGAGTCTTGCGATAGCTCAAGGCGATCCCTTGTGGGGTTACCAGCAGGGAGGTGTTGTAGAAGGTGCCGGAGTCGTTCTCAGCCATGCCAACCACCACCGAGACGTTCCGTTCGCGTGCAGCGCGCTGCACGGCCTGCACACTTGGCCCGTTCAGGGGCTCGGCAACTTCGGCGAGCTGTTGCGCGCTGGCGAATCCCATCAACTGGGTCTCTGGAAATATCAGCAGATCGGTATCCGCTGTGCAGGTAGCGATAGCCTGCAAGGTACGCTCTAGGTTATAAGCGGTATCGCCATCGCGACCGGTAAGTTGTACGAGTTCAATCTTCATCGGTGATCCTTTCACGTGTATGTGGGCTCGCAATCGCCAAACTGAACAGCACCCGCCAGGGCTGGATGGAGTATGGAGAGCCATAAAACGGAAAGTAATCACATCGATGGGGTAACCCCGTATGGGTAGAAACGTGAGCATTACATTGCAGGATATGGCCTGGCACCAGGCAATTGGCAGGCTGATTGAGGCACTCGACCGTCCTGATTTCTGGCTAGCCCTGGTGCGTCTGCTAGATAGATACATACCGGTGGACAGTTGGGTCGTGCTGATTTTCAGCAATGGCCGGCCGCGGGTGCTCGCAGAAAGCCCTGGCAAGGATGGCGGGCCGGACCCGCTCTTTCAGGATTACCTCAAAGGCCTGTATCTACTCGACCCCTTTTACCTGGCCAACCGAGAGACACCGCAGAACGGCTTGTTGTGGCTAGCCGATGTGGCGCCGGAATGCTTCGAACAAACCGACTACTACCAACGCTACTTCCGCCTCAATGTCGTTGCCGACGAAGTCCA
This sequence comes from Pseudomonas helvetica, assembly GCF_039908645.1. Taxonomy (NCBI): domain Bacteria; kingdom Pseudomonadati; phylum Pseudomonadota; class Gammaproteobacteria; order Pseudomonadales; family Pseudomonadaceae; genus Pseudomonas; species Pseudomonas helvetica. Next base: position 3,840,364 of record NZ_CP150917.1, read on the forward strand.
TATCAACGTCCAACTCGACGCGAAACGCACCCTCAGCCTGTCGCTGGGAAGTGAGGCCCGCTTCAGTCCAGAGCAGATAGCCCTGCTCACACTCATCCAGTCCTGGGTTGCCGCCCTGATGCGTCAGCGCATGGCATTCGAGCGGGAGGTGCTGGAGCAGAACGCGTCGGCGACGCCAAACTGGCAGAGCTGGCTGGACTCCACTGACCAGCAGTTGGATACCCCGCTCTCCGCCCGCGAACTGGAAGTCGGCCGGCTAATGCTCAGCGGCTGCTCAAACAAGGAGATCGCGCGCAAGCTGGGGATTTCCGCCGAGACTGTGAAGGTCCACCGCAAGCACATGTACAGCAAACTCGGCATTAAATCTCAGTCCGAGCTGTTCTCACTGTTTCTGAACGCTCAGAGCTGAAAACGCCTACCTGCCTCTCAAAATCAGGCGTAATTGCGCGAAGACTGAATGACTTCGCGATAGGCAGAAATCGGCCAAATGAAGACATTTACCGAGCCACATACAAGCATCAAACAAGAGCGCCCCTCCCCCTGCTGCCCCCAAAATAACAAAGCCCAACACTGGACCAGGACTCAAGATGAGCGTGGATCGCTTATCAAGTATTCATTGAAAGGATGAGCATGATGAACCGAACCGGTCATATCTGCCTGATGGCGACCTATAACCAGTGGATGAACGCAAAGATTTATGAGGCCGCCAGTAGCCTGCCAGATGAAGAACTCTCCGTGGACAGGAAAGCATTCTTTGGTTCAATTCTCGGGACGTTGAACCACCTGGTGGCCGGCGACACTGTCTGGCTAAAGCGATTCGCCAAGCACCCAGCTGACTACTTGGCGCTGGAACCGATTCAGCAGCTTCCTGCCCTCAAAAGCCTCGACCAGTTGCTGTTCTCGAACATCCGAAAACTTTCGGCACATCGAGTGTGGCTCGACCAGAACATTGTCGAGTGGTCTCGCTCAATTGCAGAGCCGGATCTGGATCACACCCTCCATTACACAAGCATGGAGGGAATACCCGCTGACAGGAACTTTTATGGTTTGGTCATGCATTTCTTCAACCATCAGACGCATCACCGCGGACAAGTGACTACCTTGCTTTCACAAGCGGGTGTCGACATAGGTGATACGGATCTGGTCGCCCTTATTCCATCCGAGCCCTGCACACAGTAGAAAAGCCTGGCGCTAGACCAGGTATTTTCACATCTGATCGGGTCGGTGAAACAGCGCAGTCATCCGGACGGGTTGCCGATCCCGAGTGACGGTAAACGGTCAAGAACGGCCATTGCGCAACGACAACCCGGTTGCTCCCTCGACACCCTTGTGAGAGGTTGAAGTTTCGCTAATTTTTAGGAAGATCATGGACATTCGATCGACGGAAGCAAAAGACTGGATGCTGTTGAAGAAAGTCCGTCTCGCCGCGCTTTTGGACACTCCGACAGCGTTTGGTGTGAGTTACCAAACTGCCGCCAATTACAGTGACGAACAGTGGAAAGAACGAGCCTCGTCAGCCGGAACGGAATTCTGGCTGGCTATCAAGGAAGACAAACCGGTGGGAATGATCGGTGCCGTGGTCAGTGACGCAAATCGCTATAACTTGATCGGAATGTGGGTTGAACCCACTGCACGTGGCTCTGGCGTGGCAACTCAGCTGGTTGAGGCAGTGAAATCTCGCGCGATAGGGAAAGGGCATGATCGCGTTTTTCTGGACGTCTCTCCCGACAATGCGAGAGCCTCAAACTTCTATCTGAAGCAGGGTTTTTCTTTCATCGATGAATGGGAACCTTTAGAAAGTCACCCGCATATCATGGTTCAGACAATGCTCTGGACTATCCAAAACTAACTCACAAGCGTGTCTGCTCACTGAATGTCCACAGTTGAAAGCTGCCGGTCGCGACAGACAGCAAACGGCCAAAAGTGAACGTTCGCTCCACAGGGTCCCGCCCTGAATAAGGTCTACACCTGCTTCAGGACTACACAGGTTTTACTCAAGGCTGCTTCCGGTACATCCCCGTCAGCATGTCCTGAGAATCCGGCTCAGCGTTGTAGTTGATGACCGCGAAGTTTTTCACCAGCTGTATGTGATACGGGCCATTTATCTTGGACGCTTGCGGCTCACGCACAATGATCAGGTTTTCGGTTTCCATGGGTACGATGTGATGCTCGGTCACGATGTCTTTCAAGGTCACAGCGTCCTTCAATGTCACGGTGAACTCCGCCACTTCTCTCCCCTCGGCATCGCGGTCAGGCAGGATCTTCAAGTCCAGATCTCCGTCGCGCCCCAGAAAGTCCCGGCGCATCTGGTAATGGCCGCTGCGCTGGTCACGGTCGACTTCGTTGAGTTTGTCGTAGTCCGGTTCACGGTATTCATCGTGTAGCAGGATCGCCAGTTCGCGGTCGTCACCCTTGGCGCCGCTGACCCATGTGCCGGTGTAGTTGTGGGGTTCGATGGTTTGCCGTGTTATCCGCCAGATACCCGTCCGACGACCATCGTCAGCATATTCGTGAAGGTAGACAAAACTATCGTCGCCGTAGGCTTCCCGAGAACCCACCAGTTTGATCGGCTCACCGCTACCACCCTTGGTGTACCGCACCTCACCAATGAGGACCGCCCCCTGATCCTGGTACCAGATCTCTACCGGGATTTTGCCGTTGAGGGTTCCGACGAGACTCTGAGAATCTTCGATGACCGGTCCTTCCAGGCTGGGTTGTTCGTGCCACTGACCATCTTTCCAGTCGCCGGTGGTGCGCAGCATATAGCCGCGGGGCATGCTGGAATTTTCGCCAAACTCGGTCGGAGGGACTTCTTCCTGGGTGTACGAACGAAGCCGGACCAACTCGCCGTCGCGCATTTTCCATTGGCTAGTGCGCATCCAGCAGCAGCCGCGGTCAGTTTGCGAATACAGAATGCCGTCAGTTGGGCTGACCGAGAACATCCCGTTGCTCTCCTTCGCCAGGTCCGTCAATGCAGCGTTGAGGACCCATCGGGTTTGCTGCGGATCTTGCAAATAGACATCGAAATGCGCCTGGCCATCCACCTTGGGATCCGTGCCGTTGCGAATTGCCAGATCCTGACGACCATCGAAGTCGAAATCGGCGAAGTACAACAAGCCGTAGGGCCCGAGCAACCACGCGTCGGCTTTGTCATTGTGGTTTGCAGGCACGTTACCGGCCTGGGTCTGCAATTGCTGCAGGGTTTCGAGCGTGTTTTTGTCGCGCAAAGTGATGAGCGCTCGCGCCAGTTGATGCGGGTCTTCCGGTGGCTCCGGGAACAGCACTTCCACCAGGTACTTGCCACTGGGGTCATTTACCGCAAATGACAGTGGTGCGGCCACGACCGGGGCTACCAAGACCATGGAGAGGAGCACACCGTTGACGAACGAACGCATCCAAAGCTTCCTTGCTTAAATTTCGGGGGCCGCAGTGTAACGGCATACCCCATCTTATGGTAATCACGTCACGCCATTAACCCGAGATGCTCGCGATGTAGGCCCTCAGGTCTGTCAACGTCAGTTCCGGCTTTGTAGAATCCTGCCAGCGCTCACCATCAATTGAGGCCCGCATTGAAAAGTAGAATAAGACCGGAAATTGAGAGAGCGGCCTATGATGAGTTCTTAGCGCTTTGGGACAGCGGTGCATTCGAGAACCAGAGATTGGGTCAGGCTTTCTACAACCACTTCCGTCTGCATCGTCTCAGCGAGCAGAGGTTGCTACATGGTCTTTATGAATCTGACGGCAGGAAAGCCTTGAATGCAATTGCTGGAATCTTTCAGATCAAGTAACCACCACTCTTCATTGGTCAATGAATGTAATAGGCGGCTTTGGGTTGTGAATTCAACCGGTCGATAGCAGCCCTTGCTGACAGGCAGTCATCAGCCAAATGAAGACATTCGCCGAGCCACATACAAGCATCAAACAAGAGCGCCCCTCCCCCTGCTGCCCCCAAAACAACAAAGCCCAACACTGGACCGGGATTCAAGATGAGCGTGGATCGCTTATCAAGTATTCATTGAAAGGATGAGCATGATGAACCGAACCGGTCATATCTGCCTGATGGCGACCTATAACCAGTGGATGAACGCAAAGATTTATGAAGCCGCCAGAAGCCTGCCAGATGAAGAGCTCTCCGTGGACAGGAAAGCATTCTTTGGTTCAATTCTCGGGACGTTGAACCACCTGGTGGCCGGCGACACTGTCTGGCTAAAGCGATTCGCCAAGCACCCAGCTGACTACCTGGCTCTGGAACCGATTCAGCAGCTTCCGGCGCTCAAAAGCCTCGACCAGTTGCTGTTCTCGAATATCCGAGAACTGTCGGCACATCGAGTGTGGCTCGACCAGAACATTGTCGAGTGGTCTCGCTCCATTGCAGAGTCGGATCTGGATCACACCCTCCATTACACAAGCATGAAGGGAATACCCGCTGACAGGAACTTCTATGGTTTGGTCATGCATTTCTTCAACCATCAGACGCATCACCGCGGACAAGTGACGACCTTGCTTTCACAAGCGGGTGTCGACATAGGTGATACGGATCTGGTCGCCCTCATTCCATCCGAGCACTGCACACAGTAGAAAAGCCTGGCGCTAAACCAGGTATTGGCGAAACAGCTCAGCCATCGCTCCAGAGTCATTTGAACAATGTCCCGCAGGCTCTTTAGCGCCTATCAAGATAGCGGAACAGTTCCTCCTCCTGGTCGAAGTGCAGCTGCACGAGGGTATCCAGGCGAATTAACTGATGCTGAATCTCTTCGACAGGAACAGAGGTCGGGTCGGCACTGAAGTCGCTGCTCATGCGCGCCAGCAAATGGATACAGCGAAAAATCTCGCGGTGTCCGTGGCTCAGTGCCGACAAGGGGTCCTCGCCCGGCATGCTTCGGGTCAGCAGCGGGTACAGTGTGTTTTCATCGTCCCGTTCATGGCTGGCTAGCGAGACTTGCAGCTTTTCGACCAGATCCAACAGATCGGTCCGCGCTTGCTCAAGCGGACGCCGGGCGAAATCGCCGGCCAGTTGATGCAGATCACTCAGCACATTGGTGAGCTGTCGGTGTTCGTCTTGCAGGCGATCGATATGCTCGCCGGCCAGTCGCCGTTGGCCCAGTCCTGGCGATGGCCCCAATGCCCGCAGGGCATTAATGATGATGACCACGTCGATAACTTCCTGAACCACCGCGCCGGCGAGCGGCGGCAGGTAACCGAGGGCGGCCACGGTCATGGCCAGCAGTGAAAGCCCCATGCCGGCCAGCACGCCTTGCCGGGCGATATGGCGGGTACGGCGGGCAATCTCCAGCGCCTCGACCAGACGATCCAGGCGATCCACCAGCAGCACAACACCCGCCGCTTGTGCAGAGGCAGTGGCACCACTGGCCCCCATGGCCACGCCGACGGTGGCCGCCGCGAGTGCAGGAGCATCGTTGATGCCGTCGCCGACCATCAGCGTGCTGGCGCGCGTGCAGCCCTCCTGCACCGCGCGCACCTTGTCCTCCGGGGTCAACCCGGCACGCAGCTCGTCGATGCCGGCGGACAGAGCAATCATTTCGGCAGTTTCCGGGCGATCACCCGTAAGCATGACAATCCGCTTGATACCGCTGTTGCGCAGCCGGCGAAGGGTTTGCGGGGTTTCCCGACGCAGGCTGTCCGAGAAAATCAGCAGACCCGCGAGAACCCCATCCACTTCAATGAAGCTTCCACCGCAGGCCAAGTAGTCCATGTGGCGCAGCATTGCTTCGGTCCAAGCGCTGACAGACGCCTCTGTATGAGCAAAAGACAGTGTACCGAGGCGCACCCGCTGACCATCGATCAGCCCACAAAGACCGGAGCCCGGACTTTCTTCAACCTCTTGCGGGGCACTGAGCGGCAATCGGCGTTGGCGCGCCGCCTCGACGATGGCCTGGGAGATGGGGTGCACCGAGGCCTGCGCCAGCGAAGCGGCCAAGCCAAGCAGATGTTGTGGATCGACCTGGCCATTGACCTCAACCGACTGCAAACGGGCGTGACCACAGGTCAAGGTGCCGGTCTTGTCGAGAAACAGCTGTTTGCTCCCTGCCAGCGCTTCCAGGGTGGCGCCGTCCTTGATAAGGATGCCGCGCCGCGCCGCCTTCGAGATACCTGACATGATGGCGATCGGCACCGCCAGGATCAAAGGACAGGGCGTGGCCACTACCAGAACTGCCAGAGCCCGCACAGGATCTCCACTCAATTGCCAGGCCAGCCCGGCAATCAGCAAAGTCAGCGGAATGAAGAACAAGGCATAACGGTCGGCCAGACGCACGAAAGGCGCGCGCGAGCGTCGTGCCGTCTCGGCCAGCCGCACTATTCCGGCGTACGTACTCTGCGCCGCCGTCTGCGTCGCCATTAGCAGGATCGGCGCACCAGCATTGGCAACGCCACTGAGCATTTGCTCGCCTTCCCGGCGGGTTACCGGCAAAGACTCACCGCTGAGCGCCGACTCGTCCAGAGTGGCCGTGGGGCTGAGTAGACGGCCGTCGACGGGGACCACCTCACCCAGGCGTACAAGCAGTGTCTGACCCGGCTGGATCTGCTCAACCGGAATCTGGCGCAAGTCGTTCAGCTCCTGCAGCCAGGCAAAGCGTGGTGCCCGCTCGACGAGCGCACGCAGCTCGCGTTCGGCGCGCTGAGCAGTGAAAAACTCCAGGGTGCGCCCGGTGGCCAGCATCAAGGCAATGACTGCCGCCACCAGCATCTGCTCCAGCATCAGCGCCGCGCCGATCGACAGCAGCGCGATCAAGTCCACCCCTGCCTCATGCCGGGCCAGACGCCTGACGATCTCGATCAACAGCACAAAAGCCATCACCAGGCTGCCGAAGGCCCAGCACATTGCCGCCCAATCAGGCTGCTGGGCAAAATGCGCAACGCCACCCGCCAGCAGTGACAGCGTGGTCAGCAGCAATAGGGCGGGATCCAGCCACTTGTTGAGCATCGTTGTGGGTTCCTCAAAAGGGATACGCCTTCACGCTCTGCAAAAATGCCTGCTGCTCATCAGTATGAACAGGAGACAGACTTATTTATCTGCCGTTATGTCCGGGATTAGTGAACCACCACAACTCTACGCTCAACTGTTCGCGACGAAACACGCCCTTGACGCTTCCCGCACGATCTGGCTCCGGGTCGCCGAGTCACCCTTCGACATGAGCCTGAACGGCGCAGATCCACTTACCCGATAGCGCCCTAGGACGCCTGCTGAAAAAAGGCATTGTGTTGTCTCGAAAACAGATGTTATGTTTATAACATCAATTTAAATAATGACACCAAAATAACAAATAGCATTCGGGGGCTCTGACATGTCTATGGAAAAGAACAGCTTCCTACAGTTGCTGGAGCAAGAGTTCTCCAGCCTGACCCCTACCGGCAAGCGCATCGCCAGCTATCTGTTGGGTAACCCAGAACAACTTCCGTTCGAGTCGGCCGATAGCATCGCGCAGCAGACCTCCACCACTGGGATTTCTGTGGGGCGCTTTTTTCGATCCCTTGGTTACCAGAACATCGATGAGGTTAAACAGAGTCTGCGCGGTGAAACGCCGGCGTCATGGCTGATCACTGACCGCATCGGCGCCTTTCGTGCCGAAAGCAATCAGGAAGACGCTCTCGATCGTTCCATGAGTCGCGAGATCGAGGCCGTCCGACACGTCTACGGTCTAGCGCGCAGCAATGCCTTTGCCGATATCGTGCAGCGCATCTACGAAGCCGATGCAGTATTCATTCTCGGAATTCAGTCTACTCGCGGGATTCTCACAGCGTTTCATAGCCACCTTGAATACATTCGTCCCAAGGTCTACTACGTTGATGGCCTGTCAGGAATCTATGCAGAAACCCTGAACTCCGGCTTCGCCAATCCCTATGCAATCATTTCGGATTTTCGTGCTTATTCCAGCGTGACCCAGACCTTCTGCGACGCGGCGGTAGACAACGACCTACCACTGGCCCTGATCACCGACCTGCAATGCCCCTGGGCCAGAGATTACCCGGTTGACCTCTTGCAACTGAAAACCGATGTCGGGCAGTTCTGGGACTCCCCTGCCCCATTGGCCTGCCTGTTAAATCTCATCGTGTCAGCCGTCGCGGAGAAATACGGGGATCGTCTCGATGAGCGTTTGGCCAAGAACCGTCAATTGCAAAAAGCGTTCGGTCAGTTCGAAGGCTGATCCCATGGCCCCACCGAATCCCAACTGGAGTGTTTGCGTGAACAACAGCCCCCTTGTAGAGATTGATGCCCAGCGCTATCAGGTGCAAATCGACCTGATCTACGCCGGTGCAGACAACCTGGCTGGAAGAGTGATCTATCCGAATGCTCGTTGCCTGTTACATCGTCAAGCTGCCAACTGTTTGAACAAGGCTAGCCAGCTCGCGCGTCAGGCCGGGTTTACCCTGCGCATTTATGACGCCTACCGGCCGCCCTACGCCCAGTACCTGTTGTGGGACGCGCTGCCAAACAACGACTACGTGCGTGACCCACACTTGGGCTCCCACCATAGCCGTGGCGTGGCGCTGGATTTGACCCTGGTGGGTACTGATGGCGAGCCGTTGGATATGGGCACCGCATTCGACGCGATGGAAGAGAAATCCCATCAGTTCTACCCCGACTTGCCAGTAGACGTGCAACGCAATCGTCTGCTGTTGCTGGGGATCATGCTCGGTGCTGGTTTCCACGCAATTTCCACCGAGTGGTGGCATTACGAACTTCCGAATGCCGACGATTACCCATTGCTGGAGGACGAGTAAGCCAAGGCTTTTACAAGCAAATAGAACTGCAACACCGCGCAGCCCACGTTCAGTGCGGCTGATAACAACAACAAGTCAGCGCTACTTACGTTTCACCTGCAACTGCCCGGTTATAGCTTTTATAAAAAACCTGACGTACTTCCATATATCGAATGATCAAGGAAACCGGCATGAATCCAATGAACACCGTGACCAGCAAAACCTTTCCCGGCGCCGGCAAACTGCTGCTGACCGTTTTGTGCAGTGCATTGAGCCTCGGTGCCTGGCAGGCCGCGACGGCGGCTGTACCACAAGACACACTGGTCATCGGCAAACCCGCCGATCCGCAGACCCTCGACCCGGCCGTGACCTTTGATAACAATGACTGGACCATCACCTACCCGTCGTATCAACGATTGGTTGGCTACAAGGTCGAGGGTGGCAAAAGCAGCACCGAAGTTCAGGGCGACCTGGCCGAGAGCTGGACCGTTTCCCCGGACAATCTGGTCTGGGAATTCAAAATCAAGCCTGGCAACAAATTCGATGACGGCGCCCCAGTAGATGCCGCCGCCGTGAAGTTTTCCTTTGATCGCTTGATGACCCTTAAGCAAGGGCCTTCCGGTGCATTTCCGGAGGATATGGTGGTGGCGGTCGTCGACCCGCAGACCATCCGCTTCACCCTGAAGACGCCTTTCGCGCCGTTCCTGTTTACCCTGGCCCACAACGGTGCTTCGATCATCAACCCTGATGTGGTCAACAAGAGCTCGGACGTAAACGCCTGGCTGTCGAGCCACACCGCAGGCTCCGGGCCCTTTCGTTTGAGCAACTGGCAAAAAGGCCAGTCGTTGACCATGGAACCGAACACCTATTTCGCCGGCCCCAAACCTGCGTTAAAAACCGTTGTCATCAAGATCATCGGTGAGCCCTCCGTGCGTCGCTTGCAGTTGGAGCGCGGTGACCTGGACATCATCGAAGACATGCCCGAAGACCAGCTCGGCGCTCTCGCCAGCAAGTCGGGAGTGGTGGTCAAGGAGTTCCCGTCGCTGCGGGTGACCTACCTCTACCTGAACAACAAGAAGGGCCCGCTGACCAGCGTCGATGCTCGTCGTGCGGTTACCGAAGCGGTGGACTACAACGGTATAGTCAAAGGCATTCTCAAGGACAAGGCCAAGCTCATGAACGGGCCGATCCCTGACGGCATGTGGGCTTACGACAGCTCGCTGCCGCCAATGAAGCAGAACATGGCAGCCGCTAAGGAGAGCCTCGCCAAAGCACCGCAGAAAATCACCAACCTCAGCTACATGTACTCGGACAAGGATCCTAACTGGGAACCGATCGGCCTGACCCTGCAAGCAGCATTGGCGCCACTAGGCATCAACCTCAAGCTGGAAAAACTCGCCAATGCCACCCTGCGTGAGCGCGTCGGCCAGGCGGACTACGACATCGCTGTTGGTGCCTGGAGCCCGGATTTTGCTGATCCGTACATGTTCATGAACTTCTGGTTCGACTCCAAGATGCAGGGCCTGCAAGGCAACCGCTCGTTCTATAGCAGCCCGGAAGTCGACAAGTTGATCCGCGAAGCGGCCGCTAATAGCGACACCGCGAAGCGCGTCGAGCTTTACCAGACCGCGCAGAAAATGGTGCTCAAGGATAGCGTTTACGCCTACCTCTATCAGAAGAGCTACACCCTGCCGATGCGTGATTCGATCAAGGGCTACGTGTTCAACCCCATGCTCGAACAAGTGTTCAACCTGGGCAATATGAGCAAGTAAACCTGCTCCCTCGCGCTAGTCGTTCTCGACTGGCGCGGCTTCTGATTTTCGCCGCTCGTGTTACTGAGGTGCCAAATGGCCTTCCTGACTTTGTTGCGCAAACGCCTGCTTGGCCTGTTGTTGGTCGTGTTCGGTGTTTCGCTGATTACATTTGCAATTTCACACTTGATCCCGGGTGATCCTGCCCGACTGATCGCCGGCGATCGTGCCAGCGATGCGTTGGTGGCCGGCATCCGTCATCAGTTGGGATTGGATCTGCCGCTATATCAACAATACGGTCGTTACCTGATAGATCTGCTGCACGGAGACCTGGGTACCTCGATACGCACCAGCCGTCCCGTTCTGGAAGACCTGCAAGCATTCTTCCCGGCAACCCTGGAGCTGGCGCTGGTAGCGCTGGTGCTGGCGATCCTGGTCGGCGTGCCGCTTGGCGTGCTGTCAGCGGTTTACCACAATCGGGCCATTGACCAGATCGCCCGTACCCTTGCGGTCACCGGAATTTCAACGCCAGCCTTTTGGCTCGGCCTTGGTGCAATCGTTCTGTTCTACGGCCACCTTGGCTGGCTGCCCGGTGGTGGCCGGCTGTCCGAAGGGCTCGCGTCACCGCCGACAATCAGCGGTTTTTATCTGATCGACTCGCTGCTCGCCGGTGATGGCAGGCTGTTTCTCGATGCCGTGGAGCACCTGATTCTTCCAGCGGCAACTCTGGGGTTCGTGACCTTGGGCGTTGTCGCACGACAGATTCGTTCAGCCATGCTGGATCAACTGGGTGAAGACTATATCCGCACCGCACGCGCCTACGGTCTGTCTCGATGGACTGTGATCCTACGCCACGCACTCCCTAACGCCCTCATCCCTTCGGTGACCGTCCTCGGGCTGACCTTGGGTGATTTGCTGTATGGCGCGGTACTGACCGAAACAGTATTTGCCTGGCCTGGCATGGGCGCCTATGTCGTCAAATCGATCCAGTCGCTGGATTTCCCTGCGGTGATGGGCTTCGCAATTCTGGTTTCGTTCATCTATGTGCTGTTGAACATGGCCATCGATATTTTGTACCGCGTGATCGACCCACGCATCGGCGAGGTGAATTGAAATGTCCGTAACCCTGACGGCAACGCACCGCCCGCGCTGGAACGAAAAACTCGCTTATCTGGCCTATCGAGTCCGCCGGAGTCCACTGACCATGGCGGGCCTCGCGATCACCTTTATCGTCTTGCTGTGCATGATCTTCGCCCCTTGGCTCGCCAGCCACGATCCCAACGCACTGAACCTCGCCGAACGCCTGGCGCCGCCGTCCAGCGTCCACTGGTTCGGCACCGACGAAGTCGGCCGCGACCTGTTCAGCCGCGTGCTGTTCGGTAGCCAGCAGTCGGTGGGTGTCGGTCTGTTCGTGGCTTTTGCATCCTGCTTTATCGGCGGATTACTGGGATGCTTTTCGGGGGTGATCGGTGGTCGTTTCGACACGTTAATCATGCGTCTGATGGACATCATGCTGTCGGTGCCGTCGTTGGTACTGATTATGGCCCTGGCGGCTGCGCTGGGCGCGAGCCTGTTCAACGCAATGCTGGCGATTACCCTCGTGCGAATTCCGTCCTATGTGCGGCTAGCCCGTGGCCAGGCCTTGAGCATCCGAGAGATGGGTTACGTCAAGGCAGCCCAGACCTTCGGGGCCGGACGCTGGCACGTGGTGCACTGGCATGTGGCACGTAACGCCATGCCGCCATTGCTGGTGCAACTGAGCCTGGATATCGGCAGTGCGATCCTCATGGCCTCGGCCCTGGGATTTATCGGCCTGGGAGCGCAACAGCCTACGGCCGAGTGGGGCGCGATGGTCGCCACTGGGCGCAACTACATCCTGGATAACTGGTGGTACTCGACCTTTCCAGGTCTGGCGATTCTGATCACGGCCACCGGCTTCAACCTGCTGGGCGATGGCGTGCGCGATCTGCTCGATCCACGGCAACAGGGGAAATGACAATGCATACTGCGAGTCCAGTACTGGCCATCGACAACCTGAGCCTGGAATTCCCGGCTTATAAAAACAATGTCAAAGCCCTGAACGGCGTGTCGTTGCACGTCAATCCCGGCGAAATCGTCGGCGTGGTAGGCGAATCCGGGTCGGGCAAGTCGGTCACTGCCATGCTCAGTATGCGACTGTTGCCCGAGCGCAGCTATCGCATCACCGCCGGCAGCCTGAGTATGCTCGGTCGCGACATGTTGGCAGCTCCTGAAAAGGACCTACTAACGATTCGTGGACGCGACGCTGCGATGATTTTCCAGGAGCCGATGACAGCCCTGAATCCGACCCGGCGCATCGGTCGGCAAATGCTCGACGTGATCATCCATCACCAGAAGATCAGCGCCGCCGAAGCCCGTCTCATGGCGATTGCACTGTTGCGCGACATGCACATCGCCAGCCCGGAACAAGTATTGGAGAGCTATCCTTTCGAACTGTCTGGAGGCATGCGTCAGCGGGTGATGATCGCGCTGGCGTTCTCCTGTGAACCGCAACTGCTGATCGCCGACGAGCCGACCACCGCCCTCGACGTTACCGTGCAACGCCAAGTGCTGTTGCTGCTACGAGAAAAAGCCAGGCAGCGGGGCACGGCCATTCTACTCATCACTCATGACATGGCATTGGTTTCGCAGTTCTGCGACCGGGTGTACGTAATGTATACAGGTGCTGTGGTTGAGGAAGGCTGCACCGTCGAAGTTATGGGGAACCCGCAGCATCCCTACACGCAAGGGTTACTCAGTGGCCTTCCAGAAATGGTAGAGCCGGGCCAGCCGCTGCTGACTATCCCCGGTCAAGTGCCGAACCTGGCCTCTTTACCCGTGGGCTGCACTTTTCAGGAGCGTTGCCCATACGCCATGCCGGTTTGTGCCAAACGCCCGAACCTCAATACCATCAACGGTAATGACCAGCGTAAAAGTGCGTGCTGGTTACCGGTTAAGGAGCTTTCGTGATGAACAGTGCCGTCATTCATACCGTCACCAAAATGGCACCCACGATTCTTCAACTTAATGATGTTCGCGTCCGTTTCCCCGTCAGTAATGACTGGCTTGGTCGACCAAGGGGATATGCCCACGCCCTGAACGGCATTGACCTTCAAGTGCGGGCAGGCGAAACCCTGGGTATTGTGGGCGAGTCAGGCTGTGGTAAAAGCACATTGGCGCAGCTATTGATGGGCTTGGTGCCACCGAGCAGCGGTGAACTGAACTGGGCCGGTCGCAGCGGCAGCGAAGGCAGCAGAAACATTCAAATTGTTTTCCAAGATCCACAGTCTTCGCTTGATCCACGCCTGCCTATCTGGAGAATCATCACCGAGCCGTTATACGCCCGAGGCCATGCCCCCCGTGCGCAGATGCGCGATGTGGCGGCCAGGGTCGCGGCCCAAGTCGGCATCCGCCCAGAATACCTGGACCGCTTCCCCCACCAGTTTTCCGGTGGTCAGCGTCAGCGGATTGCCATCGCCCGAGCCCTTTCATCAGACCCGGATATTATTGTCCTGGACGAACCAACATCGGCGCTGGACATCTCGGTTCAGGCACAGATCCTTAACCTTCTTGCTGAGTTACAAAGAACTCGCAATCTGACTTATATCCTGATTTCCCACAACGTATCAGTAGTACGTCATATGGCAAACCGGGTAGCTGTGATGTACTTGGGGCAAATTGTTGAACTTGGCAGCGCAGCCCAAGTACTCGATCAGCCACGCCATCCTTATACCCGCCTGTTGCTTGAAGCTGTACCGCGACTAGGTGTGCCGCTGCATGCCGAACAAGTTGCGGCTCCTACCGAATTGCCAGGTAACCGTCTGCTACCGAGTGGCTGCTTCTTCCGCGAACGTTGCAGCCTGTGCACCGTTGGCTGCGAAAAGCCCCAGGCTTTGCTAGGAGATGAGCAGCAGCGTGTGCGATGTCATTTACAAAGCTGATATTTGCCAGCAGGCAATAGTGTCGAGTCTCAGAAATAGGATGGGGTTGACGAGTCAAGCTGAACAACTTATTTCTGGGGCGGGCCATTAAATTTGGCCTAGGCTAATACCGCTCCAGCTGAACAGTCTGGTCTTGAACGTGGAGTATCAGCACAGAAAATAATAGCTGGCGCTGCACACCACCAGGACGTTTGTAAAGGCACCGCCGCGGATCTTGCAAACCGGGGTGTTTTGGCTGTCTATCCCGGCATGGGGTGGTGAAGGACTCGGCCCAACCTGAAACGGTATGACCTACCAGCTCGCTACAGCTTGATTATCTCCAGGTCCCGTCCTGAAACAGCTGTAAACCTGTTTCAGGACTAGACACCTGCACAATCACCGGCTTTTTCGCCACAGGAAGTCCCCCTGCAACGGATTGTAATTCTGGGTAATGCCGGTAGCGGTAACTCTACCCTCGCCCGCACCCTGATCTCCTAGCGGGCTGTAAAGAGAAGCTCGACCGAGCGTTCCTGACCTTCCTGAGTTTCGTGTGGAATTTCGATCGCGGTTACCGCTCAGGTATCGAGAGCGTGCGCCTGTCCATAGGACCGGACGTTCCTACGGTGCACTTGCGCGATAACCGGCAGATTGCCGCATTTCTCGATAGCTTGCCCACAACGCCTGAGATCTGCCTTGAGATGACTGTGGTCTCTACCGAATCTCCGTTCCCAAGAGCCCACAGTGAGACTTCAAGGCGCTATAGCAACTGACGTCAGGGTGAAAATAATTGTTCAGAATTGACTTAAGGACAGGCCTTCAGCGCTGAAATAAAGTTCGCCCAACTGATGGCTACCAGCCATCAGTCTGTGCCGGGGGGGCAGAGTCCGGCAGGCAGAGTTGATGAACAGCCTTTGCGCTGCTGAACAAGTTGGCTGAATGTGGAGAGAATGATGAACGTAGTATTCTCTATATCTCATACGCATATTTGGTTCCAGAGAGAGTTTAAAGACTTATGCTTTGAGTGGTCGGTTTCAGATGAATATCTCCATGTGACGATGTGGTTGTCCGCCAAGTGCTGGACAGTGGAGCCTCGCTTTTCGTCGGCTGATTTAGTGTCAGGCAGACCGTTGCACTTTACAGTGATTTTGAAATGGGAAGAGCCGGGGTTGGTTTCGGCTGACGAAATTCTTGATACGTTTGTAACGGTGCGAAATAGATTCAAAAGAATAGAAGATGGTTGGCTTGTCAGTGCCGGTTATCTTGAACCTTCAACCGCTATCAGGCTGGTGGATTATTTGAGGGGGATTGCATACGAAAGCTGAGTCCGGTCGCTTGCGTTGCTGAAGGGCTGCGCCGATCACCTTCTGAAAATGAGTATAAATACCGGGTTGGCTGTATTTAATAGTGGGAGAAATATGGGTAGTGGCAGGTTTTCCCTATGTTTTTACAGGGATGAAAAAGCGCTGAGCGGCTGAGCTATAGTGTACCTGTCTGATGCCTGTCCACCGGTAATGGTGGTGTCGTTGCATTTTGGTGAGGTTTTTACATGGGGGGTAGTAGTCCGCTGAAAAAAAAGTCGTTGTCGTCCAGATGGAAGCTGCCATTAATCATATTTTGGTTATCGCTATTCGTTGGAGGGGGCGTGATATTCAAGCTGGAGTCCGCCCGCAGGAGTGTAGAGGCCGCTCGTGCCTTACAGATCGCCTCAACGTATTCAAATGCTATTGAGCGAGTGTTGGAGCACGCACTGTCGGCAACAAATGCTTTAGCGGTAATGGTTCGTCAAGGCCATGGCAGCGTTCCTGATTTTGCTGATCTTGCCCACTATATGATCCCTTTATATAAAGGAGCCTACGCGCTATCGCTGGCGCCGGAGGGTGTCATGCGACAAATAGAACCTATAGTGGATAACCGGTTGGTGGAAGGTCACGATTTATTTGAGGGGCAGGATCGAAACACTATCATCAGGGCGTTGAAGAATGAGGCATTGTTTTGGGGACCCTTTAAGTTGATCCAGGGACCGCAGGGAGCCATTGGTCGACTGCCGGTTTTTTTGGAGTCGGCATCCGGGGAACAATATTTTTGGGGGTTTACTGTCGTTACATTGAAACTTCCCGAAGCATTGGAAAATGCCGATTTAGGCGGAATTGAGAAGCAAGGTTATGCGTATAAACTTTCAGGCCTGAACCCGCAGACCAATAGCGAAGAAGTCATTTCGGCGTCAGCCGTACCAATGGATAACTCCAGGTTGGATGTTCCGGTGCGGGTATCTGGGCGGGAGTGGGTGCTGAGCGTATCGAAAATAGCCCTATGGCAAGATCAGGTCCGGCTGGCTTTTGACGTGGCGTTAATTCTGTTCGTCAGTATGTTGATGGCTTGGCTTGCGTACTCAATTGCTGGCTTGGCAGCGCAGAAGAAAAAACTGCAAGAGGTCGCATTGTATGATGCCCTGACAGGGTTGCCTAATCGGCGACTTTTGACCGAGCGCATGGAAACTGCTTTGGCAAGTGCACGCCGCAAGAATAAGAGAGTGGCGGTTTGTTATTTGGACCTTGATGGTTTTAAAGTGATTAACGACACCTTGGGGCATGCGGCAGGCGATTATTTGTTGGTGGAAGTGTCCAGACGATTACAGTCTTGCTTGAGAGCCACCGATACCTTGGCCCGCGTGGGGGGTGATGAATTTGTAATTTTGTTGGTCGATTTGATTGAAGTGAAAGAGAGTGAGGACATCCTCGGGCGTGTGATTGGTGTCGCGAGTGCACCAGTCGATATAAACGGGATAGAGGTTATCGTGTCTGCGAGTGTAGGTGCTGCATTTTTTATTCCTCAAAGTGGAGACGAGGCGGATCAATTACTACGTCGTGCAGATCACGCGATGTATACGGCCAAGAAAAAAGGAAAAAACAGGTACCTGTTTGCTGATGATCTGGAGGTTCGGCCATAAAGTGTTGCACGTATCTGCGTACAACGCTGAAGGCAGGCAGACAGAAATCGATCGGAAGCCGCCCTTGCTGACAACCAATAGCGAACGGTGGTGAACCGAGTTTGGGCCAGGCTACCTTCGTCCCTATGCCGACCAGGCTCCTGAATCAATCATTGTCGACCTGGAGCTCCTGCAGAAGAAACCCAAGTGAGTCCGGGGTTGAGCAATGACTTTTTCCCGAGCGTTGTTCATCCCATGGCATAGCGTCATCGGTGCAGAAATCTCCAATACACTTCATGCTCAGTTTGCCATCGAGAAGTCCAAGCGGAATCCAGAAGTAAGGCGTTTCGCGAAGAGCATTAGGCACGGTCGAGCCACATCGTGAGCAAAAGTCATTTCTGTACCCGCTGAATTTGCGCCAACTGGTGATCGCACCTGGCCCTTCTTCCCATCGAAAGTCGCGAGCTTTGACCACTGTGGCGAGATTATGGCCGACCCCGGTTTGCTTGCGGCACAGGCTGCAATGGCATCGATAAAAAAATCGTGGTTCAACCCCGAGGGAAAAATGTACAGCCCCGCAAAGACACTGCCCTGTTGTCATGGATATCTCCTTGAAGAACGATTCATCGGTATTCTGCCGGTTCAAGCGTTGGTACCGGAAAAGGGGTGGCCGTTATGTTACTGGCCTTAAACTGGAACATACACAACGAGGAGGCTCGCCCATTTCGAGCCTCCTCAGAAGCAATGGGTCAGCTGCCGACCGTAGCGATTTGCTTCGCACGAGCGTTCTGTTTGCCAATCAGAAACACCAATAACGAGCCGATAGCGGTCACTATGCAGAGCGGCATCAGTGCAATTGGAAAGCTCCCGGTCTGATCACGCAGTACACCGATCACCGAACTCATGGCACCCGTACCCAAGTGGGCAAAAGTATTGATCGCTGCAATCCCGGTGGCCAACGTCGCCGGCGGCAGGGATTCGGAGCAAAGTGCCCAGAACGGCCCCTTGATCGCATAGTTACCCATCAATACGAGCGTCAGCAGTACCAGCGTAATGGTCAGGGAGTCCGTGAACAGCGTGGCAGCGAAGCTCACCGCAGTAATGGCCAGCGGAATAGCAGTGCTCTTGATCCGCTCCCCGCTCTTGTCTGCACGCAGTCCCCAGTAAATCATGAACGCTGCGGCCATGCCGAACGGAATCATGTTCATCAGACCTGTTTGCATGTTGGTCAGATGGAAGGATTTCAGTATCTGCGGCATCCACAACGACAGCGTGTTGCTGGTTGCCGAACTGCCCATGTAGATAATCGAAAGCACCCATACATATTTGTTGGTAAACACGGCCTTGAGGGTGCCGCTGATGCTGTGAGCGTGCTGAGGAATGCCACTGTCGCGCGCGGCCTTATCGTTAGTCAGCTGCTCGCCTAGCCAATCCTGTTCCTGCTGAGTCAACCATTTCGCTTCGCTTGGGCGATTGGGCAACACTTTCAGCGCGAGCAATCCCAGGGTGATGGCGGGAATGGCTTCAAGCATCAGTAACCACTGCCATCCCTTGAATCCGGCCAGACCGTCCAATTGCAACAGCAGTGCCGACACCGGTGAACCGAGAAAGTTGGAGAGTGGTATCGCCACCATGAATAGCGCAACGATACGAGCCATGTACGCTTTGGGGATGCATTGCGTGAGGTAAAGAATGACGCCGGGAAAGAAGCCGGCTTCGGCTGCCCCCAAGAGGAATCGGGAAATCGAATAGGATATCGGCCCGACCGCAAATGCCGAACAGAAACCGACGATGCCCCAGGTGATCATGATGCGCGCGATCCACCGGCGGGCACCGAAACGCTCCATGGCCATGTTGCTGGGCATTTCGCACAGGACATAAGCGACGAAAAACAGCGTGGCGCCGAATCCGAAGGCACTGGCCGTCAGGCCGATGTCCTGGTTCATGGTCAGTGCAGCGAAGCCGATATTGACTCGGTCAACGTAGGCGATGAAATAACAGAGTACGAGAAAGGGGATCAGGCGAATCCCCAACTTGCGCATGGTCGATTTTTCAATGTCAGTACTGGATGGCTTGTTCATGGAAACCGCTCTCTTGTAGTTGTAATAGGCTGCTCTTGCGCAGAACCTCTCGATGCGGCACGAGAGGTTTGACTGCAACGTCGCGTTTCAGGCTTTCTGCACGTTTTCGTTACACGTGGGTGGGATGAAGGGTCATCTGCAAATGCGTGGGCGAGCTTCAGCCTTCACGTTGTGCAAAACCGAATAACCGTTGAGGTGCTTGCACGAGCAGCGAATGGCTCAGTTGCATCGAACACTCCAGGGCTTGCCGCTGATCGATCACTGTGCCGAAACCGATGCTTTTCTCATGCTGCGTGTGTGGCCAGTCACTGCCCCATACCAGTTGGTGGAGGCCGAAACTTTGCTCCAACAGCGGTAATGCCGATCGGGCGAAATTGAGGTTTTGTTGCGGCGTACCTCCCAAACGATAAATTCCCGATACCTTCATCCAGATCGACCCTCTCGATCCCAATTCGAGCAACTCGGAAAACCCTGGCTGATCAATTCCCAAACGGGCATCCGGCCGTCCGAAGTGATCAATCACCAGCTTCAAACCGATCGGCGTCAATTGATGGATCAGTGCCGGCAGATCCTTTACCTCCCGATGCAATTCGACATGCCAGTCAAGATCAGCGATGTGGCTGAAAAATTCTCTCCAGGTGCGATCGTGAAAATCAGGTAACGCCTTGTCCATCAGGTTCAAGCGAACGCCGACCACGCCGATGCGGGCCATGTCATTCAACAGGGCACGACTAACGCCCGGCTCCAGCACGACCACTCCTCGCAACCGCTCCGGCACTTGCCTCAGTGCCGCCAGCAGGTAGCTATTGTCGGTGCCCAGAAAGCTCGGCTGCACCAATACGCCGTGACTCAAGCCATGGGCACCCAGGTGATTCAGATACTCCGCAAGCGTGGCATCGTAGTCAGGGGCGTAGCGCCGTGTAGCGGCCAGCTTCAGCCCCCTGCTAAAGACATGAGCATGGGAGTCGATGCCAGTGATCGATGTTGAACAGGTAGCAGACATGGGTTTCATCTATCGCAAGTAATGATCATCACGCTCGGGCGCTCTCGCTGCCTTGCACCGAGACGGACGGGATCGCAGCGTCGAGACTGCGACCACGGGTTTCTGGCAGGCAAAGGGCTGCGATAACGGCCACGCCGTAAGCGATCCCGGCGTCGATGCCAATGGCCGAGCCCAGTGACATGGAATCGCTCATATGGCCGACCAGAAACGGGAATACCGCCGAGAGCACTCGGCCGAAGTTGTAGCAAAAACCCACGCCAGCGCCGCGCACGTCCGCCGGGTACAGCTCGTTGAACAGTGCACCGAGGCTGGCCGGAATACCCGCTGCGAAGAAGCCGAGCGGAAAACCGAGGAAGAGCATTTGGGTATTGGTCAGGGGCAGGAACACGTAGCACTGCACGGTAACGACGCAGCACAGGGCGAACAGCACGATGTTTTTGCGACGGCCAATACGGTCGATCAAGAATCCGCTGACGACGCAGCCACACCAGAAGGCAAGGATGATCACGGCAAGGTAGCCGCCAGAATTCAGCACCGACAGGTTGCGTTCGGTCTTGAGGAATGTCGGCAGCCACGTCATTACCGCGTGGTACCCGCCGTGTGCACCCAGGCCCAACAGCCCGCCGAACAGTGTCACGCGGATCAGTTCAGGACGGAAAATACCGGCCAGGGATTTGAAAAAACTTTGCGCGATGGCGTGTTCTTTTTGCAGACGCTGGAAGCTGTCGGGCTCCTCGACATTACGCCGTACCCAGATGATCAGGAGCGCCGGCAACAAGCCACCGATGAACATCACACGCCAGGCCATGTCTTGCGGTACGAACGAGTAAATCAACGCAAAAACCCCGACCGCCACCCCCCAACCTACGGCCCAGGCACTTTGTACGGTGCCCATCACTTTGCCGCGGTATTTCGGGTTGATGGTTTCGGCCATCAGTACCGCGCCGGCCGCCCACTCACCGCCAATGCCGAAGCCTTGCAGCGCCTTGACCATCAGCAACTGCTGGAACCCGGTGACGAAGGCGGACAGAAAGGTGAAGAAGGAGAACCACAAAATCATCCACTGCAATGTACGCACACGGCCGTAGCGGTCGGACAACGTCCCCCCTACCCACCCGCCAATGGCCGAAGTGACCAACGTGACGCCGCTGATGAGCCCGGCATCGCCCTTGGTCAGGGCGAAAGCGGCAATTAACGCCGGGATCGCCAGGCCGAACATTTGTACTTCCAGTGCGTCCAGCGACCATCCACCGAAGCAGGCCCAAAACGTTTTGCGCTCCCGAGGAGTGACTTGGCGATACCAGCTGAACATGATTTCTTATCCTTATAGGTGGAACATGAGGCAGCCGAGAGCGAACCGCGCCGCTACGAGGCCAGTCATGGCAAACAAAACGATGAATCCGCCAGCGATCGATTCGCCGGTGAGCGATCCGCTATCCGGGCAATACGCTAGCGAATATCCACGCTGTAACGGAAATGCTCGGCATGCCCACGGGAGCGCCGCCACTCCAGAGGCGTACCGGCGTAGTCACGCGCCAGACGCTCGATCACCACCACGGGACTGTTGACCGGTATTTTCAATAACCGCGCATGCACGTCATTTACCGACTCGGCGGTGAGTGCTTCTTCGGCAGAGGCGACGACCTGACCGCAGAGCTCTTCGTAAATCGGGTAAAGCAATGGCCCTTTTCGATTCAGGTCGATCTCCAGTAGCGGCTGAAACCGGCTGCGAGGCAGCCAGATTTCTTCGGCAAGTACCGGCTGAACATCCAGAAGACGAACGCGGACAATGCGAATGACCGGCGCGTCGATTGGCAGCCCTAGCGCCTGGGCCACCGCCGAGGGTGCGGCCACCGGTTCGATAGACAGAATGCGACTCTCCGGGACCTGGCGTTCACCCGCAGCAGTCTGGAAGCGGAAGAAGCGGAAAAGCGAAGATTGAAACTGAGGCCGACGAACGAAGGTACCTCGACCTTGCTGACGCTCCAGAACGCCCTCACTGACCAGCGCGTCGACCGCCTTGCGCACGGTGCCGGTGGACAGTTTGTACTCCGCTGAAAGCGCAGCTTCAGTGGGAATGGCCTCCCCCGGACGCCAACGATTGTTGGCAATCTGTTCAGCCAACTGATCACGCAGGCGTTGATAAAGCGGTAGGCGGACATCACTGGACAGGGAATTCATCGACTTTATTCACCTTGTTATCTAGTCATATATATGAATATTGGCCGAGTATTCTCCTGATGCATTTTTCTGTCAATAAGGGTTACCGAACCTGGCGGACGAACGGTGGGTGGATGGGACCTGCCGGAGTAGATCTCCGGATCTGGACTCGCCCATCCCGCAGCCCTGCCATACTGTTGAGCATGACCCGTGCAACCTTCCGCTTCTACGAGGAGCTCAACGATTTCCTGCCGGCCGAACGGCGGAGGCAGTCCTTTACCTGCGAGTGCGCGCGCGGGGCGACGGTCAAGCACATGATCGAGGCGCTCGGCATACCGCACACCGAGGTCGAGCTGGTGCTGCTCAACGGCGAGTCGGTGGGCCTCGAGCGGGTAATCTTCGACGGTGACCGGTTGGCGGTGTATCCCAAGTTCGAAACGCTGGACATCAGCCCGCTGCTAAAGGTTCGTGCGCAACCTTTACGGGTGCTGCGCTTCGTCGCTGATGCGCACCTTGGCGGGCTGGCCAACCTGCTGCGCATGAGTGGCTTCGACACCCTATACGACAATCGCTTCGAAGATGGCGAGATCGCCGAGATCGCGGCGCAGCAAGGGCGCATCGTGCTAACCCGCGACCGCGAACTGCTCAAGCGGCGGATCATCAGCCACGGCTGTTACGTGCATGCCCTGAAACCGTCGCTGCAACTGCGCGAAGTGTACGAGCGCCTCGACCTGGCGCGTAGCGCGCGGCCCTTCAGCCTGTGCCTGCATTGCAACCTGCCGCTGCACGAAATCAGCCCGGAACTGGCCCGGCCACTGGTGCCGCCACGCGTTGGTGCCCTCTATTCGCACTTCCTGCGCTGCGACGCCTGCCAACGAATTTACTGGGAGGGTTCGCACTGGCGCGGCATGTGTGCCCTGCTGGCACCTCTGCTGGACCGATAGCCGAGCGCATCGGGCAGATAACGGACAAAAGCGCTCAAGTGTGCACCACAAGGCTCTGACCCGATATTTAAGCTGATATCATTCGAAAACGTACAAGCCGAGTAGAAAAGATGAATCGTCGTAAAAAAATAAATCAGTTATTAAAGGCTAACGCCAAAAAGGCCAGCGCCAAATTGGCACCGAAAAGCAAGTCTAAATACATTTGCAAAGCCGACCGATTGAAGCTGGCGGCTGAATCCACTCTCGACTCAATCACTTCTTCCGAGAGCTGATCTGTGTCGCTTAAGCACCACCTGGATTTACAAATCAGCAGGCAGTGCTTTCGGCGGACTTATCCCGTGGCTACGTATTAGCGACGATAGTAGCGGTGATCGTCATCGTAGCGGTGCTCATGATGGCGCTCCCAATCACGACGGCGTTCGGCTTCCCGGCGCTCCTGTTCTCTACGCCACTCGTTTCTACGCCATTCGTCTCGGCGCCAGTCTTCTCTACGATCGTGCCAACGGCCGTCACGCCAGTATCGGTCGTCATGGGCAAGCAACGGCCCTGGCTGCTTGCCGGCCATACTGGCCAAGCTCGGCCAAGGGTTTTCGGCAGCCTGGACCGGAGCCTGAACGGCTGCGACTTCAGTTGCGAAAACAGGGTTTGAGGTCTTCATCTGTGATGCTGATGCCGAGCCCACTGCCGCAAACGCGAACAGGCTGAGGAGCACCATCCGTGGGACATAAGATTTCATGGGCGAAGACAACCTCTGATTGACAATTGGACGTGTCGCCATTTGGCTGCGGGAAACCTTCGGGTCGCGCTTACCGAGCTTTATGTGCGTATCCACATAGACCGGTAAATAGGGAAAAGTTCTAGCAAGCCACTGCATAAATAGCTGACGGCCTCCTCAAACAATGGAGGGATGCGACCCACTTCCTGATCCGAAGGCTTACTGGAGCAGGCGCAGAAATGAGCTTCAACGTGCCAGCGTTTTTACACACTCAGATCCAGAAGCAGCCCCTCTACAAACGTTAACCTCGCCCTCCTTCCGTACCGATTCCGGAGCAGGGATAATGCGCCCTCCCAGTTAATCGGGCGACTTGATCGCCCTGCACAAGCAGCCGTCTGTATTCAGCTAGCACACTCCAGGGAGGAGCTTTTACATGTCATACCGACTTGTCATTTTCGACTTTGATGGCACGCTCGCTGATTCATTTTCGTTCTTTGTTACGGTGTTCAACCAAGTTGCTGACAAGCACGCATTCCGTCGGATTCACCCGCAAGAGTTGGACTCTCTGCGCAAGCAGGGAGCTCGGGAGATCATGACGCATATCGGAATGCCCCGCTGGAAGTTGCCTCTGGTAGCACGAACCTTCATGGGCTTGATGAAGAAACATCGAAGCTCGATCCTGCTCTTTGAAAACATCGCCAATGCCCTGACCCATCTTGACGAAAAGGGACTGATTCTGGCCGTGGTGTCTTCTAATTCCCGAGAAAATGTCACGCAAATTCTGGGCTCCAGCTGTCGACATATCCAGGCCTTCGAGTGCGGTGCCTCGATTTTCGGCAAGGCGTCTCGCTTGCGTCGTGTCATGCGCAAATTCGGCGTGGCGCGAGAGGACGTGATCTACATCGGCGACCAACCTACGGATGGTGAAGCCGCAGCGACTGCCGGTATCGCCTTTGGCGCGGTTGCCTGGGGATATGGGACACATGATGCATTCGACACACTTCAATCCCATGAGTGGTTCGCCGATGTCAGCGAATTACGGCGACTGGCACTCAGAAACTCAACCGCGCACCAGGTAAGCCCCTAACGGAACCCGATGTCGCAGCTTCTTGCAGCTGCCGGGTGCGGGTTGATGCCCTGGCGGGCGATCAGGAAACCAGATTCGGCATTTACCTGGAGGCGGCCAATGACCGCGGGGAATCTCGACCTCGTCGTACTCGTACTCTGGCTCTGGCTCGACGGAAGTCATTTGCATTTGTCCTTCGGGCCGAGGTCTGCCAGCCGTCGGTGAATCCGATACCCCATCTGCCGTTGCGTAAGCGAAGTTGCCAGCGTCGCGCCCAGCATCCCGAGTGGATTGTTCAGCAACGGCCATTTCTGCTTCGCGGCGCCGTTGGGTCTCCTCTTCCAGTCCCTTCTGTACGGCGACCTGGTCCGCTTTGGCGTTGGGTGGGGTATTCGAAGCCTGGGCCTGCTGCGCCGCCTGGATCAATTGGAAGTTGCGGTTGCGTAACGCGACGTTGCTACCAACCCGCATGTTCGAGCGCGCCGCCAACGTTTCAGCCTGTTGGTACTGACCCTGCTGAAGACGCAATACACCGAGGTAATGCAGAGTCGCGGGATTGTTCGGCTGGATATGCAGGGCACGCTCCAGCGTGGCAGCGGCCTGGTCCAACTGGCCATCGCCGTACTGCCGCGAGGCCGTTTCGATCAGGGTGGTTGATGCGCTGTTACTTTGCGAGGGCGCTCTCCGCTCGGCAGCCACCGAACCAAGCGACGCGACGGCGCAGAACACCAGGATAAGACCCGGCAGAAAATTCTTGGTTGGCATCAGGGGGTGGACTCGACTGATCTCGGACGGCACTGCCGTAAAACAGCTCCCAACTGACCTGGCGAGTACCCTGAAGTTCCCGCTGCATAGGCTCCAGCTTGCGGATAATCTTCAGTGAGTCCCTTCCCGCACCGACCGTCTGACTTCAGCCTGTATGGCATAAGCCGGCGCCTCCACAGCATTGAAGTCTTGTGTATAGCGCTGGGCAAATACTTCTACCCCCCATTCCTGATACTGCTGCACGTGCTTGAGTTCGTGAGCCCAGAGTGCGATGTCCTGCTCTGCGGTTTGAACGTCCCGGAAGAGGATGATATCGATCAGCGTCACGGCACCGACATCGGGGTTTTGCAGCATGGCAGTGGCGGTGCTGAATTGACCGTTGTCGCTAACGGTGTAGCGCGCGGCATCGAGGACGCTGGGGTCGTACCAGCGCAGTAGCTGCTCCCGGATGTACGGCGGAATGGGTTGGATGTTGGCGTTGGCCGCTTCAGCACGGGCTTGGGTCAGCCACAGCGCCAGGGCAGGTGCCGCGATCTGGTCGATGCCATCAGGCATCTGCACCAGATCCGGCAGACAGATGCAGCCGTCCAGGCACACTTGTTTCTCGCCAGCTGGGCAGGTGTTGGCCTGGGCTGGCACTGCAAGAGTCAGGCAAAAAACAAACAGCGCCACCAGGCACGTGGTGATAGGCGGCATTGGGTCCTCCAGGGACAGACGCAGCGCGCACAGTCGATCACCATTGATCGACGACCTGCATAACTTTAGCGTATCCCTATCGGTCTCTTTTCGATGACTGCTGTGGGCCAGGCTGTGTGAAAACGCAGGCGTCCTATCAGAGTTTTGCTGCTTATAAAAAACACGCAGCGGAAATGTGAAGTCGGCGTTGACTATAAACTCCGTGACATAAGGTATTGTTCTTTCCCCCAAGCCTCAAAGCGCTCCAACACTTCCCAGCCAAGCGTGGTGTAATAATTGCTCTGGTTGTGGGTGTGCAAGTACAAGGTCGTGAATCCAGTGTCTCTTGCATGGTCACAGATGCCTTCGATTAACTGCGCTGCGAGCCCTCTCCTTCGAGCGTCAGGTGTGATGAACACACACGCAAGCCACGGGCCCAGATCCGGCCGGTCAGAAAGGTCGTTACTGGCAAGTGTAGCGCCGCCCAGCAACTGGTCTCGTTCCGTTGCGATCAGGCACTTCCAACGGCCATCACGCTGTCCATCGGAGAACTCTTGTTGCCAACTTGAAAGAGATTGCTGCGCAAATTCATAACTGAATTCCCGATAAAGCCATTCGGCCATAACATCGCACTTGTCCATTTGTGTATCGAGCCAATCCACTCGCAGCATCTGAATAACGTCCATTCACAGTCTCTCCAGTTTTTCAATTCACACTGCGCGCTGCATCCCAGATGTCTCGTGCACCCAGGCCGGCATGCCACTGCCGTTGCATATCCCGCAGCGTACAGTTGTTGCGCGTCGTCCAATTGCGCCACGCTGTCTGTGCAGATATTCGCAAGTGGGCAAGTTACTTCCGGAACGAGCATGGGGGCAACGACTCGGAGCGGTTTCACGAAAGCCAGCACGGCGGCTGGTAACGTCAATACGGTGATGGCCGATATCAGGATGATGCGTTTGAGCTTCATCACTGTTCAGCGCGTTGGCATGAGTTGATAGTTGAACAGATAGAAATGCTGCCCATCACGGATATCTATTTCCATCGTGCCGCTGAGTCCCTCCAATTCGCCGGTACCCGAGTCGGGCACGACCTGAATGGTCAGTGTTCGCTGGCCTCTGTCCATCGTTCCAAAATGCATCAACACAAAGCTGCCTGCCCTTCCCGCCAGATTACCCTCAACCCGCTCCATCGCCACATAGCCGGCAGATCCCGGGACCGTCGAGAGGGAGGCAAGCATCTCTCCCAGACTATTGGCCACCAAGTCTCCCTGAAACGTCTTGTGTATGGCCTTTCTGCTCAGTTGAGCGGCCTCGGTACCGGTCGCAACAGGATGGACGGGGAGTTGGACGTCGAATGTTCCCTTGGCTTGCATGCTGTCATCTCCATTAAAAATCCAGGTAATGCCGTAAGGTCTATACCTGACGCAGTTGTTGTCGACGCTAATCCCTCGACTGTTTACAGTCCGCCTATGCCGAGATCAGCGGCTTATTTGAGCGGTCCACACAGTCGGACCTATCCCTGATTTGTATTGGAGCAGATGGCGACCGAAGATGATTGGAAAAACACGACCAGCCTCTATTGTTATCCTGCAGCCCGCACGAGGCGTCCTTAATCAGCGATTGACGAGCCCGCAGTTCACTCACGTTCGCGAGGCCCCCTCAGTCCAGTTGACACCCTGGGTTGAGCATTATTGGTATGTCAGCTGGAATCTCAGCGATCAGCCTGCACAGCAACAGGAAACCCTGCCTCACCCCAATGTGCATCTCGTTGTGGAAAGGGGTCAGGTCCATGTGTGGGGACCCCGTCGCTCCCGCTTCAGCAAGACGCTGTCTGGCAACAGCTGGGCGTTTGGAATCAAGTTCCGTCCCGCTGCATTCCAGCCATTTCTCGGCGGACCTGTCAGCCGGTTGGCCAACCGATCGCTCCCGGCCTCTGAAGTTTTTGGGGCGGCGGTCGACAGGTTGGCCGAGCAAATCGAATGTCCGGGGATGGCGAGCCTGTGCGAGCAATCAGAAGCGTTGCTGAGTCCCTGCTTGCCGCAACCCGATGAGCGTGTAGAACTGCTCAATGACCTCATCGCCCAAATCGCGTCAGACAACAGACTGACAACAGTGGCACAACTCAGTGAGTTGTCCAGAGTTAGCGAGCGGCAGTTACAACGCCTCTTTGCCCATTACGTCGGCGTAAGTCCGAAGTGGGTGATTGCCCGATACCGGCTACATGAAGCACTGACCCTGCTGCAGAGCGGCGAAGCCAGGCCGGGGACGGATCTCGCGCTCAAGCTGGGTTATTTTGATCAGGCACACTTCATCAGGGACTTCACCCGGATGGTCGGTCTGGCACCCGCAAAATATGTCCAGACATATACGGCTTTGTTGCGGAATGCTGACGCGGGGTGAGTCTCCCCTCCCCCCAGGCGGACTTATCTCACTCGCACCGTCATCGGTACTCCAAGTGCTGAACTGATCACGATGAACCGATTGCTTCGTCCAGTGCCGCCCCACACAAAGGGGCCCGCCAAAGCATAGACGGTTGAATCCACACCCAAAAGTTGACTTTCAGGTCCGCGCATCAAAATCGAAGTTCTACCGAAAACCATGCTTTGAATGAGCCGCCCCTCTACCCCGCTTCCACTTCATTGACCGGCAACGAAGCAAACATTTCAGCGCGGCACACCTCAAGGATCTCATCCGCCAGCGCGGAATCATCCGGGCAGGCACGCGACAAAATAATCGCACCGACAGCACGAGACAGCAGGTCGATCATTTTCTTTCTGTCCTCACCCGGAGCGGCATCCGGCCTGGTCGGATATTTGTCCCCCAGTGTTTGCAGGATGTGCTCGATCCCTTCGGCAAACGTCGCTTTCACATCGTCCGATTGACGCGCCGCATCGCCACACAACGCGGCCATGGTGCAACCGCTGCCACGTCCGTCCCGATGCTCCCTCGTCACATAGACGTCGATGAAGCCCGGAACATCGAGCGCTTCCGCGCCTACCAGCGATTTGGAAAGACTGCAGGCAGAGGCTTCGGCCATCAGGTCGGCCTTCGAACCGAAATGCTTGTAGAAACCTCCGTGGGTGAAACCGGCAGCCGCCATGAGATCCGATACACCGACGCCGTCGAAGCCGCGCTCACGGAACAGCTCAGAGGCCGTTTCAACGATGTGCTCCCGATTGGCCTGCGCCTGGGCCTTGGTCACTCTCACGTGCAATACCTCATGTCCACTGGGAAATCATGCGCCCAATGATACATAGATGTTGGTCATAATCAAAATCGTTGACAGTTTAGATTTCGATCATCATCCTAATTGCACGCACAACGATCTCCATCAACGGGCACGGAAGAAATACCAAATGACCGACCAGAATCTGTTCACCCCTTACACGCTTGGCGCCCTCACGCTGTCGAACCGTGTCGTCCTCGCGCCACTGACACGCAACCGCGCAGGCGAAGGCTTTGTGCCAAGCGAGTTCGCGGCCACCTATTACAGCCAACGCGCAAGCGCAGGCTTGCTGATCAGCGAAGCTACGCAGATTTCCCAACAGGGTCAGGGCTATCAGGACACCCCCGGGATCTACACGCAGGCGCAGATAGATGGCTGGCGCAAAGTGACCGATGCCGTCCACGCCAAGGGCGGAAAAATCTTCCTGCAACTGTGGCATGTCGGCCGTGTGTCGCACGTTGATCTGCAAGAAAACGGCGCCGCCCCCGTGGCTCCTTCTGCGCTGCGAGCCGCCACAAAAGTATTCGTCAACAACCGCTTTGAAGACGTCTCCGAGCCGCGCGCACTGGACATCGGCGAACTGCCGGGGATCGTCTCCGATTTCCGCCGGGCCGCGGCAAACGCTGTCGCCGCCGGGTTCGATGGCGTGGAGATTCACGGCGCGAACGGCTATTTGCTGGATCAATTCCTCAAGGACAGCGCCAACGTGCGCACCGATGTTTACGGCGGCTCGATTGAAAATCGTGCGCGTCTGTTGCTCGAAGTGACGGCAGCCGTCGTCAATGAAATCGGCGTGGATCGCACCGGTGTGCGCTTGTCGCCGGTGTCGCCGGCCAATGGCGTTTCCAGCAGCGATCCGCAGGCGCAATTCAATTACGTCGTCGATCAACTCGACGCCCTCGGCGTCGTTTATCTGCACATGGTCGAAGGCGCGACCGGTGGCCCGCGTGACGTGGCGCCATTCGATTTCGGCGCCCTGCGCCAGCGCTTCAAAAACACCTACATCGCCAACAACGGCTATGACCTGGACCTGGCGACTTCGCGGCTCGCCGAAGACCAGGCCGATCTGATCGCGTTCGGTCGTCCATTCATTGGCAACCCGGATCTGGTGGAACGCCTCAAGCGCGGCGCGCCGTTGTCCGCTTTCAATCCCGCCACCCTCTATGGCGGCGGCTCGGCAGGCTACATCGACTACCCGACGTTGGCTGAATCGAGCGCCACCGCAAGCTGAGCAATCAATGACCGCGTTTTCTGTTTTCACACACCCTGAAAGAGAGATGATCCCATGAGCACTCGCCCTACTGTTCTCATCACTGGCGCCTCCACCGGCATTGGCGCCGTCTACGCCGAACGCTTCGCTCAACGCGGTCACGACCTGGTAATAGTCGCCCGAGACCAGGCACGCCTGGACGCACTTGCAGCCCGATTGCGCAGCGAACACGGCGTCGCCGTCGATGTGATTCCGGCGGATCTGACCCAACTCAGCGATCTGACAACCGTTGAGTCCCGCCTGCGCGACGACGCCCGTATCGGCATCCTCGTCAATAACGCCGGCGCCGCGTTGTCCGGCAACTTCATCGACCAAAGCACCGACAGCGTTGCACAACTGGTCGCCCTCAACACCACAGCGCTGGTGCGGCTCGCCAGCGCCATCGCCCCACGCCTGGCCAAAGCAGGCGACGGTGCGATCATCAACATCGGTTCGGTGGTGGGTCTTGCGCCGGAGTTCGGCATGTCGGTCTACGGTGCGACCAAGGCGTTTGTGCTGTTCCTTTCCCAAGGCCTGAGTTTGGAACTTTCACCTCAGGGCGTGTACGTGCAGGCCGTGCTGCCGGCGGCCACCCGCACGGAAATCTGGGATCGCTCCGGCGTCGACATCAACACCTTGAACGAAATCATGGAAGTGGACGATCTGGTGGATGCAGCACTGGTCGGTTTCGATCGTCGCGAACCGGTGACGATCCCGCCGCTGCAAGAAGCTGAACGCTGGGATGACCTGCAAATCGCACGTCAGGGTCTGCTGGGGCAAATCCGCCAGTCTGCGGTTGCCCAGCGCTACCACACTCAACAGTGATCTTTTGGTAGCGAGCATTCGCGCCGGATTCGATGCAGGCGTGCCAGACGCTGCATCGAATCCGGCCCGCTGTTCGGAGTAGAAATGAATCCAACGAAGACAAATACCCCCGCTGGCTCGCAGACGTCGTTCGTCGACGCGGCGAACCAGTCGATTACGGTCAACGGCATTCCCTTCGCCTATCGCGACACCGGCCCCACAACCGGTGTGCCACTCGTACTGTTTAACCATTGGGGCGCGGTGCTGGACAACTTCGACCCCGCGATAATCGATGGCCTGGCACAAACACGGCGCGTCATTGCCACCGACTATCGCGGCATCGGCGGCTCTGGTGGAACCGCGCCACTGACGGTCGGCGAAATGGCTGACGATGCCATCCAGCTGATACGTGCGCTGGGTTTCGAGACCGTCGACGTGCTCGGTTTCTCACTCGGCGGCTTCATCGCTCAGGACATCGCCCTGAAGGCACCCGAATTGGTGCGCCGATTGATTCTCAGCGGAACCGGGCCGGCCGGCGGCACCGGTATCGACAAGGTCGGTTCGGTGACGTGGCCATTGATGATCAAGGGCTTGCTGACCTTGCGAGATCCCAAGGTCTACCTGTTCTTTACTTCGACGCCCAATGGCAATCGAGCCGCATCGCAGTATTTGCAGCGCTTGAAAGAGCGCAAAAAAAATCGTGACAAAGGCCCGACGCCCAGCGCTTTCCTACGGCAGTTGAAAGCCATCACCGCGTGGGGCAAACAGGCGCCCCAAAACCTCGGGCGCTTGTGGATGCCGACGCTGATCGTCAACGGCGACAACGACATCATGGTGCCCAGCGTTAACTCGATTGCGCTTGCCAACTGCATTCCCAACGCACAGCTGGTCATTTATGAAGATGCCGGGCACGGCGGCATTTTCCAGCACTACGTTGACTTTGTGACCAAGGTACTGGCGTTCCTTGATGCCTGATAACACGGCGCAGCAACGCCGCAAACGCTCCGTCCACCCTCATTCCAACCGACAAGAGCCGCACAACGATGAAGGCATTTTTAATTGATCGCTATGGCAAGAACACCGGGCGCATTGGCGAAGTGCCCGCCCCCGCGGTGGGCGCCCGCGACGTCTTGATTGAGGTACACGCCAGCAGCGTCAACCAGTTGGATTCGAAGATCCGCAAAGGCGAATTCAAACTGATCTTGCCCTATTCATTTCCGCTGGTACTGGGCAATGACCTAGCGGGCATCGTGGTTGAGGTTGGCTCGCACGTGAAACGCTTCAAACCGGGAGATGAAGTCTACGCTCGCCCGCCCGAAGCGCGGATCGGGACGTTCGCCCAATTGATCGCCGTAAACGAAAACGCGATCGCCCTGAAACCTGCCAATACCAACATGGCACGAGCCGCGTCCATCCCCTTGGTCGCGCTGACCGCCTGGCAGGTGCTGGTCGAAACCGCCCAACTGAAAAGTGGCCAGAAAGTGCTGATCCACGCTGGCTCCGGTGGTGTCGGTACCCTCGCCATCCAACTTGCCAAACACCTCGGCGCCTTTGTCGCGACCACCACCAGCACCGCGAATGTCGAATGGGTGAAGGCGCTGGGGGCCGACCTGGTGATCGACTACACACAGCAGAATTTCGACAGTGTCTTGCACGACTACGACGTGGTGTTGAACAGCCTCGGCGCAGACGTACTGGAGAAGTCACTCAAGGTCCTCAAGCCCGGTGGCCAGCTCATTTCCATCTCAGGGCCACCCACTGCGCAGTTCGCGCAGGAGCAAGGGTTGTCCTGGCCATTGCAGCAAGTCATGCGCCTGCTGAGCCTCGGTATTCGGCGCAAGGCACGCAAGCAGGACGTCAGCTACGCGTTCGTGTTCATGCGCGCAAATGGCACCCAGCTGCAACAAATCACCGCGCTCATTGAGGCCGGAATCATCAAACCTGTAGTTGACCGCTCCTTCCCCTTTGAATCTACGGCAGAGGCATTGAAGTACGTCGAGCAGGGACGAGCCAAGGGCAAGGTCGTTGTTACGATCAAATGACTCCGCCATCTATCGATAAGTCGACCGCAGAGGCTGCGCAACGTTTGCCACTTCAGCAGTCATCATCCGGGGTGACTTCGCCAGAGTGGCAGAAACAGGAAGAGCTGCAACCGGACGTTGAAGTGAAAACAGGTGTAAACCTATTTCAGGACTGGACAGACAAAACTCGGTTATCCATAAATAAATCCGCCCCTTTCTCTCATCATAGCCATACCGAAATCAATTTATTTGACATTGACCACCATGGTCATGGCAAGCATATCGCCGAGACGGCGCCTAAACCCGAAAAACACAAAGACTGCGTCTAAAATACTAAACATCACTTTCGGAACGTTTCGTAACAGCGACTGAAAAATCGTGCACTTCGTATTCACAGGAAATCCTACTACGGACATCTTCAACAACCGTTTACCCACACTCTGGCCGTTCGGTAGAGCATCACAAAACAGAAAATAGCTGATCGCGAGAACCAGCAGAATATTATTGATCACGCTGTAAAAAAGCGCGACGCTGTAGGAGCTACTCGCCATGAGTTTATAACCAATCAATCCTTTCAAAAACATCAGAACAAACACAATAGACAGATCAATAAAATATCCGGCCAGGCGTTTGCCCGGACTGGCCAAATCATATAACGACTTCAATGCTTTGGATTCAGCATTACGCATCAAGCTCTCCACCATCTAAAAAAAACACAAAAAAAACGGACCAAAAAGCGGACAGATTTATTTTCAACGACTAAATCATTTATCAATAAATAAATCCCTCCCCTTTTCATGTCTAGATCTTGAGAAATACCAGTTCGTGCCGCTAAGTCTTCGCGCAAACCATCCCGAGCAAGTGGTGATACTGCCGGAATATCATCTACAGCCCCGATCACACGACCTTTTTGCAGCAACTATCCATTAGAAGAGGATTGTTTCATCCAGTCCTCTCTAAGCCCAACCAAAATATTCATAACATTAGAGTAAGTCAAGAACGGTAGAGAAAGCGACAAATGAAATGAGCCATATTCTATATCTAAAGGAACATAAAAATCCAAATCCCCTGAGCGCCCAGCGTTCAAAAACAACTCTACCTTCAGGTGGCTGTTAATGCTAGAAATGTCAGCAAACAATATTTTATCCACGATTTCATTTTTCCCAAAGGAAAAACCATCCACATATACATCTAGCCTGCCATCTTCTAGATTAGTAGAAAGTAATACCTCCCCCTCTTCAGCACCCTCATGAAAGCGCCCTCGACCTGAGGTCTCTATAGCTTTCATCCTTTTTTCAAGAGATCGACGAATCTTCACTGCCCAACCCCCTTTTCGTGCATCCTTGAATCGCAGTTTGCCAAGGACCAGGCAAACCCATCCCACATCTGAACCATCCCCCCCCCAAATGGATGACACCCAAACCGACACCGACTGCCGAACTGATCCTCCTCTCAAACTGAGGGGGGTGATCGAGCGTGTGAAGGGGAAGAACGATATCAATTCAGCCAAGTCTGATACCCGCGAGGAGCTTCGCAAGAACCTACCTGCTGCTCTGAAGGGCGGGGGGTATGTGCATCCGTGGCGTCCTTGAATCACTACTCACTGGTCAACTACGTCACCGTCCACGCTCATACGCGTGTTCAACTGGCGTCGCGTATTGCCAAAACAGCAACACGGCGGCCAGGTGGATCAAGACAAGGGCGTGACGGATTTACATGCGTTCGCCATAGATATTCCATTCCACTTTCAATCATCAATTCTGCCAGCACTGTGCGTATCGTTCGCACACTCCATAACGCTTGTCCAATTCGGCCATGCGCGCCCAGTTATTCGCCATCACCTCCTTTTGCAGCTGTTCATTGAGCCGGTGGTAGTACTGCAACATGGCACCGTTAGTGGCCAGCGCCTGGGTGACGTCAGTTGCTTGGGTATCAGGCACCAGCGCCTTGATGGAGGGTGTATCCAATCGGGAGAGGCGCGTGCGGTACTCAACTTTGTACTGATCAAACGCGTTGGCCTTTATCCCTTGCGTTTGAACCAGGTAAGTCGCGACGTTCTGTCGATATTGGACCCAATAGGCATCCGGCAGATCAAGGTTCATCTGCTGTTTGCGCTTGTTGACCACCAGATCGACGGCCTCGACCTGGGCGCTCTCGCTTAGAGAAGTGGCCCCGGGTTTCATCTCCGTGATGATACTCTGCGAGACAATCTGCTCAATCAATCCGTCACGTTCCGGGGTGGCCGGCAGGCCTTTTGCGGGCACAGGGAACAGGGCGTTAGCGCCCATGCAGCTTGGTATTCCTTTATTCACCAGCGGGACTGGTGAGCGCGCCACTTGGCCCGGCACCTGGTGCAGACGTTTAAGCATTGTCATGCACTGACTGCCGGCGCGATTGAACGTCAACTCGTATTCAGCGCCACTTTGCGGCGTGAAGGTGAAGGCCATGCCACACACCGAGCCTGTCCCTTGGGTATTCAAATGCAGCAGCAGCTCTTTATTCGGGGACAGCCGGATTTCCAGATAAGGCGTTTTATCAGAGACCGGTGGCATCGACATGTCCACTCGCCTGCGAGTATTGGCGAGGAACAAGTTATTGAGGATGCCCGTGGTTTGCCCACCGCAGTGCTGCTCATCGAGCACGCTCAAAGTGGCACTACTCATGTCGCTGATAAAACGTAGCTTGGCGGCGTCTAGCTCGGTTGCGTCCGGGTAACTGCCCGATACACTGCAGCCGCTCAAGATCAATGCGAAAGCCACGGCACCCAATACACGGCCCGTAAAAAAACTACTCATAGAGGGGTGTCATCCTTAACGCTTGAGTTGAGAAGTACTGCATCATAATAGGAAAGCCACATTTTGTTTCGATGGACCGAGGATTGAATGCACAAGATAAGTCAGCTGTTTGTGATTGGAGTCACAGCCTTAGTGGGTGCCTGCTCGGCATTGCCGCCCGAAATGGCCCTGGACTCAAAAGTCTATTCCGCAGAAAACGCAGGCCTCGTCCTGGGTGCACTGATCGAGGGCGGCCCCTATGGCACCTGGATCAGCTTTCGCGACGTGAATACCGGCAAAACCTACGGCTGGGCCCCTAAGGATTATTACTCGGCATGGCTGCCCGCAGGCACCTATGAGGTGAGTGACCTTGGCTCGCGTCGCGGCCTCATGGGGCCCTACTCAAAACCCCTGCGCTTTACCGTGACGAATGGCCAACTCAATTACTTGGGCGAGATGACGTACGGCTGCCCACTCGCTGCGCACCCAGCAGCCATCTATGGCGTCAAGAACTGCGGCATTCTTGCACTAGCAACCTGTACGGTCGACCACCCCAGCATTGCCGTGTGTGTGGCGGACAGGCAGGAACAGTCGGTTCGAACCTTCGTGAAACAGCACCCACAATACTCCGAGCTTCCGGTCAGGCCGGCAGTGATGTCGACGCATTAAGGAGGCGAATTGTAGTGGTCTAATGAAACCGGACACCCATTTAGGCGAGAATGCTCGCCAAATAGCAAAAAGGGGACGCCCATTTTCGGTTCAGTGCCGACCCACACGAAGGGGCCCGCCGAAGCATAGGTTGCCCAAACCAGCAGGACCAACGCAATGATGCTGGTAATCACGGCCGGGGAAACTCTTCCTGCCTCCGCTGCGCGGGCGAAACGTTCGCCCCTTCCGGGCAATACGTCTTGTTGATCCAGCGCTTAGGGCGTTGGTGTATCACACCATATCGTCTGCATGGACAAAGCACAGTTTGTTACCCTCGGGATCGCGGCAATACGCGCCAAAGTAGTCTTCCGAATACTGTGGCCGTAAGCCCGGCGCTCCTTCGTCCTTGCCGCCCATCGCCATCGCGGCTTCCCAGGCAGCTTGCACCTGTTTTTGTGAGTGGGCTGCAAAGCTGACTTGTGTGCCGTTCCCCCACGTAGCCGGTAATCCGTTAAAGGGCAACTGAACGAAAAATTGTGGCCATTTTCTTCCTGGGAGCCGCCAGCCTGCTCCAGCAGGGCCATCGTCATCTTCATCAGGCATACGCACCAACCCCAAGGTCGTGAGAACCGCATCGTAGAAAGTGATCATGGTAGCGAGGTCACGAGCGCCAATCTGAATGTGACTGAACATGTCTTCTCCAAAAAAATATATTCGAAATGTCTAGTCCTGAAACAGCTGTAAACCTTATTCAGGACGGGACAACATCCATAAATAAATCCGTCCCCTGTTCGTTACCTTTTCGTTACCTTTTCGTTCCAGCGGACGGTCAGCGATTATCGGCACAGAGGCAACAACCTGTAAGGACGGCGCGGTGGCGACTGTGCTTCATGAGCGAGTTGCAGCTGGGCTGTCGACGGGAGGGATGGCAAACAGATGCTCGGCGGCAAAGTCCACGAATACGCGGATTTTCGGTGAAAGATGGCGACTGGACGGCCACAATGCCCAGAACTGCCCTTGATCTTCGCTGTGACCGTCGAGCAGCGTTTCCAGGCGCCCTTGGGCGATAGCTTCGCGCGCCAGGAAGTCCGGGACAAATGCGATACCGTGCCCATCCACCACGGCCATCAGCATGGCTTCCATATTGTTCAATGTCAGAGCGGTTGGCAGGCGCAACTGCGTGAACTGGGGGGCCGAAGACATACTCCAGTCCATTATTTTACCCGTCGTGACAAATCGATAACGCAAGCACTCGTGATGCTCGAGGTCACTGATAGTGACAGGCCGTCCCTTACGCTGCAGATAGTCAGGTGATGCGCACAGGACAAACTTAAAAGGCCCCAACTTTCGGGCCATCAGCTTGGAGTCGGCCTGGCCGCCGCTGCGAATCACTACGTCAAAGCCTTCATCGATCACATCCACCAACTGGTCGTTGAAGTCCAGTTCCAGCTCAATCTCCGGATAGGTTTTGCGGAACCGCGCCAAATGGGGAAAAAGAAAGCGATAACCGATGGTGGGCAAGCTGACGCGTAACTTTCCACGGGGTTCCTGTGTGGCATGGGAAAGCATCGCCCGGGCATCTTGAAGATCGTCGAGGATCTTTCGGCAGCGTTCATAGAACAACTGTCCCTCCGCTGTCAGGCTGACTTTGCGGGTGCTGCGGTGCAATAACCGCACATTCAGCGAAGCCTCAAGTTTGGCGACGTTTTTGCCCACGGCCGAGGCAGAAATCCCCAACCCCCTGGCGGCGCTGATGAAACTGAGCGCCTCGGCGGTTTTTACGAATGAGATCACCCCACTAAGACTGTCCACAACTCGATTACATCCTTTTGGTTCACTATAAGTGGAATAAAAGCCCGTTTATCTTCGATTGTATCCTAACTAGAGTGTACGAACGATCGCGCGCCTCGGCCTGGACAGCACTGATACTTCATAGATATGCAGGGAATCACCTAATGAACTCAGCTACCGAACCGCTGCCGGCCCATGGCCGGCACTCCATATTGGCTGCAATTTGCCTCGCCGCCTTGGTATTGCCCATGAGCTTTACCGGCGGGGCAGTGGCCACGCCGTTCATTGGTCAAACCTTTGATGCCCATCCCACGGAACTGGCCTGGATCACCAATGCTTTCATGCTTAGCTTCGGCAGCCTGCTGATGGCCGCCGGCACCCTCGCTGACCTCTACGGGCGCAAGCGACTATTCATGTGCGGCATGGCGTTGTTTGCACTGGTGTCGATCCTGTTGGCGGCGGTCCCCGATATTTTCTGGCTGGACCTGTTGCGTGGCGTGCAAGGCATTGCCGCGGCGGCAGCCCTGGCCAGCGGTTCGGCGGCACTGGCGCAGGAGTTTGATGGGCATGCCAGAACTCGTGCTTTCAGCCTTCTGGGCACCACTTTCGGGGTTGGCCTGGCCTTCGGTCCGTTGTTATCGGGGTTGCTGATCGAGTACTTGGGCTGGCGTGCAATTTTCCTTTTCACGGCCCTGCTCGCCATCCTTTCCTTGATATTTGCCCTGCCGAAAATGCGCGAAAGCCGCGACCCGCAAGCACAGCGTCTGGATACGCCCGGCGTGCTGACGTTTTCCGGCCTGCTGATCATGTTTACCACGGCGGTGATCCTGGCACCTGAGCAAGGCTGGGGCTCGCCGGTCATCCATGCGCTGCTTGGCGCGTCGGTGGTCTTTTTGCTGCTGTTTATCATTGTTGAAAATCGGGCGAAACATCCGATGCTGGATCTGGGGCTATTTCTGTTTCCGCGCTTTGTCGGTGTACAGATCCTGCCGATCGGCACCTGCTATTGCTACATCGTCTTGATCGTATTGCTGCCGTTTCGGTTTATCGGCGTGGACGGGGCCAGCGCCTTTGAAGCGGGGCTGATGATGTTGGCACTCTCTGCCCCGATGCTGATTGTCCCGATCATTGCCGCGTCGCTAACTCGCTGGTTGTCGGCGGGCGTACTCTGCGCAATCGGCTTCGTGATCGCAGCGGCCGGGCTCTACTGGCTGAGTACGATCCCGGCCGGCACGCACGCGCAGATCATCGCGGCCATGCTGCTGACCGGTATCGGTACAGGCCTGCCCTGGGGTTTGATGGATGGTTTGTCGATCAGCGTGATCCCCAAGGAACGGGCGGGGATGGCCGCTGGTATTTTCAACACGACGCGGGTGGCCAGCGAAGGTGTCGCCCTGGCAATCACTGTTGCGGTGCTGACAGCCCTGGTCGCACACCATCTGAGCATCAGTGACTCGGTCAAACTGTCCGCTGTTGACTATTCAACTATCGCGCAACGCCTGGTGATGGGTGATATCCAGCACGCGAGCACCGACGCCAGCCAAATCCCGTTGACGATGCTGCGCTCGGCCTATACCGCAGGATTCAACACCTTGTTGCAACTGCTGGCGATGTTCACGCTGTTCACTGCCGCCGTGGTCTTTCTATTCCTGGGACGTCAAAACGAGGTCGGCGCCGAATCCGCGCCCGATGTCGCCCGTCTCTCATCGGATACCTGAAAGTCGCTTTGGAGCCATGCCTGATGTCACTCAACACACACTTCACGCCGCTGATTCTGGCGGGCATTGCCTTACTGTGCAGCTTGTCGATGGCCAATGTTTACTTCAACGAGGCACTGCTGCCGGTCTTCGCCAATGACATGCAGGACGTCGACAGACCGCTTTTGGCCGATTGCTACCCATGGCGATGGGCAGCAAACCCAAAGCTGCCTCTCAGAGAGCCAAAACTGAGGTTGTCACTCGTCAAACAGAGTCCAGCCATGGCAAATGCCGTCAAAGTCTTTTGCCGTAAAAAATAATACAAGTTCTTCTGGGTCAAATTTTTTGTACAGCCAGTGTCCAGAAACAGGGCCTCTCGTTATCACGTATTCCAAGCGGTACTTTTGAACAGCTACAGAACTGAAGGAGGCTGAATTCAACTGTAATCTGTCACCTTGGTTGAGCGCCCATAGTTTTCCAACAAGGCAATCATCAAGTACCACCTCTTCAGCTGTCTCCATCAGATGCCGTGTATGAAGTTTTTTTTGAAGCCTAACGCTTCTGGCCATAGATCAACCTACCTATAAACAGTCCGAGCATCGGCATAGTAATACTGGAACGCGGAGGTGACCGCTTTGAGTCGAAAACGCCCCTTCATAAAGACGCTCAAGCCCTGCGCGTAGAGCAATACTCCACAATGAGCTGAGTGACCGCTGCCGCAATCGCCTGATCCGCTTCAGGAGAGGTGAACAACCGAAATTGCACATCCGGTAAATCCGGTAACCCTTGTTCGGCCCCAAGAGCCACCAGTCCTTGCCCCAACTGGCTGAGAGGCATGGGCGCGACCGCGAAGCCTGCAAGCGCCGCCGCCCGCAACCCGGCAGCGCTGCTGCATAACATCGCCGTGCGTTGGGCGATCCCCGCCTGGGCCAGCCGTGTCAGCGCTGTCTCTCGATAAGGGCACGGCTCGGGGAACAGGGCCAACGGCAATGGCGTCGGTAACCGGGTGACGGGTTGCGCCGACCAGGCCCACACCAGCGGTTCTTGCCACAGCAGTAGCCCCGCTTCGCTGGTTTCGCATAGAGAACCGATGACCAGTTCCAGATGGCC
This sequence comes from Pseudomonas helvetica, assembly GCF_039908645.1. Lineage (NCBI taxonomy): Bacteria > Pseudomonadati > Pseudomonadota > Gammaproteobacteria > Pseudomonadales > Pseudomonadaceae > Pseudomonas > Pseudomonas helvetica. The sequence continues at coordinate 3,882,428 of NZ_CP150917.1, forward strand.
TTGCTTCATCAGGTTCAGCAACGTGCCAGGAATGCCCACCTGCACGTCGATTTCCAGGCCCGGGTACTGCGCCGCGAAATCCTGAAAAGTGCGCAATAACCGCGATTCGACAAAATCCTCGGACACCCCGATCCGCAGCCGTCCGTGAAACGGCGTGCGCGTCAGTTCTGCCCAGGCATCACGGTTCAGCACAAGGATCGTGCGCGCATAAGAGACCAGGCGTTCGCCATCGGGAGTCAATTGCTGGGAGCGGGTGGTGCGCGTCAACAGCGGTTTACCAATCTGCTCTTCCAATCGCCGCATGTGGCCACTGACCGCAGACTGAGTGAGGTGCAGCTTCTGGGCGGCACGGCTGAAGCCTTGTTCATCGACGACAGTGACAAATGTCTTGAGCAGCAGTGTATCGAACATAGTTTTATTCGTGATCAATGGTGTTGGTATTTACGATTTATATTTCAAATCCAACTATGTTGCAATGCGCCCACTGCCCTACCCCCCACCACTCGAGGCGAACCATGACGACTCTTCTGCACATTGAATGTTCTCCGCGCAAGCAGCGCTCGGCCTCCCTTGAAGTCGCCCGCAGCTTCATTGCGCGTTACCAAGAACACGCCCCAGACACCGAAATCATCACGCTCGACCTTTGGAACATGGCGTTACCGGAATTCGATGATCTGGCCATGGAGGCCAAATACGCCGGGCTCAATGGCACCCCTTTGACCCCGGCACAACAAGACGCCTGGAACACGTTGAAAGCGTTGGCAAGTCACCTGCACCGCTCGGATGTGCTGGTGATGTCTGTACCGCTGTGGAACTTCAGCATTCCGTACAAGCTCAAGCACTTCATCGACCTGGTGTCGCAGAAAGACATCCTGTTCAGCGTTGACGCGGAGCGCGGCCTGGAAGGCATGTTGCTCAACAAAACCGCTGTGGTGATGTACGCCCGAGGCCTGGATTTTTCGGCGCAGTCGAGCACGCCGGCAACGCGCTTCGACTTTCAGAAGCCCTATGTTGAAGCCTGGCTGAAGTTTGTCGGCGTGACGGATGTGCATTCAGTGATTGTGGAGAAAACCATCCTGGGCGAAGACGTTGATCGCAGCGCGCGTGAGGCCGCGACTCAGCAGGCCAGGAGATTGGCAGACAGTATCTGTTGCTGACGTTTCAGGGGCTCGGTTGGTGTGGGCTGTCTCACGCGACAGCTCGCGCTTTCGCGTATCGCACCAGGCCGATCTTGATGCCGATCAGTATGGGCGCGGCGACGACAAACAGCAGGGCCACGGCGTAGAACGCGGTGTCGAAGGCAATCACCGTGGCCTGACCTGA